>JBEBFV010000160.1:0-11998 GCA_040081795.1 Limisphaerales bacterium | reverse complement strand
CTTGTCAACAACACGAGTCCTGTCGCTCGTCCACAACGTGGGATAAGCATGCGTTCGGTCTTGAACGATCCACTGCCGAGGCGCGAACGAAGTCTCAACCGGTCGGGCCACTGCGGTGGATGCTCAGCGCAAACAAACAAGTTGAGAACAAAACGAAAGTGATACTATGAACCAGAAAGCAGCCGCAGCGAGAATTACGGGCCAGAGCGTCAAGTTGTATGACGGCCAGGGCAGAAACATTTGCAGCATCGCTGCCCCGCACGCCAAGAGCGCGGTGGCCAGTGGTGATGCCGTGGCCATCACGTTTGAACGCGGCAATGTGAAAATCTACGATGCGCAGGGACGCTTCAAGGCCAACATCCCGCAGTGATGTCGGAAAGGCCAACCGCAGCCGACTGGCACAAGGAATCGTCATGAAACTTAACGACCCGCCCGACCCACTCATCGAGCAGGCTCTCGACAAGTTTGCCGCCGAGCAGGGGCTTACGCGCCGCCCACTTGGGGGCGCCCTGACACCGGCTCATCAGCGCGCTTTCGACCTCATACTAACGGTTTGCGAACTGGGTTGCACGCCACCGGAGCGTTATCGGGTCAACCATCATTGCTCACCGAACATCGTCTCTGAACTAGAGCATGGGGGCGCTGATATTCTTGGACTCTACGACCGCGAATCCGGAGGCGTGACACTTTGCGTGCAAAAATGCCGCCAAGTGGCAGAGGAACTCGGATGCCTGCCCAGCGAGGTCGAGACCGTTGTGCTTATCCACGAGTGGTCACACTTGGTTCATCATCGAGGCACATTGGCGAGTTCCAGAAATCACTGGTGTGATTTCCCCAGAATGTGGCAATTCGCCGATACGGACGTTGAGGACTTGGCGGAGAAAACGGCGTTCCTCGTCCTGCACGGGATCGTCAACGGCGAGCAGTTGAGAGCCGTCCAAATCAGGTTGGCAAAGATGTCTCCCCCAAGTTACCGAAAGTGGCTGACCGACTTCGGAGCGTGGTTGAATTCTGGCGTGGTTCCGGAGAATTCAATTGAAGACCTTCGCCGCAAACTCCGCATGACGCGTGACACGACAAAACGAGACGTGTTGAAGGAGGGAGCCGTTGATTCCTGAATCGACACCTTGGTCCTCAACCCGCAAAATTACCCCATGCCACGTCATCGAATTTGGAACTTCGTCCAAACAAATTTCCCCTGCTTGGAGGTGCTTGCTAGGGATACTGCCCACGGCGGAACCACACCGCCAACTCTGCCAGGCCATCTCCCGCTAAATTTTCTCGCAAATGGAGAACCACCAGCGACTGCTCCGCTAGGCATGGCCGGGCTGCTTGCTGGCTCCCCACTTTTTCCCGTCGCGCGACCGTTGACTCCAATTCTGGGTCATGTGCCGCACCTTGCTGCCGTCAAGAAAAGCAATCCGCACGGCTTTCTCGCAAAGTTTCCTGTCGGTCTGTCCGTGATGTTCGGCACTTGGACCGATTTTTGTCTCAACTGCTGGGCGCAATATCCAACAGACTACGATGGCAAAGAGGGACCGATCCTGATCCTGGCTCCGGACCACGGACCACTAGACGACCCGCTCGCTCCGGTCTTACCCGGCGTTGACTGGGGCGTGACGGGTCTGAATCTTTTTTATCAATCGACGGATCCCTCGACAGTAAATCTGTTTGGGGCAATTTACTCAGCAGCGGGAGCGCCTGCTCCTCCATGCGGCAGGTGCTTTTTGGGGGAAGAACAGCTTTTGCTTGAACGGTTCATCGCAAGAAAGCGAATCCTTGTAGTTAATGTATGGCCGTGGTTTCGGTCGGGCAAAAGCGCAACCGACAGCGCCAGTATTCACGGCAGCTTTTCCAAAGTGCGGACAATTCCCACCTGGGTTAACCAACTCGTGCAATGTTTGAACCCAGACCGCATTGGCACGCTCGGTGGCTGGGCGTATGACGGCAACGCGACAGCGCTGCACACGGCAATCAGAACCGGCGTGCCAAGCTGGTTCATCAACTTGTTTTTGAGTGGAAGCAGATTCGACGGGCTTCCGGCAAGCCATCCTCATATCCGCCAATTCTACCACCCGGCTGCCTTGGGCAATGGATGGAAAAAGCGCCCCCGTTGGTTCAACAGCACACCCGGATACGGTTCATCGCTAACGAACGAACAGGCTTTCGTGCATTTCTTGCGGTAATAATCCAATAATGTCCCAACTACTCCTCTCCAAATCCACCTACGTCCAAGGCTTACAGTGCCAGAAGCTCCTCTGGTTCCGCTACAACGCCAAGGACCAGCTTGAGGCGCCCGGCGCGCAGACGCAGGCCATCTTCGAGCAGGGCCACGAAGTCGGCGATTGGGCGAAGCGCCGGTTTCCGGATGGGCTGGAGATTGCGCGCGGCACGGCCGACTTCGATGAGGTGTGTTCTGAGACCCGGCGGCAACTGGCAGTGCGCAAGCCCCTCTTTGAACCCGCCTTCCGCGCGGCGGGCGGTTACGCGCGCATCGACATCCTGAACCCAGTCGCCGAGGACGCATGGGACATCATCGAGGTGAAGAGTTCCACCAGCGTCAAGGACGTGTATTTGCAGGACGTGGCCTTTCAAGCGCACGTCTGCACGGCGGCGGGGTTGACGATTCGCCGGTGCTACGTGCTCCACATCAATTCCAGTTACGTGCGGCAGGGTGACGTTGATCCACACCGGCTTTTCACCCAAGTGGACGTGACACGGCAGGTCTTCGCGTTGAGCGCCCAGATCGAGGACCGGATCAGCGGATTCGCGCGCGTAATCGGTGCGGCCGAGCATCCGGTCGTGAACATCGGGCCGCACTGCAACAGCCCTTACGAGTGCCCGTTGACCCACGTGTGTTGGAGCTTCCTGCCGGAGCACAACGTCACCACGCTTTACCGGGGCACCAAGAAGGCGTTTCAACTGCTCGCGCAGGGCGTCACCGCCATCGCAGACATCCCGGCCACCACAAGCCTCAGCAAGGTGCAGCGCATCCAGCAGAGCGCCATCCTCGCCAACCAGGCCCAGACCGAACCGGCGCAAGTCCGGGCGTTCCTCGGTCGCCTAGAATATCCGCTTCACTATCTCGACTTCGAGACCATGGGGTCGGCGGTGCCGCTGTTCGATGGTTCCAGACCGTTCGAGCAGCTCCCCTTTCAATTTTCGCTGCACGTCGTGCGCCAGCCGGGTGCAGAACCAGAGCATCATTCGTTCCTTGCGGAAGGTCGTGGGGATCCGCGTCCGCGCTTCATGGCCTCCCTGGCGGAACGCATCGGGCCAACGGGGTCCATCATCGCCTACAACGCCCCTTTTGAACGCGGCGTGCTAGCTGCCTGCGCGCGGAAGTTGCCGCATCACGCCGCCTGGGTGCAATCGCTTCAATCGCGGATCGTGGACTTGCTGGAGCCATTCCGGAAATTTCACTGCTACCACCCGGCGCAGCATGGGTCGGCTTCCATCAAGGCGGTCCTGCCGGCATTCACTGGCAAGGATTACAGCGAGCTGGCCATCGGCGAAGGCGGCACGGCCAGCCTGGAGTTTGTCCGCGTGACGTTCTCTGAGGTCAGCGCCGAGGAGCGTGCCAGGGTGCGCAAGCACCTGGAGGAATACTGCCAGCTCGACACGCTGGCGATGGTGTGGCTGGCCGACAAGTTGCGCGAGCTGGCAGCTTGAGGGGAGCAGAAATCCGATTCTTGGGTAAGGACAATCATTGCTGACAACGCCAGTCCGTTACAGGAGACGACGCGGATGGTATTGTGTAAGAATGAGCGAATCACTCGATCCGACCCCCGACCCCTTCTGGGACTACATGATCCCGCGCGAGCTGAACTTCTTCCGGCTCCCGATTTACGACCATTTCAACGGCGGTGACTATCACGCCCAATGCGCTGCTGGGGACTGGGACGCGCCGAAACTGGTGGAGCGGTTCGGGCCGCATCTGCGGCGCTCGGATGTCGTGCGGGATGCCAAGTCGGTCGGCACCGAGGCCGAACGCATGCGCAGGCTGCTCTTCAAGCTGGAGGGTGACGTGTTCGTGGATCTGGATGACGACCAACTCACCGTGTTCGCCACGCGCCGGGAGGTGGCTGCCGAACTGCTGGCCGACCTCGTCAAACAGTGCCTCCGGCAACCCAAGCCAGAGCCACGCTTCCACCTGCTCCGGCACCAGCGCGGCGACGTGGGCGTGGAGACCGTCAAGCTGCTCCGGCCTTCCGTGATGGATGATGGCGAGCTGGCGCTGCACTACGGGGATGACTTCCCGGACTGGGAGCGACGCTTCCTTCAGTGCCTCAAGCTGAAGAGCAGCGGCATTGCGTTGCTGCGGGGTGAGCCGGGCTGCGGCAAGACCAGCTTCCTGCGGCACCTGATCCACAAGCTGGCAGACTCGCACCGTTTCTACTTCATCCCGGTGACGGAGCACCGCCTCCTGAGCAGCCCGGCGCTGACGGAATTCTGGGCCGGTCAGCTCCGAGGCACACCACGCACTAGTTTCGTCGTGCTGCTGGAGGACGCCGAGGCGCTGCTGGAGCATCGCAACGCCGAGAACCGGGGTAGTCTCGCCAACCTGCTGAACATCTCCGACGGCCTGTTGGGCGAGTTTCTGCCGGTGCATCTGGTCTGCACGGTGAACTGCCACCCTGGCAAGCTGGACCCGGCAATCATCCGCCCCGGCAGAATGCGGATCAGTCGTGAATTCCGGCGGCTCAATCCCGCCCAGGCGCAGCGGCTCGCGGCGGCGAAGGGTGTGAGCCTGTCCAGCCGGGCCGACTACTCGCTCGCGGAGATCTACAATCCGGGCGAGGAAGGCGACGTGGAGGTGACCGAACGCCGCATCGGCTTCGCAGCCTGAACGCACCGACATGAAACTCGTTTGGATCACTGACCCCCACTTGGACTTTGTGGGTGAGTTGGGCCTTCTCGCGCTGGCGAAGGACATCCGCGCCCATCGTCCTTCGGCGTTGCTCGTCTCCGGCGACCT
Organism: Limisphaerales bacterium; assembly: GCA_040081795.1. Classification (GTDB taxonomy): domain Bacteria; phylum Verrucomicrobiota; class Verrucomicrobiia; order Limisphaerales; family SXTU01; genus SXTU01. Next base: position 7,020 of record JBEBFV010000160.1, on the reverse strand, counting down.
CTCGACGGCGAACCTGCTCCCGAAGCACCTCGCCTGGCTGCGCGCGGCGGTGACGTGCCCCGTGTATCTGGTGCTCGGCAACCATGACTTCTACGGCGGCACCTTCGAGGGTGTGGACGGGCTGGTGGACGAGTTCTGCGCGCAGAACCCGAAGATTCAGCACTTGGGGAAGGGCGAGGTCGTGCGCCTGTCCAAGGACACTGGGTTGGTTGGGCATCGCGGTTGGGCCGATGGCCGCGCGGGGAGCGGAATGAAGTCGCCGGTCGTGCTGAACGATTTCGTGCTCATCGGCGACCTCCGGGGACTTACTCAGGCCGAACTCTTTGCGGAGCTGGCCGCGCGGGGCGATGACTCGGCGGCTTACTTCCGTCGCGTGCTGCCGGAGGCGATGGCGAAGTTCAAGCACGTCTTCATGCTGACGCACGTGCCGCCGTTTCCGCAGGCCGCGTGGCATGAAGGCCGGGTGTCCGAGCCGGATTTTCTCCCGCACTTCTGCAACTTCGCTGCTGGCGAGGCCATCGCCGAGGTGGCGGGACAACATCCGCGCTGCCGGGTAACGGTGTTGTGCGGACACACGCATGGTGAGGGCACCGCGCGCGTGGCGCGCAACCTCGTGGTCCACACCGGCGGCACCGAATACGGGCATCCCGCCGTCAACCGGGTGTTCACAATCTGACATTTATGGAAGACCAAATCGCATGGGTAAAAGAAGGGGTGCTGGCGCGCAGCAGCCGCCCCGGCTGGTGGGATGAGCGGGAAATCGCGCTCGTCGTCCGGGAGTGGATTGCGCGGGTGAAAGCTTTGGGCGTCAACTCCATCGTCTGCTTCCTCAGCACGGAAGAACTGGTGCGCTTCTACGGATCGCAGGGCGTGAACCTGTTCGCGAGCTATCGTGAGGCGGGATTTCAGATTATGCACATCCCGGTGACGGATCACGCGGCGCCGCCCTTGGAGCAGGCCGAACTGTTCCAGCTCCGCGCGGCGCTGTCCGCTCTGCCGCCACCGTGGCTCGTGCATTGCAGCGCCGGAATTGATCGCACGGGCTGCGCGGTGAAGTATCTGGAATCCCGGCCAGAGCTGCTGGTGCCGCCTGCACCGACGCAGCGCAAGGGAACGAAAGGCAGGCGCTCATGACCACGGAGGCGGAACTGGAGAAAGTGATCGAGCGGCGGCGTGCGAAACTTGAAGCCCTCCGGTCACACACGCCAGAGGAATGCAGGCTATGCACCCGTGAGTGGGACGATGAACACTCGGCGCAATGGCGGCCACACAAACCCGGAGAATGCGGCGTGTGGGACCGCGCCGAACTCCGCCTCGTCCGAAATGAGGCGCGGCTGGCGTCCTTGCGGGGGCAGGAGCATCTCTATTGCAGACCACTGGTTGCCGAACCCATTGCTGGCCACGACGCGCGCGTCGAGACAACAGGCGACAGCATGAACGCCATCGTCACGTTCGGCACCTGGTCGCTGGACGTTACGGATGACTACGAGGAGCGAAAAATCGACCGCATACAGCTCGTGTTTGGTGCCGCCATGCACGTAGCAGTGACGTTGGATTTCGATGGCCAGCATCTCGGCGGGCATTGTGGACGCGGCTATTTCCGGCGGTTCTCGTTCTACGAAGTGCGGGGATCCCCGCTGGTGCCGGAGGTGCAGAACAGCGCGAAGGTATCATCGCTGAAGCACTGGGTATTCTATCTTGCCGCGATGCGGATCGAAGTTGTCGGCGGGAACGTCCAGCATGGCGCCGGGATAAAAAGTTTGGCAGCCGTGGAGCAGTAGCCCAGCCACGACAATCAACCGTCGTGCCCCTACCGAATTCCCAACCCTCATGAGCTACAACAAGCGTCCCGCCTTTCGCTGGGGCACGCACTTCAAGGACGGTAAGCTCTATCTAGCCACCAAGCAGTCGGTCACGGTGGTGAAAGGCTGGCCTGACTTGCGTGCGTGGCAAAAGACCGCTGCCGGGCCGGAGTGGATCTCCGTCCGGCCCGAAATCCAGATCAAGCCTGCCTCAGTGCAGACGGGGCGAAGTGCCCGACGCGGATCGCCCCGCTTGGAGATGCCAGATTATATCCGTGAGCTGGATGTCGAGGCGATGGTTCGGGAAAACCCCGGTGCCGAGCCGCTCAATCCTGAGCGGACGGTCGCGCAGGCAGCACACCGCGAGCGCTGCGAGCAGGCCGAGGAGGCAGAATTTGAAGCGCTCAGCTCCTTTTTCAGCGGAATTCCCGTCCAGGTCCGAGGACTCGTCGGCGAGTTTGCCTGCCGACAATGGCACATCGCGGTGCTGCTGCTCCGCTGTCCCGGTGCCTTCGACCTAGTGCACATCAACCCGGCACTGGCCTTCTGTCTCGCCTCCAACCGGACATTTCGCTCGCCGCGACCGACCCAGCCGCTCCGCGACGCGCGGCGCTGGATATGCCGACGCCAGCGGGACATCGCCGGCTGGCTGGGCTTCCCCGCCACCGAGCGGACGGTGAATCTGCTGCGCAAGATTCCCCCTGAAGCCTGCAATCTCACAACCCTGCTGCAATTGCGACGCGTGCTCCACCAGACGGCAGTTGCTGACTCCATGAGCCAGCTTCCACGTCTGACGGCGACGGTGCTGTGCGTGGTCACCGACCCGCGCTTGCGGCCGCTCGCGTCAACGCGGCTGCTCCGCGAGTTGTCGAACAGCATCATGGAGTGGGGCGTTGTCTCCAGCCGCGTCCGCATTCTTCAGGACACATTGGAGATGGCGGCAACCTTGGTCCCGCCACGACAACTGCCGGTGTTCGATTCGCTGGCCCAGTTGACCCGGCATCACGATCGGCTGGCCGCTGAACTGAATCTGAAGGTGCCTTCCGCCCAGGAACCCGTGGAGTTTCCCAAGCCACCGATCCAAGGCAGCGAGACCATCGTGCCCTTGACGGTCCCGGCCATGCTGGCGGAGGAGGGGCGCGAGCAGCAAAACTGTGTGGTCACTTACGCGAAGTGCGTGGCGCGCGGAAACCAATTCATTTACCGCGTGCTGGCCCCGGAGCGTGCCACCCTCCAGATCATGCGGACGCAGCAGGGCTGGCAAATCGGGGAACTCTCCGGTCCCCGAAACCGGCCCGTGTCACCGGCGACGCGAATCGCGGTCGAGCAGTGGATTGCCGGCGATGGCTGGGACAAGGACTGGGCTCCATTCTGATTGGATGATGGCGTGCCGTCAGACCAGTCCACCCAGGTCTCAGCGCACATGGTGCTTGCCCTGCCACCGCACGGCCCGGCGCGTTGACCAGTTGGCGGGTGCAGTCTGGAGCTTCTCGAACTTATTGCGGAACCGCACCTGGCCGTGCTCCAGCGCGTGCGCGTGCAATCGCCGCATGGCCAGCACGTCGTTGCAGCACTCACCCGCGACGGCGAGCGTCTTCCCCTCGTGCCACCAACGGATGAGCGTGCTCCCGTCGGTTCCCGGCGGCATGCCAAACGTGGCCTGCAACAGGCTATCCAACGCTGCCGTGTGTCCCATTGCCCGTCGAAACTCGTGGAGCATGTCCAGACACCGGATACCGGCAAGGTCCATGCCGGCGTAGCCCTCCAGAATCACCAAGTCGAACCGCAACAGGTTGTAGCCGATGACGCAGTCTGCCGACTTGAGGTTCGCTGCCAGCTCCTGCAAGGAGTCATCCGTGTAGATGCGCAGGCGGTGCTCGCGAAGACTGAACGTGACGGCGACGGAGCACTTCATCCGGTCGATGTGATCCCAGCCGCCGACATCCGCCGCTGCGTGCTGCGCTTCGAGGTCGAGGTAAATCCAGTTCGGAGTCTTCATGATTGGGTATCAGGTCGGCAGCTCAACCGTTTCCCCGCCGGGTCGCACTTGGATGGTCATTCGTCGAGGCAGCGTCGGCGCGTCGGACGCAAATGCCGCCGCGATGAGGCAGTAGTGCAGCGGCCCGGAGTCAGTCTGGCCGGCATTCACGCAGACCGTGCGTCCGATGCGATGGTGCCACCGCTTCGACTTGCGCGGCGTGATGTGGTCGTGGCCGGAGACGGTGAGCCACGGCGAGTAGCGCTCGATGGCGGTCAACCACTCTGGATTGCCCTCGACCACACTCCCGACCTTGGTAAGAGGCGTGCCCGTCGGCGGCTCGTGCATCAGCCAGAGCGTGCGCGACGCCGCGCCGTGCGGAAGGAGAGCCTTCGGCAGCCAGTCCAGCGGATCGGCTTCGCAGTCGTGGTCTCCGCCTTCCCCGCTGGTGAGCAATTCCATGAATGCCGTCTCGTCTCCCATCAGGCACGGGAAGCCGACGATGACCAGTGGCCCGTGAACGAACACTGAACGGTGCAGTGCGTGCAAAGGCCGGCCTGTAGCCAGCCAAGCGATGAAAAACTCGCCCCAGTTGCTGTCCTCGTGGTTCCCCCGGACAAACACCACCTCTTTGCAATGCAGCCGGCCAATAGAGGCCGCGCACTCCGCCGTGGTGAACTGGTCGGGATGATCACCCCCCGCGTCGAGAAAATCCCCCACCAGCGCCACGATGTCGGGCTGATGCGACTCCACCGCCCGGGCGAGTTGCTCGTAAAGCACGCGCACCCGGTGCAAGTCGGTGACAGTGAGGATTTTGATGGTCTGGCTCATGCTGGCCGGGGCGATTCCATCAACGCTGGGTGTCGGTGCGCGCACGCTTTTCATTCTTGCGGCGCACTTCTGCCAGCAAACCTGATTCGGCGTCGTCAGCCTCCGGGTCCCACTCACTGAACGTCGGAATCTCCAAAGTGCCCGTTTCCACCATTGCCTCGTCGGACCTGTGCCAGAACCGGTCGAAGACCGGCGTGCAGAGTTCCACCTCCATCGGGTAGTCCTTCAGCACTTTGACGTGGCCGAAGACGGCTGAGTGGTAGAACAGCGAAATCGCCAACTTGCTGCGGGATGGGAAGTGTGCCCGGCAGCGTGCATGAAGCAGCTTGAGCCACCTGGAATTCTCCTGTTTGGACAGGTCCAGGAAGCGGACTTCGTGCATCCGCAGGAAGGTCGCCGCCGGTTTCACGACCTCTGGAACCTTCAGTGCATGGACAGCCACCATGAGCAGCGCGTCCTCGAACATGTGCTTGAGCGTGGGCACCCAATGCACTTCTCCCGGCGGAGCAACCCCGTCGGCCAGTCTCTCCGGCATCGTCACCGGGTAGGGACGAAGCACCAACAGCGGTCGGGAGTTCTCGTGCAGCGTCAGGACGTGCGTCGGGATGATGCAGTCGTGGTAGGGATGGCTTCTGCCAATCAGGATGTGGGCTGTCGTGGTGCTCATTGGTATGTGGCGTTCGTCTCAACGGAAAAAAACGGCCCAGCCGATAATCAACGCCCAGAGGAGGCCGAATATCAACATAGCCACCGACTCGCGCTGCGCGACGACAGACTGCTGGAGCTCAGGGGTCGCTCCGATTGGCAGCGGCACAGCCAGTCGAGCCAGCCATTCGCAAACAAGGATGACGACCGCACCGGCAAGCGCCAGGACCATGAAGAGCAGCGCAAAGATGAACGACGTTTCCCAAGCGGACGGGAGCTTGTCGTTGATGGCCGGGTGGTGCAGAGATTCCACGGTTGCATCATACTCCCAACGCAGGGAGAGCAAAGGACAGCCTTCGTTGACAACGAGTGTCCTTACAAGCCGGCCGCGTGGCGCTAGACTTACGAGCATGAACTACTTCGCCTACGGCTCGAACATGGATGTGGACCAGATGGCCAGTAGGTGCCCCGGGGCAGTCCTCGTCGGCCGGGCCTTACTGCCGGAGCAAGCATTCCGCATCAACACGCATGGCGTCGCCACGGTCATCCCGGCCAAGGGCAGCGACGTGCATGGTGTCCTTTGGAAAATTGCACCTGCTCACGAGGCGAGCCTGGACCGATATGAAGGGGTGGCGTCCGGCTTCTATCGCAAGGCGATGGTGCGTGTCCGTCTTGCCGAGGGCCCCGAAGTAGAGGCCCTGTGCTACATCGCCGGCGACGACCGACCCGGCCGCGCCCGCCCCGGCTACATGGAGCGTGTGCAGGCGGCCGGCGAAAATCATCGATTGCCTGATGACTACATTTTGGCTCTGCGCTCGCGCTGGGGAACTGCCAGCGCGCCGCGAGCGCATGGCTCGCTGGGATGTTAGCAGTAAACCGAAGCAGCATCCGGTCAGCAGCACTGTGCATAACCAGTTGAGGATTCGCCGCATGTGTTGACCCGACAATGTGTTGACCCAGCGTGGCCTCAATGTTAAGCACACTGTATGACGTTCCACGAGTTCATTCCCCACATTGAAGCGGCGCGGCAAGCCGGTTTAAGCACTCTTGCTTTGGCTGGATTGAAAGCGGAGCCAGCCCAAGCAACCTATGCAATTGAGGAATATCGTTGGTTCTGGAAGCCACAAACGCCAAACATCCTCCTCGTTGCAGATTCATCTGTCTATACAAGCGCCACAGATTTAGCTGCGCCTGAATGGGAGCAGTATCGTCAAGACATCGTGCCTCCGGCGTTTCCTCGCAACCCGTATTGTGGGCATCTCTACTGTCCCGGGTTCGGTTCAATCCAAGTTAGTGACCACCTTGAAGCATTCCGCCAGGAGGTGGTAAAAGAGGTGTGGGATATGTTGGTCAGGTTAGCAGGACATCCATGTGTGGCAGGAGGGTTACTTAATCAGCAACTAATTCAATGGAAACATGATATGTTAGACTCGTTAAAGTCCAATGGCATTTGGCTCCTGGACGCGTCAGTCCTTGCCACTCATCGTGGAATTGGGGCCGGCGATCCCGAAGGACACCGCCACCTTCCTGACGGACTTGCTTGTAAATTGCACGGACAATGGTGGAGCAACTATGGATCCGCGCTTGTCTCGCGACTTGCGAGTGAGAACGCTGGTCAAAGACCTTCCATTTGGCTGGTGGGCCAAACGCTGCATAATCGCCTGAGTCAATAGACTCTATGCGTAATAGGTGAAAAGGCGTATGAATGAATTGGCGTTATTTTCAGGTGGTCGCCCGTGCCGTCGTGCGGAGGTTGTGCAAGCC
>JBEBFV010000589.1:0-3196 GCA_040081795.1 Limisphaerales bacterium | reverse complement strand
ATCTCCAGCGGCTCCTCGCGCGCCAGCGCGTCCTGCTTCCGACGTGGCTCTTCGCCCTTCCGCCAGCGGAGGATTTCGGCGCGCACGAGTTCCGGGGAATCAGGCATGGAATTCTAACCACGGATGGACACGGATGGACACGGATGGGGAAGACGTTTTGCCGCGAAAGGGCACAGAGGGCGCAAAGAAGTCACTGACTGGATTCTCCTTTGTGCTCTTTGCGCCCTTTTGTGGCTAGTTCGTCTGTGTTCCATCTGTGTCCGTGTGTGGCTAAAACCAGTTGTAATTAAAACTCACGCTCACGCGTTCGGCCGCGACCGGGTTGGCCGGGACTTCGTGACGCAGCCAGCTCTCGAACAGGATGACGTTGCCGGCCTCAGCCGCGTAGTGGGCGAAGGTCTGGTTCTCCCGGCTCGCCCCGGCCTTGCGCGGCGGCGCAGCCATGTAGCGGTCCAGGCGCGGGTCTTCGAACTTGATGGCCGCGCAGCCTTTGGGAGTTTTCACGTAGTAGGTGCCGCTGATCGTCGAGGTCGGGTGCAGGTGCAGGCCATGCGCGGTCTGGCGCGGCATGATGTTCACCCAGCAGTCAGTCATCTCCAGCCGGCGCTTCGTGAGGTCGAAGTCCAACTTGCGCGCGAAGGCCTTCACATGCCGATCAATGCGCCGCTGTAGCTCGATGAACGTGGACGAGAACTGGTGCAGCTTGTCCATCGAGCCGTAGGTCGTGAAGCCGCCGGGATAATTCTTCTTCGACCACTTCTGCCCGTCGCGATCGAAGTCGCGGAGCTGGTAGGACTCCGCAAGCAGCTCCGCGTTGAACCGCGCCGCGCCCGTGCGGAGCAGCGGCGCGCAGTAGATGAACGTCGGGAACCAAGCTTTGATGCGCACGCCGCGACGCTAGCAGAAGCAGGCCAGGCTTCCAGCCTGACCTGCTTCCGGCACGCAAGCTTGCCTGCCTCACCGCGCCGTCTAGTCTCGCCGCGTGAAAATCCTCTTCATCGGCGATGTCGTCGGCTCGCCGGGCCGCAGGGCCGTGACCGAGCTGGTGCCGGTTCTCCGCGCACGCCACGGCCTCGATGTCGTCATTGCCAATGGCGAGAACTCGGCGGGCGGCTCCGGCATCACGCCCGAGACGGCGGCGGACCTCTTTGCTGCTGGCGTGGACATCATCACCAGCGGCGACCATCTTTGGGACCAGAAGGAAGTCATCACGTTGCTGACCGATGAGCCGCGCTTCGTGCGCCCGCTGAACTACCCGCCCGGCTCGCCCGGCCAAGGCAGCACCACGCATCGCCTGCCCGACGGGCGTTTGCTCGCCGTCATCAACCTGCAAGGCCGCACCTTCATGCCACCGATGGACAACCCGTTCATCCGCGTGCGCCCCGAGGTGGAGCAACTCCGCCAGCACACGCCCTTCATCTTTGTGGACATGCACGCCGAGGCGACCTCGGAGAAAATCGCCATCGCCCGGATGCTCGACGGCCAGGTCAGCGCGGTGGTGGGCACGCACACGCACGTGCAGACGGCGGACGAGCAAATCTTCCCCGGCGGCACGGCCTTCCTGTGCGACGCGGGCTTCACCGGCCCGCACGAAAGCTGTCTAGGCCGCGACATCCAGCCCATCATCGAACGCTTCATCACCAGCCAGCCCCGCCGCTTCTCCGTGGCCCGCGACCGCGTGCTGCTGCAAGGCGTGGTCATTGAGCTGGACGACACAACGGGGAAGGCGACGGCGATTCAGCGGGTCTCGGAACCTCTCGCGACACCGGAAGCCCGAGCTTAACGAGCAATGAAAGCTGATTGCGAATCTCTGTTCCGAAGTGGAAACGACTTCGAACTTGTTGACCGCTTGTTTTGCAGCGCTGCGGACAAGAAGGAGAGGGAAGGTGCTGCTTCGTTGAACGAAGTCCAAAGGACACTGCTGTTGGCTTGGCACGCGCACGGTGTAATCGGCAATGGTTCGCTGAAATCCTTCTTCGAGGCTGACCTGCCGGTTGAACCTACGGCAGCGGCCCTTGAGCAAATTGGAATGGCCCGTGCCGCGAAGCTTCTTCGCTTGGCTCCCGACCTCTTTCCTGGTGAAAAGCCAGATTCCGATTTCCAGAAGCGGCTTGCACAGATGGAAGAGATTGAGGCGAAGCGCCCTTCGGCTTTGAACGAGTTGAGCACGGCATTTTGGGAAGCCTCCGACGGATTCGACTCGGCGATGGCGGAGTTTGTGCGAGCCAACGAGGCCGCTTTTCGAGAACTGGTTAATTGAAATGCCCAAACCTTCCAAGTCGCAGTGGGACTTCGGCGAACTCTTTCCTACGGAGGCGGTGCGCAAGGTGTTGTCCGTCTCGGAGCTGACCGGGAACATCAAGCGGCTGCTGGAGAAGCAGGTCGGGCAGGTCGTCGTCTCCGGCGAAATCACCAACCTTCGCGCGCAGGCGTCGGGACACGTTTACTTCACGCTCAAGGACGCGGGCGCGCAGCTCGCGTGCGTGCTCTTCCGCAACACGTCCGTGCCGCATCGTTCGCTGCTTGCGGACGGCCAGAAGGTGCTGCTCACCGGCGACGTGACGGTCTATGAGGCGCGCGGGCAGTATCAGCTCATCGTCAGCAGCGCGGAGCTGCAGGGCGTGGGCGCGTTGCAGGCGGCCTTCGAGCGGCTAAAGGAGAAGCTCGCGGCGGAAGGCCTCTTCAAGCTGGAGCGCAAGCGCAAGCTCCCGCGCTACCCGCAGCGCATCGGCCTCGTCACCTCGCCCACCGGCGCGGCCATCCGCGACGTGCTGCACGTCATCGCGCGCCGTCAGCCGGGCTTGGAAATCATCTTCGTCCCCTGCCGCGTGCAGGGGGAGGAAGCGGCGGGGGAGGTGGCGGAGGCGGTGAGGGTGCTGAACCAATTCTCCCTCAGTAGCAGCCGACGTGAGGAGGCTCCATCCAACGCGGAACGCGGAATGCGGAATGCGGAATCAAGTCAGAGCCTCCTCACGTCGGCTGCTACGAAGCTCGACCTCATCCTCGTCACGCGCGGCGGCGGCTCGCTCGAAGACCTTTGGGCTTTCAACGAGGAGGTGGTCGCGCGCGCCATCTTCGAGTCGGCGGTGCCGGTCGTGTCGGCGGTCGGGCATGAGATTGACTTCACCATCGCAGACTTCGTCGCAGACCTGCGCGCCGCCACGCCCAGCGCGGCGGCGGAGTTGATTACGGAAGG
>JBEBFV010000159.1:0-12022 GCA_040081795.1 Limisphaerales bacterium | reverse complement strand
GCTTGAGGTCGGACAGGCGTTTCTTCTCGCGCTCACCGGCCTCTCGGATCGCAACGCGATGCACGGCCTCTTCAGCCGTGTGCTGCTGCTGCTGCTCCTGGCTGCATCCTGCTACGGCATCAACGTCCTGGCGGACTTGCAGCTACAAGCGCAGGAGGAGGCGCAGGAGTTCGCCATCCGGCAGGAGCAACTGCGCTCCACCGGGCGGCTGGCGGCGGAGATCGCGCATCAGTTGAAGAACCCGCTGGCTATCATCAACAACGCCGCCTTCAGCCTGCAAAAAACTCTGAAGGAGGCGAAGGAGACGAAGCCTGCCGCGCTACAGCAGTTGGACATGATCCGCGAGGAGGTCGGACGGTCGGACCGCATCCTCACCGAGCTGATGGGCTACGCGCAGCTCGCCGAGGGGCGCGTCGAGCGTCTCGCGATGCACGAGGAAATCGAGCACGCGCTGCAACGGGTGTTTCCGCCAGCCCTTCCGCATGAGGTTCAAGTTGAGGTCCGTTGCTCCGACACGCTGCCGCCGCTCCTGATGCAGCGCGCGCACCTGGGCGAGGTGCTCGTCAACCTGCTCACCAACGCCCGCGACGCCATGAATGCCAAGGGCCGAATCGAAATAGTTGGCGCGCTCGACGCCGCCGGCGCCGTGGTCGTCTCCATTGCCGACACCGGCCCAGGCATCCCCGACTACCAGCGTGAGCACATCTTCGAGCCGTATTTTTCCACCAAGGAAAAGGGCACGGGCCTCGGGCTGGCCATCGTGCGGCACAACACGGAGATCTACGGCGGGCGGGTCGCTGTGGAATCCACTCTTGGAAAGGGCACCAAATTCACGCTACGGTTCCCGGCCAAGACAACCATGAACACCGCCGCATGAGCCAACCGCTGCCGCCGATCCTCCTCGTGGACGACGAGAAGAACATGCGCCTCTCGCTCACGGCGATGCTGGCCGACGAGGGATTCCCTACCGAGGCCGTGGAATCCGCCGAGCAGGCCGAGCAGTTGCTGGAGAAGCGCGAGTTCCTCATGCTCATCACCGACGCGCACCTGGGCGGCCTCAGCGGCTACGAGCTGCTCGCCCGCGTCAAGCGGCGCTGGCCGGAGCTGCCCATGCTGATGATCACCGCCTACGCCACGCCCAAACTGGCGGCGGAGGCCATCAAATCCGGCGCGTCTGACTACCTTCCCAAGCCCTTCGCACCCGAGGAGCTTATCCTGCACGTCAGCCGTTGTGCCGAACGCCACCGGCTCATCACCGAGAACGCCACCCTCCGCGAGCGCGTCTCCGACAGCTACCGGCTCGAAAACATCATCGGCGAGTCCCCGAACATGAAGGAGCAGCGGGAGCTGATCCAAAGGGTCGCTCCCACCAACGCCACCGTCCTAATCCTCGGCGAGAGCGGCACAGGCAAGGAGCTTGTCGCCGGCGCGCTGCACAGCCTGAGCAAGCGGGCGCGCAAGAGCTACGTCCGCATCAACTGCGCGGCGATTCCGGAGACGCTCTTGGAGAGCGAGCTTTTCGGCCACGAGAAGGGCGCGTTCACCGGCGCGCTCAAGCAGAAGCTCGGGCGCGTCGAGGAGGCTGACGGCGGCACGATCTTCCTCGACGAGATTGGCGACATGAGCCGGTCGCTCCAGGCCAAGCTCCTGCGCTTTCTGGAAGACGGCTCCTTCACCCGCGTCGGCGGCAATGACGAGCTGAAGGTCAACGTCCGCCTCCTCGCCGCGACCAACCGCGACATCATCCAGGCCATTCGCGAGAACCAGTTCCGCGAGGACCTCTACCACCGCCTCAACGTCGTGCAGTTCCGCCCGCCGCCCTTGCGCGAGCGCGGGCAGGACGTTTGCCTGCTGGCCGAGCACTTCCTGAAACAGTTCTGCACCTCGCTCGGCAGGCCGTTGATGACGCTCTCCAAGCCCGCCGCCACCAAGCTGCTCGGCCACCACTGGCCCGGCAACGTCCGCGAGCTGCGCAATGTTATCGAGCGTGCCGTCATCCTCGCGCCCGGCCCGCAGGTGCAGCCCATGCACCTGCCTGACTTCGAGCTGGAGACCAAGCTGCGCAAGGGCAACGGCCCGGCCGCGCCGATCCCGGACTCGCTCGACGAGGCGCTGTCCAACTTCGAGAAGCAGCTCATCCTCGCCGCGCTGGAGCGGAATCATTTCAGCATCAACAAGACCGCCGAGCGCCTCAAGGTCACGCGCCACGCACTGCGCTACCGGATGCAACGGCTCAACCTCAACACCGACGCCAGCCCGGAAGGCGACACGGACACGCTGGAGAAATGAGCGCCATGCCCGCGTGTCTTCTCACAATGTTTGCGGCGGAGGTGCTGCCGCCGGAGTTTCCGCAGCCTGGTGGTCAGGCACCTGGCCCTGGCAACTTCGCCGGTGGCCAGGCCGCGCCGATCCTCCTGGCCGCGCTGCTTGTTGTGGCTCCGCTCGTGTTGCTGCTGGCCTTCTCACGCCGCCGCCAGCGCAGACGCAAGCTTCACCTGCCGCGCAATCCAACGCTCGCCGAGACAGGCGGCCTCCCGCCTCCGCGCCAGTCATGAAATCTCCCACGCCGCCCATTCCGCGTTCCGCATTCCGCGTTCCGCGTTTCCCATGACCCCTCCCGTCAGCGAGCAAATCACCCAGCGCAGCGCCTCCAACCTCGCGCTTGCCTTCATCATGCTCCCGAAGGAGAAACGCGCCGGCATGAGCGCGCTCTACGCCTTCTGCCGTGAGGTGGACGACGTGGCCGACGAGGAGAGCGTGCCGCTCGATCAGCGCCGCATCCGCCTGGCCGAGTGGCGCACGGACATCCGCGCCGCCTGCGACGGCGGCCAGCCGCAGTTCCCAGTCAACCGCGAGTTGCAGCGCTTCATCGTCGCGCACCAGATGCCATTCGCCCTGTTCGATGAACTCATCCGCGGCGTCGAGATGGACCTGGATGTGACGCGCTACGAGACATGGGAGGAACTCGATCAATACTGCTATCGTGTCGCTTCCGTCGTCGGGCTGTTGAGCATCGAAATCTTCGGCCACACCAGCCCCGCCTGCCGCGACTACGCCGTTCACCTTGGCAAGGCGCTTCAGCTCACCAACATCCTCCGCGACGTGGGCAACGACGCCGCGCGCGGGCGCATCTACCTGCCCCTCGCGGAACTGAGGCACCATCAAGTCACCGAGGCGGAGATTTTCGGCGGCGCGTTCACCCCACGCTTCCGCAGTCTCGCGCAAGCCACCTCCAGCCGCGCGCGCCATCACTACGCCCGCGCCCGCGCCACGCTCCCGCCGGAGGACCGCAAGGCGATGGTTGCCGCCGAGCTGATGGGCGCTGTCTATTGGCGGCTGCTGCGCAAGCTGGAGCAGTGCGACTTCCCCGTCCTAGCCCCGACGCCCACGAAGCTGCACAAGCTTCAAAAGCTGGCCCTCATCCTGCGCACATGGTATCGCTCCGCCACCGGTGCCCTGGCACCGAACTATGGCGTCTGAGCAACCCCCCGTTCCCTCAAGCCCGCATCGTCGCGTCCCGCGCGGCGTGTCGGATTTGCCCTTTCGCGAAGCGCCGCCCACCGCCGACCTCGAAGGCTTCAAACTCAAACGAGGCCAGCCAGCCCCGGAACCGGGGGCGAAGGAACGAGCAGGATTAGGATCAGGATTACGAGCACGAGCCGAGGCCGCCGCCGCCCCGCTTGCTCGTAATCTAAATCCCTCCCAACCCCGCCGCCTCATCGTCAACGCCGACGACTTCGGCCGCTCCCGCTCCATCAACCAGGCCGTCATCCGCGCACACCGCGAGGGCATCCTCACCACCGCCAGCCTGATGGTGAACGGCGACGCGTTCGACGAGGCCGTCGAACTGGCGAAACAAAACCCAACGCTCGGCGTCGGCCTCCACCTCACCCTCATCTGCGGCAAGGCGACCTGCCGTCGGATGGAAATTCCGGACCTCGTGAACACGCTCGGCGAGTTCAGCAGCTCACCCGTCGCGGCGGGCACCCGTTACTTCTTCACACCTGGGCTGCAACTTCAGCTCGCGCGCGAGATCAGGGCTCAGTTCGCCAAATTTAAGGCCACGGGACTGACGCTCGACCACGTCAATGGGCATCTGAACATGCACCTTCATCCGACCGTGCTGCGAATTCTCCTCTCGCGTCACACGGAGTGGGGCATCCGACACGTCCGCGTCACCGACGATCCCTTCGCTCTGAATCGAAAGCTCGCGCGCGGCCGCTGGCTCTACCGCGCCAGCCATGCTTTCATCTTCCACCGGCTCTCCAGGCGCACCCGCGAACTGCTGGTCCGCGGCGGCATCCGGTTCACGGACCATGTCTTCGGCCTGCTCCAAAACTCGCGCGTGGACGAGGCCTTCATCACGAGGCTTCTGCCTGCCCTGCCGCGCGGAGACTCGGAGCTTTACTCGCATCCTTCGCTCGACGAATTTCGCCACGAGTTCGACGCCCTCATCAGCCCGCGTGTGAAGGCGCAGGTGACGGAGCAAGGCATCCAGCTCATCCGCTACCAAGACTTGTGAAAACTGTGATGCGTGAAACGTGATAAGCACCGCCGCCTCCCCTCACGCATCAAATACCCATGACCAAAATCCTCCTCCTCCTCATCGCCGGTCTCGTGTGTGAAGCCATCGGCGTGGTCTTCCTGAGCAAGGGCCTGAAGCAGGTCGGCGAGGTGAAGCAGGTCAACGCGGCGGAAATCTGGCGCGTGGTGAAGGCGGGCGTGACCAACCCCAGCATCCTTGTCGGCGTGGCGTTGGAAGCCGCCTTCTTCGTCGCGCTCCTCGTGCTCCTCTCCCGCAGCGACGTGAGCTTCATCTGGCCGCTGACGGCGATGGGCTTCGTGCTCACGACTCTTGCCGCGAAGTTTTTCCTGCAGGAGGAAATCCCGCCGCTGCGCTGGCTGGGCGTGCTGCTCATCATGCTCGGCGCAGGCCTGATCACGTTCAGCGAGAAGGCGAAGGAACGTCGGGAAAGCCCGCCTGTGGCCTCGCCCGGCCCCGGAGCCTCAGCCCGTTAGCGTCGCGCGCAACACGGCGGCGAGGCGGGCGGCGGCGGATTTGGTGCGGCGGCCCAGTGTGAGGAGCGCGGGGATCTTCTGCGGACGACGTAGCACGGCGAGCGCCAGCTTGCCGAGGTTCAGTTTCCCATCGGCGTCCATCAGCGGGTTGAAGTCGAGGGGCATCTCCTCGTCCGCCGCGTCGGAGATGACGCGCACGGTCGCGCTGGGAATGCCGCGCAAGTGACAGATGCGGCGGATGACTTCCGACTCCATCTCCACCGCGTCAGCACGGGAGTCTTCCCGCGCTTGGCGCTTTTCAACTGCCGTCGTGAGCACGCGCGTGTGGTGGCAGAAACTTCCGGGCACTGCTCCGGCATCGAGCAGGGCTTGTCGCAATGGAAAATTCCCGTCGGTGTCGCAGACAATGGTCTCCGGTCGGAGCGCCGGGTTCAGGCCGCCAGCGAAACCACAGGTGAACACGCACTGCCACGGGCGTTCGTTGAGTCGGGCGGTGAACGCACGTTCAGCAGCGGCCGCGCCCATGCCGGTGATGAGGGTCTCGACGCCGCAGGGAAGTGCGCGGAGGAAAGGCGCGGCTTCCTCCTTCACCGCGAAGCAGACGAGGATTAGGCCGTTAGCCGAGTCAGTCATCGGGCTGACGGACCGCCGGTTGCTTTCTGGTCCAGCAGTTGCCGGTAAGTCGCCAGCGCCAGCAGCGGCCAGGCGTTTCGATACATGTCGTATTTCAGGTAGAAGACACAGGGGAAGCCGGTGCCGGTGATCTCGTCCTCGGACCACGAGCCGTCGCGGTTCTGCGAGCCACAGAGGAACTCGATGCCGTGCTTGAGCGCGGGCATGTGCGGGTCGCCGAAGGTGCAGAGGCCCATCACGGCCCACGCGGTCTGCGAGGCGGTGCTCGGGCCGCGACCTTTGTGAACAGGGTCGTCGTAGGTGTTGCAGCGTTCGCCCCAGCCGCCGTCCTCGTGCTGGACGCTCAGGAGCCAGTCGCGCGCGTGAAGGAGCCACGGCTCAGCCATGTTGTAGTTGAACGTCTTGAGCCCGCGCAGCACCTGCCATGTGCCGTAGATGTAGTTCACGCCCCAGCGGCCGAAGAAGGAGCCGTCGTCCTCCTGCGACTTCTTGATGAAGGCGAGGCCGCGCTGGACCTGATGGTTCGTGATCGGCACGCCTTCAAGCCCCATGACTTCGAGGATGCGCGCGGTGATGTCTGAGCACTCCGGGTCGAGCATCGCGTTGTGGTCGGCGAAGGGGACTTTCTCGAGAATGCTCTTCGTGCAGTCCTTGTCGAAGGCCGCCCAGCCGCCGTCGCGGCACTGGAAGGCGAGCATCCAATTCCAGCCGCGCTTGAAGCACTCGTCGCGACGCTTGGGGTTGTCGGTCGGGATCTGGCGCAACGCGAGCAGCACCATCGCGGTGTCATCCACGTCGGGGTTCCACTTGTTGTTGAACTCGAAGACCCAGCCGCTCGGCTCCACGTCCACGGGGTTCTTGTGATACCAGTCGCCGCGAAAGCGAATCTCGCGGTCAATGAGCCAGCTTGCTGCCTGCTTCATGCGCGGGTGCTCGGCAGGCACGCCGGACTCGCGCATGCAGATGCTGACGATGGCCGAGTCCCAGACTGGCGAGAAGCACGGCTCTAGCCGCATTGAGTCCGCAGTGTGGTGCTCGAGCTTCTTCAGCTCCTTGTATTCGCGCGCAAAGATCGGGTGCTCGCGCTGGTAGCCGAGCACTTCGAGTGCGATGACGCTGTTGAGCATTGCGGGGAAGATCGCGGCAAGTCCGTCGCTGCCCTCGAAGCGCTCCAGCATCCACTGCTCGCACTTCTTGAGCGCGCGTTTGCGGAACGGGTGGACGCTCTTGCGCGCGACCCACTCGGCGAGCTTGTGCAGCCGGTCGAGCCAGAGGAAGGCGTTGCGGGCGCCGAAGTCGAAGTATCGGGGGCGCAAAGCCTCGTCCAGCTCCCACTTCCCGTTCGGATAAAGCTCGTCGAGGTTCACGCCGTTCTTGAGTGGGCGCGTTGGGCGGAAGTGGTTGATGATCGCCAGCGGCACGAGCATCGCACGCGACCAGTTGCTCATGTCCCAGAAGTTGACGTGAAACCATTTGCCGATCAGCAGCACCTCGCAGGGGATCGAGGGAACGTGGTTCCAGCCCACAAGCCCGTGCAGCGCGAGGTAGAGCTTGGAGAAGGTGTTCATCCTCGGGACGCCGCCGAGGTTGCGGGCGACCTCGCGGGCCTTGAGCATGCGCGGGTCGGTGACGGAGATGCCGGCGAGCTTGAGCGCGAGGTAGGCCTTGATCGTCGCGTTCACCTCGGAAGGGCCGTGCGGGTAAATGTTCCAGCCGCCGTCGTCGAGCTGGCGCTCGAAGATGTGGTTCACCGCACGGCGCTGCCACTCGGGGTCCACCGTGTCCGACCAGTGATGATACGCCACCATGTCGGCCACCAGCGTCACGTCCACGATCAGCTCGCCGACCCAGTAGCCCTCGGGATGCTGGACGCTGAAGAGATAGTCCTGCGACTGCTTCGTGGCGGCCGCGAGCGCGGCCTCGGAGAACTGGCCGAGGGTGAAGCCCGGCTGGGCATCGGGCGTCGTGGGCCGGGTCGTATGGGTTGCAACAGACATGCGCCATGAATCTGAAAAGCGCGCCGGAGGGTGTAAAGGATTATCCGGGGGCGCTGAAGAGCTCGTTGGCAACACGTCGCCTACCAAATTCGTTCAGCCCTTGCCACGGCCCGCGTTCATCTCGCGCAACAGCCGATACTTCAAAGCGACTTCCCGCGCGCAGTAGCCGGCGATGCGCCAGCCTTGCGGGCCGTCGAGGAAGCCTCGCTTGAGCACGTAGCCGCGGAACCAGCGGAACCCGGAGCGTGTGATGGGCGCAAGCGCGCCGGCGCTGCGGCCCAGCTCGAACTGCGTCTCGGCCCAGAGTCGGGCGTATTTCTCGCACCGCGCCCAGTGGTCGGCGGCGTCCTTGAAGCTGTGGTGATAGAGGTCGCTGCCCAGGCGAGCGATGGGGCCGGTGAGTTCGAGGCGCTCGTGGACCTTGCCACCCGCGAAGCGCGCGCGGTCGCGCCGGAAGAGGCGCACGAGCCGGTCGGGATACCAGTCGCCGTGGCGGATCCAGCGGCCTTCGTAGAGGACGCAGCGCGGGAGCGACCAGCCGCTGAGTTCGGCGGGTGGCTCGGTGGCCTTGAGCCGGCGGATGTCCTCGCGCAGCTCCGGGGAAAGCTCCTCGTCCGCATCGAGGCTGAAGACCCACTCGTGTGTGGCGAGGGAAAGCACCTTGTTCTTCTGCCCCACGTAGCCGAGCCATGACTGCCGCTCGAACCGTGCGCCGAATTCCTTCGCGATGCGCTCGGTGTCGTCCGTGCTGCCGGAGTCGAGGATGACGATCTCATCCGCAAGGTCCGCGCAACTGCGCAGGCAGCGCGGGAGGTTGGATTCCTCGTTGAGCGCGATGAGGCAGAAGGAAATCTTCATCGCGCGAGGTCAGCGCCGCTTCTCCTTCGCCGCCAAGTCGAGCACTGCGAGCGTCTCCTCGACGTTGCGCTCCAGACTCAGCTCGTGCTTGGGCGGCATCTCGGCCTGGCCGCGCTGGAGTATCCAATGGCGGATCGCCTCGACCACGGCGTCGGTGTCGCGCGGGTCGGCGATGACCGTGCCATTCTTTCGCGGGGTGATGATCTCGCTCGCGCCGTTGAGCGAGCTGGTGATGACGGGCAGGTCGGAGACAAGCGCCTCGGCCACGACGTTGGACGACGGCTCGTAGATCGGCAGGAAGACCAGCAGGTCGGCGGCTGCGTAGGCGTTTTCCACGTCGGACATCGGGCCGGCGAAGATCACGCCGTCTGGCAAGGCGAAGGGCGGCTTGCCCTTGCCCACGACGAGGAGCCTCACGCGCGGGGCCTTGAGCCGATTGAACGCGCGCAGCACGAAGCGCAGCCCCTTGCGTTCCCAGCCGGAGCCGACGAAGAGCAGCAGCGTGTCGTCGGGCTTGATGCCGAAGCGCTCGCGCGTTGCCGTGCGCTGGCCGCGACGGTGGCGGTCGAGGTCAATGCCGTTGCGGACGAGATGAATCCGGTTCGCGGGGAAGTGGAAGTTCTCGACGATCTCGCGCCGGACCATGTCGGAGTTGACGATGATGTGCCGCGTGTTGGCGGGGTCGAACGTGCGCGCCTCGAGCTTCATCATGTTGCGATGGAAGCCGCCGGCGCAGACGAAGGGCCGCCGCCACCATTGCGCGAACTGCTGGCGGCGCTGCAACCACACGCGATGCACGCCATCGCCCGCGCGATACACATCCTGGTGATGTGTGCGCTCCAGGCTGAAGACCACGTCGAAGGAATGCTTCGTCAGCTCGGCGGCCACGGCGTCGGCGAAGCGCGTCGCGCGCAGCGTGCGGTCGCCGCCGACGGGCACGGCGTGGAGATGGACGCCATCGAGCTGCCCGTCCCATGACTCCGCGAAGAGATGCGGCTCGTGCCCGCCCTTCACGAGCGCTTGGAGGAGCCGCTGGAGATACAGCTCCGCGCCGCCCGTGGCGGAGAACTGGCGGCGGATGAGCGCGAGTTTCATTTCGGCGTCCCTACAAACACCAAGTCCAAGGCGAACAACGCCCGCACGCGAAACGGCAGCCACGCGAACACCGGAATTCCCGTGCTGCCGCCGCCGAGGAGATGGCCGGACACTGGATGAATCTCCACCTCGCGGAAGTGCGGCTCCAGCTCGCGCCGCAGGATGCTGAAGGAATACTGCCGGAAGTGCGACGGGTCGCTCTCGTATTGGTTGCCAACGAGGAAGCGCAGGCGGTTGCGGAAGCGGAAGGCGTTGGGCACCGAGCCGATGAGCCGTCCGTTGAGCTTGAGCACGCGGCGGATTTCTCCGAGCGCCTTCTGCGGGAAACGCACGTGCTCCATCACCTCGGAGAAGACCACGACATCGAAGGACTTGTCCGGGAAGGGCAGGGGTTCGTCATCCACGTCCAGCCAGTGGCCTTTGCAGCCAAGCCGTTCCTCGAAGAGCTTTAGCGCCGCGCGGTCGATGTCCACGCCCACTACCTTGTTGCCCTGCGCGAAGTGCTGCGTGAGATTTCCCGCGCGGCAGCCGACCTCGAGGATGTTCTTCCCCGTGCCGACCAGCTTGACGAACAGCTCCTTCCGATCCTCGCCGCCGTAGAGGTAATCGTATTTGCCCCGGCTGTGGTGCGCCTCGTAAAACGCGGCCACCTGTTCCTTCTGCGAGTTCGCCATGCCCGGATGTTCCGGTTTCGCGCCGCGAATTCAAGCCAACGTCCGTGGAATCTCTCACACTGGCCGCTCTGGCCAGGGCAGGGCAGGGCCGGCCTGCTGGTCGGCTTGCGTTCATCCCCACGCAGAGAGGCCGCGCGGTCCTACCGGGACTTGATACGAATGCAAAACGGGCACCCCTTGCGAGGTGCCCGTGTGCCTCTGTGATTGAAGTATTGGTTCAGGCCATGCCGACCTGGTAGCGGACGAAGCGGCGGACGGTGACCTCGTCGCCGAGGGCCTTGCCGACAGTGGCGATGTGTTCCTTCACGGTGACTTCGCCGTTCTTCTTCACGAAACCCTGCTCCACGAGGCAGATGGTCTGGAAGTATTTCTCGCGTTTGCCCTTGAGGATGTTCGCCATCGCGGCGGCGGGCTTGCCCTTGAGGGCGTCCGAGTTGCGAGCGATCTCGTCCTCCTTGTCGAGCACCTCGGCGGGGATTTCCTCGCGCCTGACGGCGGTGGGGTTACCGGCGGCGATTTGCAGGGTGATGTCGCGCACTAGTTCCTTGAAGGCGTCGCTGGTGACGGTGGCTTCCTGGCCTGCGCCGACTTCGACGAGCACGCCGACTTTCGCGCCGGTGTGGATGTAGGCGGCGATGAGACCGTTGCCGCTGACTTCCCAGCGGAGGTGGCGGTTGAGGCGGATATTTTCGCCGATCTTGGAGATGGCGGCGACGCGGTCGGTCTCGAGGTCCGCAGCGGGGTCGGCGGCGATCTTCTTGGCGAGGTCGTCGCAGAAGGCCTTGAACTGATCGTTCTTGGCGACGAAGTCCGTCTCGCAGTTGACTTCGAGGAGGACGCCAATCTTGGAGCCGGGGACGATGTGCTGTGCGATGACGCCTTCGTTGGCGGCGCGGTCAGCCTTCTTGGCGGCGCTGGCGACGCCTTTCTTTCGAAGCCAGTCCACGGCGAGGTCGAGGTCGCCACCGTTTTCGGTGAGCGCCTTCTTGCAGTCCATCAAGCCCGCGCCGGTCATTTCGCGGAGCTTGCCTACGGTAGCGGCGGTGATTTCAGCCATATCGGGAAGAGTTGAGAGTTTGTAGTTGAGAGTTGAGAGGGAGCGCGGTTTGTGGCCGCGCGCACTTCGACTCGATGGAGGTTGACTAGGCTGCGGCCGGGGTGACGAGGGAGGCGAGGGCCTCGGGGGTCAGCGCAGGCTCGGCAGCAGGGGCTGGCTCGGCGGCCTGCTTGTTGCGGACATACTTGGCCTCGTATTCCGCGCGGGCCTTGGTGCAGGTCTCGGTGATGGCGGAGAGGATGAGCCGGACGGAGCGCAGGGCGTCGTCGTTGCCGGCGATCGGGTAGTCCACGAGGTCGGGGTCGGCGTTGGTGTCAACGATGGCGACGATGGGAACCCTGAGCTTGCGGGCTTCGGCGACGGCGTTGTGCTCGCGCTTGATGTCCACGACGAACATGCAGTCAGGCTGCTTGTCGAGCGGGCGGAGGCCGTCGAGGTTCTTTATGAGGCGATCCATCTCGCGGCCGAGGGCGGATTGTTCCTTCTTGCCGTATTTCTTGATGGAGCCGTCGGCGACCATGCCCTCGAGCTTCTTGAGGCGGGCGAGGGAGCGCTTGAGGGTCTTGAAGTTGGTGAGCGTGCCGCCAAGCCAGCGCTCGGTGACGTGCATCTGGCCGCAGGTCTTGGCGGATTCCTTCACGGCTTCCTGCGCCTGCTTCTTGGTGCCGACGAACAGGACGTTGCCGCCG
>JBEBFV010000158.1:0-12122 GCA_040081795.1 Limisphaerales bacterium | reverse complement strand
CAGAAACAGATCATCGCGCTCCAGCGGTGGCGTCTGCTGCCATGACCAGTCCTTGTCGCCCGACCGCAGCACGCCCCAGCGTTGGCGGTGGCCCTCGACCTTCACGCTGCCCCGCTCGCAATGGACGAGCATCGTGGTCTCGTTCGGTGCCTGAAACTGGTTCATCGCGTAGCTCACCAGCACCGCGCCGTGCCGTGCGGTGACGTTGACCGTGTCCTCCACGCTGACGCCTTCCAGCGCCTGGTGCGCGGCGTCGCAAAAAACACGCGTGCCTCGACCGATGAGCCATTCCACGGCATTGACCAGATGCGTGAGGGCATCCTGCACCGCGCCGCCGCCCTGCTCCCGGCGCGCGTAGTAGATGTCCCGATACGCGGGCCGGAAGGTTGGGAAGTGCTGGCCGGAAACGATGCTGGCGTGGAGGATTTTGCCCAACCTGCCGTTGCCCAGGATCTCGCGTGCCCCGGCGACCCAGGGCATGACATGAAACACGTAGGCCACGGCCACAAAGCGCCCCGACCGGGCCATGGCCCCGCGCACATCAGGCACGAGCGCGGCATCGATCGCGAGGGGCTTCTCGATGAGGACATGCAGTCCTGCGGCGAGGAGCTTCAGCGCCATCGGCAAGTGCAACGGGGCTGGCGTGCAGATCACGGCTGCATCAAAGCGCGAACCGGCAAGCGCCGCATCCAGCGAGGCAAACACCGGCACGGCATGCCTCTCCCTCATGCTGGCGAGCAGCGCGGCGTTGCTGTCGCACGCCGCGACGGCGCAGCGCGCGGTCCGCTGAAAGCAGCGCAGGTGGCGCTCGCCGATGCTGCCGCAGCCGATGATGAGGACGGAGCTCATGCGCGGCCATTGAATGCCAGTCCGGTTTGCGCGCATAGCGATTTCATCTGGTTACATGAAGTGACCAGGCGCTAGTCCTCGCCAGCCTCAGTGCCGCCAGCTAGCGTTACGGCCTCATGAGCGCACACCAAAAGATGATCCGGACAGGCATCCCGAGACCATCGGTGACGCTAGGGGCCAGCCTGGTAGCGCTTGCCGCCAGCCTGCTTGTTCCCGCAACCAGCAGTGTCTGCCACGCTGGCGCGCCGCAGGGCGCCGTCACCCTCAATATCGAGCCAACGAAGGAGAACCCGCGCAACTCGGAGGGTTCCTTTGCCACGCTCTCGTCTGGGCGCATCATCTTCTGCTACTCGCAGTTCTACGGCGGCGCGGCTGATGAAAGCCCGGCGCGCATCGTGCGGATTCACTCGGATGACCAGGGAGGCACATGGAGCGGGCCGGAGGTGATCGTGGAAAACAGGAGCGGCAAGAACGTGATGAGCGTGTCGCTGCTGCGCCTCGCCAGCGGGAAGCTCGCGCTGTTTTACTGCGTGAAGAACAGCTGGATCGACTGCCGTCCGCACATGCGTGTCTCCGCGGACGACGGCGCGACCTGGACGGAGGCGAAACTCGTGCTCGGGGCGCCGGGCTACTTCGTGCTGAACAACGATCGGGTGATCCAGACGAGCAAAGGCCGCATCATCCTCCCGCTTGCCTTTCATCGCTCGCGCGGCACGGATCCGCACTCCAGCAAGTCGTTCGACGCGCGCGCGATCTCCATGTGGATCTACTCCGATGACGAGGGCGCGACGTGGCAGGAATCGTCGAGCTGGTGGGCTATGCCAGTGCGCAGCGGGACCGGCTTGCAGGAGCCGGGCGTGGTGGAGCTGGCGGACGGCTCCCTGCTCTCGTGGAGCCGCACCGATCAGGGAGCGCAGTTCGGCTTCACTTCAGCGGATGCGGGGAAGACGTGGACGCCGCCATTCGCGACCGAGCTGAAGTCCCCTGCCGGTCCCGCGAGCATCAAGCGCCTGCCGGGCAGCGCGGACCTGCTTGCGCTCTACAATGATCATTCCGGCCAGTTTCCGTTTCCGCAGGGCAGGCGCAACCCGCTCGTCGCGGCCATTTCCCGCGACGGCGGGAGGACGTGGCCGCAGCGCACACTGATCGAGGGCGATCCGGAGGGCTTGTATCATTACACCGCGATTCACTTCACCGGCGATTCGGTGCTGCTCGGCTACTGCGCTGGTGACAGCAAGGTGGGCGCGCTCAATCGTCTGCGCATCCGCCGGGTCAGCCTCGCCTCGCTGTGGAAAAAGTAGTTCTATGAGAAAATCAAAAATCCTCGCCAAGCTCCGCGCCGGAAAAATCGCCCGCGTCGCCTGCACTGGCTCGCCCATCGGCATGTTCCCGGCGCTCGCCGCGCATTTCCACTACGACGGCGTCTGGGTGGACGCCGAGCATCGCACCTGGGATCCGCACGAGGCGCAGGCCATGATCGCCAGCCATCACGCGGCGGACATTGACTGCCTCTGGCGCGCGGTGACGAAGGAGAAGACAGCGCTCTACCGGCTGCTTGAGGAGGGCGCATCCGGGCTGATGATCCCGCACGTCGGGACGCCCGACGAGGCGCGCGCGCTCGTGCAAGCCGTGAAGTTTCCGCCGCTGGGCGACCGCGGCTTCTGCGGCGGCGGACGCGACGCGAACTTCTGGGTCGGAGCGCCGAAGGACTACACCACGCAGGCCAACCGCGAGACATTCCTCACGGTGCAAATCGAAACGCCGGAGGCGCTCGCCAACGCCGGGGCCATCGCCGCCGTCCCGGGCGTGGACGTGCTTTTCCTCGGTCCCGGCGACATGTCGCTGCGGCTCGGCTGCACCGCCGCCGTCAGCGACACGGGGATGCTGGAGGTGCAAAGGCAAATCGCCGCCGCCTGTCGCCAGCACGGAAAAGCCTGGGGCCGGCCCGTGGGCACGGCCGACGACGCGCGCACCATCATTGACCTGGGCGCGCAACTCGTGGTTCTGGGCAGCGAGTTTGGCGCCTTGCACAAACACCTTTCCGAATGCTCCGCGCAGTTCGATGCCTTGCTCGGCGAAGTCTCCGGCGCATCTGCAACCTCCCCCGCGGCCACCACCGGCAAGACCTACTGAACGCGATGAACCCCTCCCTCCTCCTCCCGGCAGCCACGATTGCCACCTGTGTCACCACCTGCACCAGCCTTATGAAACGACACATGCTCATCACCGCAGCACTGTTCACCTCGCTCCTGCTCGCTCAGGCGCAGGTGAAACCAGTCGCGCCCGCACTCACTGTCACCCCCGATCACGCGGATGCGATTTACCAGCGAGGCGAAACGGTCACGTTCACCATCCAGCTCACGCCGGCCACGGATGCGCCGGTAAGCTGGAACATTTCCAAGGACGGCGTGGCCCCCACGACCTCTGGCACAGCCAGACTCACCAACGGCACCGCGAGGATCTCTGGCAAGCTTGATGAACCCGGCTTCCTCCTGTGCCGCGTCGGCTATGCGGGCGACGCAAAGTCCAACCTTGTCGCGCTTGCGGGTGCGGCGATAGACCCGTTGCAGATCAAGCCCAGCATGAGCGTGCCCGCTGACTTCGATGCGTTCTGGGCAGCGGAGAAAAAGAAGCTGGCGCTCGTGCCGATGAATCCGCGGCTCACGCCGCAGGCTTCGCCATTGGAGGGCGTCGAAGCGTTCGACCTGCAAGCCGATGCGATTGGCAGGCCGGTGTCGGGCTACTTCGCGCGGCCCATCGGCGCGAAGTCGAAGAGCCTGCCGATCATCCTCACGGTGCATGGAGCGGGCGTCGTCAGCTCCAGCCTCTCCGGGGCCTCAAGCTGGGCGGAGAAGGGCTTTCTCGCGCTGGACATGAACGCGCACGGCATCCAGAACGGCCAGCCGAAGCAGTTCTACACCGACCTCGCCAACGGAGCCTTGAAGGACTACCGCGCGCGAGGCCGCGAGTCGCGCGACACGATTTACTTCCACGACATGTTCCTCCGCCTCGTGCGCGCCTTGGATTTCCTCACCGCGCAGCCCGAGTGGGATGGCAGCACCATCGTCGTGCATGGCAGCAGCCAGGGCGGCTATCAATCCATTGTCGCCGCCGGACTCGATCCGCGCGTGACCTTCTTCGCCGCAGGCGTGCCTGCGGGCTGCGACCACACAGGATTCAAGGCAGGCCGCATCAACGGCTGGCCGAAGTTCATCCCCACCGGCGAAGCCCCGGCACCAGGCGTCATCGAAGCCGTGCGCTACTATGACGCCGTGAACTTCGCCACACGCACCAAGGCCGGCGGCATCATCACCGTTGGCTTCATCGACACGACTTGCCCGCCATCAAGCATCTATGCGGCCTTCAATGCCCTCGGGGGAAAACGCGAGATCTTCAACAGCGTCCGCACCGGCCACGTCGGTGCGGCGCCCACCACCGAGGCCATGCGCAAAGCCATCTTCGCCCACGTCCAAGCCATGAAACGATAAGGAGCCATGCCCTTGCGACCTCCCGAGCCGATTGATTCACAGAAAACGCATCTCACCATGACCGCCACCCACTTACGCTCTGGCCGCCACTTCCCGATGCAGCGCCGGGTGGCCATGGGATGCGCCGGCTGGCGCAAGCCCGCTGGCGCAGCCCTCGCGCTCGCGGTGCTGCTGCTTGCGACACCTGATGCGCTGCACGCCGCCGGGGCGCCAGCCTTCGACATCAAGCTCGACACGATCAGCACCGGCTTCGACAAGAAATCCTGCTGGGTGCATCCGCGCACTGGCGCGATTCCCGGCGCGGTGCCGAAGATCGTGTTGACGATGAACAAGGCGGCGATCGTGGGCAGCGACATTTTCGGCCCGCTCAATGAAATGCGTTCCGACGACCTCGGCAAAACGTGGTCGGGGCCGGTGGAGCACGCGCGCACGCTCGGACCACGCGAGGAACCGGGGCGCGTCAAGGTCACGCCGTCGGACTTCTGGCCCAAGTGGCACGCGAAGTCGGGCAAGCTCCTCGGCATCGGGCACGACGTGCGGTATCAGGACAACAAGGTGATGCGCGTGCGCGCGCGGGAGACGGTGTTCTCCATCTACGACCCGGCGCAGCGCACCTGGACGGATTGGGAGACGCTGGCAATGCCGGACACGAACCGCTTTCACAACGCCGGTGCGGGCTGCGTGCAGCGCGTGGATCTGCCGGACGGCGATATTCTGCTGCCGGTTTACTTCACACCCAAAGGCGAGACCACCTCGCGCGTCGCGGTGCTGCGGTGCGGCTTCGATGGGCGGCGGTTGTCGGTGAAGCAAATCGGCAACGAGCTGCGCGTGGACGAGGATCGCGGCCTGCATGAGCCGTCGCTCACGCGCTTCAAGGGGCGCTACTATCTCACCATCCGCCACGACCAGCGCGCCTACGTGACCACCAGCAACGATGGGCTGCACTTCGGCACGCTCAAGTCCTGGACGTGGGATGATGGCACCGACCTCGGCAGCTACAACACGCAGGCGCACTGGGTCACTCACGATGACGGGCTCTTCCTCTGCTACACTCGGCGCGGCGCGATGAACGACCACATCCCGCGCCATCGCGCCCCGTTGTTCATCGGCCAGGTGGACCCGGGGAAGCTCCACGTCATCCGAGCCACTGAGCGCGTGCTGATGCCGCAGCGCGGCGCCAAGCTGGGCAACTTCGGCGTCACCGAGGTGAATGAAAATGAGACCTGGGTGACCGATGCGGAATGGATGCAGACCACCGGCCCGAACTACGCCGACTTCACACAGTGCACGAAATACGGATCGGACAACGCGGTCTTCGCCGCGCGCATCCAGTGGAGGAAGCCGAGCACGACTTGGAACCAACGATGAAGAGGCAGCTCACCATGGAGACGAACCCGTTTGATCTGACCGGCCAGGACCACTGGGTGGTCGGAGGCGCGGGCCATCTCGGCCAACCGGTGGTGAGGCTGCTCGCGGGACTCGGCGCACGGGTGCTGTGCGTGGACATTGAAGACCGGTCGGCGGCTTTTATTGCGCTCGCCGGGCTGGATTCACAGGTCACCGCTGGCCGGCTTGACGCGAATGACACCGGGGCCGCGCAAGAGTTCGTGGCGGCCCAGATCGCCGCGCGCGGCGTGCCGCACGGCTTGGTGATGATGAACTACGCCTCCACTGCCAGTCGGCTCGAAGAGCTCACGGAGGAGGACTTTGATCGCGTGAACCACGGCAACCTCACGGCCACCTTCATTTTCGCCCGAGCTCTCGCCACCGCGATGCGCGGCGAGAGGCGCGGCTCCGTGGTGCTGTTCTCCAGCATGTATGGCAGCGTCGCGCCGGACCCTTCGATCTATCAGGCACCCCAGACGCCGAACCCGATCGAATACGGCGTGAACAAGGCGGGCATCCAGCAGATGGCACGCTATCTGGCGATGCACTTCGGTCCCGATGGCGTGCGCTGCAACTCGATTTCCCCCGGCCCGTTTCCAAGCCCGGACGCGCAGCGCACCCATCCACACATGGTCGCCGCGCAGAACAGCAAGGTGCCGCTGGGGCGCATTGGCCGCGCGGAGGAGATCGCGGGCGCAGTCGCCTTCCTCCTTAGCGACGCCTCGAGTTACATCACGGGCATCAATCTTCCCGTGGACGGCGGCTGGACTGCGTGGTGAGCGCATGAAACTTCCAATCAATCCAGGCACCGTGCCCCCTGACAGCGGTCCTTTGCCTTGCTCGGACACCAAGCCTGTTGGCGCGGCGGATTTTTACTTCGCCATCAACGCGACGTTTCGCTTCGTCCTGCGGAAGCTGGGCGCTGATGGTTTGCGGCGCTATTGGATGGAGATGGGCACGCACTATTTCGCCCCGGTGACGGCCCGATGGAGATCAGGCGGTGCGCCGGCCATCGCGGCACACTGGCGCGCGTTTTTCGCCGCCGAGCCAGGCGCGGAAGTGGAAGTCAGCCAAACCGCCGAGGTTGTCACGCTCGATGTGAAAGTTTGTCCCGCCATCAAGCACCTGCGCGAACACGGGCGCGAGATCGTGCCTTGTTTCTGCCAGCACTGTCATTTCATCAGCGAAGCCATCGCCGGACCCGCCGGTTTCACCGTGCGCGTGAGCGGCGGCAACGGTTCGTGCCGGCAGACGTTTCATCGGCGTGATGCTCAGGTTCCCGCGCAAGACCTCGCGCAGATTGCGGAGGTCACATGCTAGGCTGCTACGATTTCTGCGGGCATTACGATTGGACCTTCGAGTGGCTGCGCCAGCAGGGCGGCGAGCCGCTGGTGCGCGCATATTGGGATGAGGCCATTCATCGCGACTCGCAGGCACACGCGCGCGATCTGATCCTCCAGAATGGCATCGCGGGCATGAAGGAATACTGGGGCCACACGCTCGACCACGAGGCCGCAGGCTACGCGATCACTGCCACGGACCACGCCTTTCGCGTGGACATGCACGACTGCCCCTCGAAGGGTTTCCTCATCCGCAATGGCCTCGCGCAATATCGCGACTACTGCGACCACTGCATCGGCTGGATTGGCCCGTTGATGAAGGAGGCGGGCTTCGTCATTGATCATGAGCACAACCATTGCGGCCAGTGCTGGTGGGAGATGCGCCGCACGGACGACGCCACTCCTCCCAGCGCGAAGGGCGGGTTGAGTGGCGGGCAGGATGTGCGGCTGCGATCGGACTGGAAGCGGTCCGGGACACTGGATGTTTTCCAGCGCGCCACTGATGTTGATGACAAGTCCGCAGCCGGCCCAGCCTGATATGATCCCACGACTCATCCCACCCCTGCTCACCCTCATTGCATTCATGAACCAAGCACAAGCTGCCACATGGGAAAAGCTGCCGTCATTGCCTGAACCAAACGGGGGATGCATGGCCGGCTGCGTTGGCGGAAGAATCATTGTCGTGGGTGGCACGAACTGGCGCGAGGACAGGAAGCGCTGGCTCGACACGGCGTGGGTGTATGACCCGTCCACGAAGCAGTGGGCCGCCGGACCGGCACTGCCTCATCCTCTCGCGTATGCGGCCTTCGCAAGTGACGGCGCAAGGCTCTACATGGCGGGGGGTGCGGACGGCAAGCGGGCACGCCGAGAGGCATACTCGATCGACGCGAGCTTGAAGCTCACCCACATCGGGGACTTGCCGAGGCCGGTGGTGTTTGCAGGCGGCGCGGTTCTCGGAGGCAGCCTGGCCGTGTTTGGTGGCACGCCTGATCCCGATGATTGGAGCAAGGTCACTGCTGATCTGCACTCTGTGAGCCTGGCCAGTGGCGCCAGCTCACCGCGCAAGCCTTTGGCGGGGCTGCCGCATGGGGTTGGCATTCCCGCCGTGGCAGCGGCGGGGGGAGGGATGTTCACCTTCACAGGGGCCTGGCTGGACCCGGAAACTCAGCAGGTGCGCAACATCGCCGCCGCATCCGCCTTTGACTTCGCGGGCAATTCATGGAGACCCGTTGCGCCGTATCCGAAACCAGTCCGTGGCGTCTCCGCCGTCAGTCTGGACGACAATCACATCTACCTCGCGGGCGGTCACGGAGCCGATGCGGAAGGCTTTCTTTCCACCGCCTTCATTTACAACGCCGCCACCGACCGCCACACGCCAGCGTTGCCTCTCCCCCTCGCCGGAATGACCTGCCTCGTGAAGTGCGGCGAGCATGTGTATGCGCTCGGTGGCGAGGACAGGAAGAAACACCGCAGCGATGCGTGCTTTCGGATCCGTGCTGCCGTGCTTCTCGGCGAGGCCCAGCTCAAGCCGTAGCCAGCCATGAAACTCCTCCCCGCCATTTGTGCCCCTGCAATGCTTCTGCTGGCTGCCGGGGCCCTGTCCGCGCTGGAGCCGGCACCGGTGGGGTTCGCCTTCGACTACGAAGCCACCGCCTGAGCCATCACCGGGGGAGTTTTAGCCACAGATTGGCACGGATGAAACACAGATGGGATTTCATCTGAGACCAATCTGTGTGCATCTGTGGCTCCCCTCGGTCCTCTCAACCCTCAACTCCAAAACTTTCAACAATCCCATGTCCCACTTCATCACCATCACCACCCAGGTCCGCGACGTGGCCACACTACGTGCCGCCGTGGGGTGACTGTGGCGCGCGGCAGGGCCGGCCTACATCGCGGCGAGGCTGCCCATGCCACGGCATTGTTTGTGGTGCTTGCCCCCGAAACTCAGGAATTTCGCCCTGTGCCTCCGTTCAGCCCGCAAGAACGAGCAGCAGGGTGAGTAGTTTCAGGAAAGGAAGTTGGTGGCCTGAGGAGGATGCTGCCCGATGTGGACATCACGGCCCGGCAGCCGCCAGTTCCTGCATGGCCCTGATGGCGAGGAGTTCGCAGTTGAACCACATGGGGCCGGGGTTTTGCATCAGCCAGGTTTGGTAGCGGCCGGGAGCCTTCGTGTTCGACTGCGTGCGGGTGAGCGTGCTGCCGAGCGCGCGGGCCTTCTCCAAGTGCAACCGATCGCCGGTGGCACGATGCGCGGCGAGATACATGCGGATCAGTTTGGCGGAACTGGCGCTGACGGGCGCATAGCAGCGGTATTGTTCCAGCACGCATGGCAGCAGCCAGCGGCTCGATTTCGCGCCCGCCTCGCCATCGGCATTTTGCCCCTTTGGCGAATCGGCCGGTGGTTGCGCCCACATGGCAAACTGGTCTTCTGAGAAGCGCAGCAGATCGAGCGCGAGCGCTCGCTTCCTTGCATCATCGGCGGCGGTCTTCAGCAGGTGGATGGCGAAGTCGCCGGCCTCGTGCTTCGTGAGGTTTTCGTAGAGGGGCAACGGCTTCACGTCCTCGAACTGCCCCTGCCAGTTCCATGTTCGCGCCGAGTTTTGCATGACCCAGGCAATGGCCTTCTCGCGCACGGGATCGAAGCGATGTTCGCCGGTCACCTGCCCGAGGCGCTCGAGGAACTCGATGGTGAGCGTGGGGATCATCACGTTGTCCGTCACCGCCTGGCCGTCCTTCGGCGTGACGAACAGCAGCCAGCTCCCGTCCGTGCGCTGCTGCGCTGCGTAGGTCTCGGCGATGCGCACGGCGGCGCTGAGATACTTTGGATCCTTCGTTGCCGTGTGGACATCCAGGTAATACCCGCCCGTCTCCGCGCCGCAGCTCGTCATGTAGTTGTTGGGATTCATGTGGCCTCTCATGCGGTCGCGATAGAGCGTGGGGTGATAGGTCGGCGGATGAAACGCCCATGCGGCGGCAGGCGGCTGGCTGATGCCAAGGAGATAATCCGCAGCCCTGCGCGCGGCCTGCAACGCCTCCTCCGCATCCGCAGGCGGCGGCGATTGCGATGCATACACCGCGAGGGCCGCCGCTCCTGCGCCGACGATCTTCGACGGATAGCGGTAGAGATGAACCAGCGCATCCGGCTCGCCCGTGGTGAACCAGCAGCGCAGGTCCGGCGAATGCACCAGCGCATCGAGTGCTGTGCGCGCGCTCTCACTCCACGACATCGCCGGCGCGCGAGGCTCACTGCCAAACGTCGCCGCGCGATGAAACGAGCGCGCCATTGCCGCGCCGATCTCCACACCGACGGCGTCAAGCGCTTGAACACGGAGGGTTGCCTTGCCGGTGCTGAGATTTGCCCAGGCGGGCGAAAGCGGCGCCCACGGTTTGCCAGCGGTGAACGTGAGCACATCGCCCTTCGCAGGCGTGATGGTGGAGCGATACGAGTTTGCGCCCGGCACCTCCTTGAAATCAAACGCGGGCGCATGCAGGAACTGCACGGCCTTCGCAGCCGGCCGCAGTCCGCACAACGCGACCTCCGCACCGTGCGTGGCGAGATCCAGCGCGATGGCGCGGCCAATGTCGCCAAGGCCGCCGCTGATGAGGGCAATGGTGGGTGCGGGAAAGTGCAGGGTCATGCGGCTAGAGGACCGGGAACCAGCGTTTCGGATTTCATAGCCACCAATCATGTTCGTCCCATCCCCTGCGGAGAATGGACAACGAACCTGCATTTCCTGCATTGTCTCAACCTGGCCGTCCCGCCCTCAAAGCGCTGTGCGAAAGCGGTGAAGACGGATATTTCCGCAGCAGTGTGTTGATGAGTTCGTCGAGCTCGTTCAGCACGTCCTGCATCGCTGAGGCCGCCGCAGTGCGTGATGTCGGGTTGCAGCACGCTGGCCGCGCGCTTTTCCAGCAGCTCGCGAAAGGCGTGCTGCGAGACGAGCCGCTCGCCGGCACGAACTTGCATCCCAGCTCGATTTTGTTGCTAACTGGAGCCGTATCCGTGTCATCTCCTGCTAGGAACCGAGGCTGTGCTGAGGTTTCGTATCGACTGTGGACCCATCGCCTGAACCTGGACTGCTGCCCCTCGTGCAGGGGTTGTTTGTGAAGCATCAGCCCGTGGTGCGGGCGACGATTCTCGCAGTCCTGCCGGATTTTGACCTGGTGGATGATGTGGTGCAGGAAACCTTTCTGACCGTGACCAGGAAGGCCGGGGATTTTCAGCCAGGCACGAACTTCAGCGCGTGGGTGTGCGCCATCGCACGGTTCAAGGCGCTCGAAGCGCGCCGGCACGGGCCGCTGCACTTTCAGACGCTCTCCGAAACGGTCATCGAGTCGCTGTGTGCCGTGGAGCCGCCGGTGGACGATTTCGACCGGCGCGTGCGGCACTTCGAGGGCTGCCTGGAAGAGCTCGCACCCCAGGCGCGGCGCGCGATGGAGCTGCGCTATCGCGGCGCGCATCTGCCGGGGGCCATCGCCAGCCAGATGGGCTGGACCGTTGGTGCCGTGAAGGTCGCGCTTTCCCGGGCGCGGGCCGTCCTGCGCGATTGCGTGGAGCGCCGGCTCGCCGCGGAAACCTCTGACTAATCCAACCGCCATGTTTGACGAATCCCGCTTCCTTGAATTGCTCGACGGTTACTTCGACCAATCGCTCACGCCTGATGGGCGGGTCGAGCTGGAAGAGACGCTGCTGGGCTCCGACCGCGCGCGCAGGGTGTTTTGGGAGCACGCGCGGCTGCACGCGGTCGCACGCGAGTGGGGGCTGGCGGAATGCGCAGACGCGGTGGTGACGGCGGCGGGGAAGCCTGAAGCTGCGATTGGCTGGACTTGGTGGAAGCCGGCGCTGGCGCTGGCAGCCTCCGTGGCGCTGGCATGGACTGGCTGGTGGTTCCACGGGCATTCACCGCAGGCCAGCAAACCAGTGCTGGAGGCGGCGGTTGCGGTGCCGGAGCCGGTGGCCGTGCTGGTGGAGGTTTCCGGTGTCGAATGGGCTGCTGAGTTCCCGCCGACTCCCGGCTCGGCCCTTTCGCCGGGCCGGCTGCATCTCAAGAGCTGTCTC
>JBEBFV010000588.1:0-3231 GCA_040081795.1 Limisphaerales bacterium | reverse complement strand
GTCGAGCGACTGCTCGCATATCTGCCGCAAGTCCGGCGGACTATTCTCGATGAGCGTTTGCAGCGCCGCCTTCCGCGCTTCCACGGCGGCACTGGGGTCGAGCGCGACGCGCTTCACTTCATCGAGCGCGCGGCCATCGCCGAAGAGCGCGCTCAAGTCGCGCACGCGGTCGCGAATGGCGGGACTCGTCACCTTGGCAAGCTGGCTGGCGAACGCATCCCACGCGGCAGGCTTGGTCGCCTTGCGCCAGCCGGCGAGTCCTTCGCCCAGGCCGGCGAGAATGTCGGCCTGGAACGGCTCGGGTTTGGCGGCGGTGAGCTGGAGCAGGGCATTCACCGGCGCGGGTCTTTTTTCGATGTCCTCGGCGAGGCGGCGGGCGATGAATTTCCGGGTGATGGGCAGCTCGCATTTTTCCGCGAGCCGCGCGAGCGCGAGCGGGTCGGCGTCGCCGATGTGAATGAGGCCATACCAGAGGAGCAGCGGGAGATTGTGGTCGTCCGCATCTTCGGCGTGGGCGACGAGCGCGCCTGCAAGCTCGATGCGCTGCGCTGCCGGGAGGCGTTGCAACGCGGAGGCGAGGACGAGCCGCACGAGCGCGGAGGAATCCTCCCGCGCCAGGCGCACGAAGGCGGCGAGCGTCGCGGCCTCCGCTTGAAAGCCGGCGCTGCCAGCGGGCCGCTGGCTCAGGGTGATGTCGAGCGGCCACGCATCCGAGAGCAGCCGCACGGCCCACGCGCGGACGTGTTCGTTGTCGTGATGAAGCTGGGCGGCGAGGAACTTTTCATCCGCCGCGCCCATGACGAAGAGCGTCCACAACGCGCGCAGCTTGTTCACCGCATCCGCGTCCTGGTCGAACATCGCGCGGAGCCGGGTCTTCGCGTCGTTCAGCGCGAGGCCGTTCGCCGCGCGTCCGGCGAGTTCGAGCCGCGCGTGCCGCACGAACCATTCGTTCGCGTGCGTGTGGAGTTTCACCAGGGCGCGCTCATCGAATTTGGCGAGGTCGAACGGCTCCACGCGCCGCGGTTCGCCGTGCGTGATTTTGAAAATGCGCCCGCTCTCGCGATGCACGCCGGTGAAGTCGTGGCACTCGCCGGTGTCGCTCCAATCCATCAGGAACACGCCGCCATCCGGCCCGGTGCTGAGGTCGAGGCCGCGAAACCACGGGTCCGGGCTGAAGAGAAAATCCTGGCCGTGACGCCCCACATAACCGGAGCCGCTGCGTTCGAGGATTTCCCGATTGAGGCGGCGTCCGTGAAAGTTCTCGGTGAAGAGACCGCCGCGATACTCGGCGGGCCAGTTGTCCCCCTGATAAATCATCATGCCCATGTGTGCGTGACCTCCACCGAGGGCGCTGGCCGAACCGTCGCGCGACTTCGACCACTCCCCCGTGGTGTCGAAGTGCCAGTGGTCGGCGTGCTGCTCGATGAGTTCATACGCGCGCGGGTTCGGGTCAGGAATCGAGGCGATGCGCTTCAAGTGCGAGCCAGTGATGCCGTGCCAGAGATGACCGTTGACGGTGTTGATGAAAAACAATTCGCCGTGCGCATCCCAATCATGCCCCCACGGATTCGTCGTGCCGGAGTTCAAGACCTCGACGACCTTGCGGCCCGGATGATAGCGCCAGATGCCGCCGCGCAACGGCACCCGCTGCTCCTTCGGCGTGCCGGGCAGCCCGATTTCTCCAGGGCAAGAGCCGCCGCAACGCCCGTAAAGCCAGCCATCGGGGCCGAACCGCAGACCGTTGGCTAAGTTGTGATACATGTCCGCCATCGCAAAGCCATCGAGCACCACCTGCGCGGGGCCATCCGGCAGATCGTCGCCATTGCGGTCCGGGATGAAGAGCAACTGCGGCGGACACATCAGCCACACGCCTCCATGACC
Organism: Limisphaerales bacterium; assembly: GCA_040081795.1. Classification (GTDB taxonomy): domain Bacteria; phylum Verrucomicrobiota; class Verrucomicrobiia; order Limisphaerales; family SXTU01; genus SXTU01. The sequence continues at coordinate 1,350 of JBEBFV010000588.1, read as the reverse complement.
GACCTCAACGCTCGTGAGCATCTGCACGTCGTCGGTGAAAACCTTGCGCGAGCTGAAATGCCCATCGCCCTTGCCATCCTCGAAGATGAGCACGCGGTCGCGCAGCCCCAGCTCGAACTTCTTCGACTGCTCGGCATAGGTGTAATTCTCCGCGACCCACAAACGCCCGCGCGCGTCCCACGTCATCGCGATGGGATTCCGCACGTCGGGCTCCGCCGCGAAGACACTGGCCTTGAAGTCCGCCGGCAGTTGCATCTTCGCCGCAGCTTCGGCGGCGGCCATCGGCGCGGAGTTCGTGTCCGGCTCGCTGTTGAAAGGCTTGGGAAACGGCGTGGTCTGAGCCGTTGCGATGAGCGGAAACGCGAGCGTGAGGAAGAGGAGTGTGAGTTTGGTCATAATGTGATGAAACCGGAATTGAACGAGTGCCGTGCTGAGCGGCTGGTAACAGGCATGAAAATCCGGGGCGGGTTACGGCTTCAGTTCCTTGATCGCGATGTTGCGGAACTGCAGGAGCGCGGGCGGGCTGATCCACTGCCCGTTCTTCTCCATGCCGTGATGCTGCAAGCCGATGGCTCCACGCGCAGGCAGGCCGGGGATGGTCGCGCCGGGGAGCACGGACTTCCCGTTGAGCACAACGCTCACGGTCCCGTGGCGCACGGTGATCTCGTAGTGGTTCCATTCCCCCACGGGCTTGTCGGCCTGCATCCGTGGCGTGCCGCCGGCGCGCACTTCCGCCGGCATCGCGGCATCGCGGCGCACGCCATACATTTCACCGGAACCGATCGGCCAGCACCAGATGTTGATCTGAAACTTCTCATTGCCACAAAGCAGGATGCCGGAGTCGGCATCGGGCAGTGTGAGCTTGAGCGGCTGGCCTTTGATGTCGCGCGCTTCTGATCCGTCGGGCAGCACATAAGCGACGTGTGTGTTTGTGAAAGGCGCCTCCTTGATCCGCCAGTCCACGAGCAGCGTGTAGTCGCCGAATTCCCGCTCGGTCCAGAGATGCTTCCCGTCCGTCGCCTCGCTGCGCGCGTCGTAATCTATGACGCCGTCCACGACTTTCCAGTGCCCGTTGTCACCGGCCGGAACTTTCCAGCCGGTGAGGTCTTTGCCGTTGAAGAGCGGGGTGAATCCTTTCGGAACGTCGTCCGCGAGCAGCGAGAGCGCCGACATGGCGGTGAATATGAGCGAGAGACTGAGCATTGATTTCATGGCGGTGGCTGTTTGTGTTTTCATGACGTCTGATTCTTTGTGTTGATTGGATGCCGGTCGTTTCATTCCTTACGCGCGGCCTTCTTCGCTGCCTGGTTCACGGGTTGTTTCCAGAAATCCATGTCTGGCCGCTTCGGG
>JBEBFV010000587.1:0-3238 GCA_040081795.1 Limisphaerales bacterium | reverse complement strand
GGAGAAACTGGCGGCGCAGGTGGCGACGGCACTGCGCTGAAAAGGAAACCACGAATGAACACCAATGAACACGAATCGGAGGCGACAGCCCACTCCGGCCTACGTTCAGCCCGCCGGGCAAGTTGCCGTTCCAAGCCACTCGAAGTTCAGTCGCGGTGCTTTCATTCGTGTCTCTTCGTGTCCATTCGTGGTTAAACTAAGCCTGCCATGCCCATCCCCATCGCCGTTCTCACGCACGCCGCTGGCCCGCACCTTGACGCTTATCTCGCCGGCCTCGCCGCGAGCACGGAGGTTGGCGAAGTCTCCGTTTGGGACGCGAGCGGCAGCACCTTCGCCGCCGCGCAGAAGACGCTCGGGCCAAAGCTGAAGCTCACGGGCAAGGACATTTCCACCGTGCTGCGCGAGGCAAAGCCGAAGCTGGCGCTCGTCACGATGGAAGCGGTGCTCGCGCCGCCGGCGATTGACGCGGCGTTGGAGCAGGGTTGCCATGTGATGGCCGAGAAGCCTGCATGCGTGCGCGCGGCGGACTTCGAGCCGCTCGTGCGCAAGGCCGAGGGCAAGCATCTGCACCTGATGCTGGCATTTGCAAACCGCCTCAAGCCGGAAGCCCGCGAGGCGCAGCGGCTCGTGCGCGAAGGCCGCCTTGGCAAGCTCTACGGCATGGAGATTCACCTCGTCGCCGACCAGACGCGGCTCAAGAGCGAGGGCTTCCGCAAGAGTTGGATGGGGCAGAAGGCGCGCGGTGGCGGCGGACATCTCACGTGGCTGGGCATTCACTGGCTGGACCTCGCGCTGTTCATCACAGGCGCGGAGATCGAGGCCGTCGCAGGCTTCTCAGGCAACGTCGGCGGGCAGCCGATGGACGTGGAGGACTCGAACGCAGCGGCGTTGAAATTCGCCGGCGGATACTTCGGCACGCTCACCAGCGGCTATTATCTCGACCGTGGCTATCACCAGCACGTCAAGATTTGGGGCGAACGCGGCTGGCTGGAACTGAACCACCAGCCAGAGGTCAGCCTGAAATGGTATTCCACCGCCGAGCCGAAGGTCAGCGGCGTCCAAAACTACACTCCGCCAAACGAGCCGACCGGCTACACGCCGTGGGTCCACGCCTGTGCCCGCGCCGCTGCCGGCTTGCAAGACCCGCCCGTGACCGGCCGCGAAGGGCTGCGCGTGCTGGATGCGATCTACGCCTTCTACGAGGCGGCGAAGTCGGGCCAGACCAAGGCAGTGAAGCGCGGATGATTTCAGCCAACAAAACCTACCATGAGCACAAAACCCAAACCCATCCCCGACGGCTACTCTGCCGTGACGCCGTATCTCATCATCAAGGGCGCTGCGCGCGCGATTGACTTCTACCAGCGCATCTTCGGCGCGCGGGAGCGCATGCGCATTCCCGGTCCCGGCGACGCCGTCATGCACGCGGAGATCGAGATCGGCGGCTCCGTCATCATGCTGGCCGACGAGTTCCCGCACATGGGCGCGGTCAGCCCGGAAACACTCGGCGGCACGCCGGTGTTTGTGCACCTCTACGTGCCGGACGCCGACGCGATGTTTGCTAACGCCGTCGGAGCAGGCGCGAAGGCGGAGCAGCCGATGGAGAACAAGTTTTACGGCGACCGCTCCGGGACGTTGCTGGATCCTTTCGGCCACCGTTGGACGCTGGCCACGCACGTCGAGGACGTGACGCCGGAGGAGATCGGCCGGCGCATGGCGGCAATGATGAAGGGCGGTTGAGGTTGGGACGGATCGTGTCCGTCCGAGTGCTTTGATGAAGCCTGTTTCCCGGCCAGTCCAATTCGCGCCGAATGAAATTCCTCGTCACGCTTGGCCTGCTCGGGCTGGTTCTTCCCGCCTTCGCGGCTGACAAGGTGGACTTCGCGCGCGAGGTTCGCCCACTCCTGCTGAAACGCTGCCTGTCCTGCCACGACGCCGAGCACGCGAAGGGCGGCCTGCGTCTCGACTCCCGCGAGGCTGCGCTCAAGGGCGGCAAGTCCAAGCAGCCCACGCTCGTCCCCGGAGCGCCCGCGAAGAGCGAGCTGGTCAAGCGCATCACTACACACGACCCGGACGAGCTGATGCCGCCCAAGGGCGGCGCGCTCACGTCGGCGCAAGTTGCTTTGTTGACGCGCTGGATTGCCGAGGGCGCATCGTGGCCTGCCGATGCGGGGAAGCACTGGGCGTTCGTCTCGCCGTTGCGCCCCGCCGTCCCCGCCGTGAGGAACCAGGCGTGGCCGCGCAACCCGATTGACCACTTCATCCTTGCGAAGCTGGAGGAGCGCGGCTGGCAGCCACCGCCCGCAGCGGAGAAGCGCGTGTTGCTCCGGCGTGTGTTCCTTGACCTCACCGGCCTGCCGCCGACGTTGGCGGAGCAGGACAAGTTTCTCGCGGACAACTCGCTCGACGCTTTCGCGCGGCTCGTGGATGATTTGCTCGCGCGCCCCGCCTACGGCGAACGCTGGGGCCGGCACTGGCTCGACCTCGCTCGCTACGCAGAGTCAAACGGCTACGAGCGCGACGCCGCCAAGCCCAGCGTCTGGCGCTATCGCGACTACGTCATCGCCGCCTTCAACGCGGACAAGCCCTACGACCGTTTCATCCGCGAGCAGATCGCGGGCGACGAGCTGCCCGACGCGAACGCGGAGACGCTCATCGCCACCGGCTTTCATCGCCTCGGGCCGTGGGATGACGAACCCGCCGACTCGTTGCAAGACCGCGCGGATCAGGTGGACGACATGATTCGCACCACGTCACAGGCGTTCCTCGGCGTCACGCTCGGCTGCGCGCGCTGCCACGACCACAAGTTCGATCCGCTCACCGCGCGCGATTACTACAGCCTCGCCGCCGTTTTCGCGCCGCTGAAGCGCACGCAATCCGGCCGCAGCGACCTCGACGCTCCCGCCGGCACGCGCGCGGAACTAAAGGCACTCGCCGAGCGCGATCAACGCCTCGCCGCGCTGACGGACGAGGTGGCTGCCGCGCGTTCCGCATTCCGCACCGAGTTCCTCGCCGCCGGCAAATCCGCCCTGCCTGCCGATGCGGTCGCTGCCTTCCGCACCGATGCGAAGCAGCAGACGCCGGCGCAGAAGGAGCTGGCGAAGAAGTTTATGCCGCAGTTGGAAGCCGAAGTGACGAAAGCTCTGCCCCCCGAGGCTCGCGAGAAGTTCAACGCCACCGAGACCACCATCGCCGAACTGCGCCGTGCAACGCCCGACCTGCCGCACGGTTACTTCCCGAG
>JBEBFV010000586.1:0-3252 GCA_040081795.1 Limisphaerales bacterium | reverse complement strand
TTCCCGCACCACGGGAAACTACTGCGGATTAGTAACGGCTGCCGCGATCGCGGCGCTCGCCGCCACCACCGCCGCCGCCGTAACCGCCGCCGCCGCCGCTGGAGCGGGGACGCTCTTCACGGGGACGGGCAACGTTGACCGTGAGGTCACGGCCGCCCATGTTCTTGCCGTGGAGACCGGCAATGGCCGCCTGGGCGGATTGGTCGGAGTCCATGGTGACGAAGGCGAAACCGCGGGACTTGCCGGTCATGCGATCCATCATGAGGTTGACTTCCATGACGGTGCCGTGCGCGGCAAAAGTGTCTTGGAGATCGTTCTCGGTGGTGTTGAAGGAAAGATTCCCTACAAACAGTTTGTTGTTCATTTGATGATTTGACTAGACCCACTCCTGCTTCGCCGACTGTTCCCGAAAACCGGGTTTCAAATCATCACCGAACCACGTTCACCTGACGATTCACCATGCCTAGCTAAAACTACGAGCAATCTAAGTGCAAGCGCACCCTGACGATTTCCCCCGTGAATACAACAGTTATTCCGATAAATCTTTCAAGCCCGCATTACCCTCGCGCGATGAAAAGCTCAGCGACCGTCAGCCTCAACGCGGGCAGCAACTGCTCCGTGAGCGCCTCGCGTCCGGCGTAAATGTGCTGGAGCGCGAGGCCGTGCGGGCTGCCGTGATAGACCTCAACGTTGTCGTAACGCGGGTCCACCATCCAGAGCCGGGGCACGGCGAAATTCTCGTAAAGCTCCTTCTTGGTCACCGTGTCCCAGCGGTGGTCAGTGGAACTGACGACCTCGGCGGCAAGCCAGAGCTTGCCCGTCGCGGCGGTGACGAGAGCAAGGTCAGGCCGCAGCAGCGAGCCGGGTGAAAGCTGCACAATGGATCGCGGCTCCAGCAGGCGCGCGACAGCACTGCCCGCGAGCGCGGCGGTAAAGGCCATGTGCAACGCCTCGCATACCTCCTCGTGCCGACCCGCCGACACGCGGCGCAGGACGGACACGCCTTCGATGATTTCTTCGTAGTCGAGGCTCACGGCGAGAGAGTAGTTAGTGATTAGTGGTTAGTCAGCCCTGCTCCGGCTGCCACGCGAAACTAATTACTAACCACTAATTACTTCTTCCGATCCTGCCGACCAGCCCGCGCAGGAAAGTCCCCGTGTGCGACCGCGGGCACCGCGCCACCTCCTCCGGAGTGCCCTCGCAAACCAGCTCGCCACCCGCGTCACCCGCCTCCGGGCCGAGGTCAATCACCCAGTCCGCCTCCGCGATGAGGTCGAGGTTGTGCTCGATGACTATGACGCTGTGCCCGGCGTCCACGAGGCGCTGCAGCACAGCCACGAGCCGCTGCACATCGCTCATGTGCAGGCCGATGGTCGGTTCTTCGAGGATAAATAGTTTCGGTTTCACCGGTCTCCCATAGGTCCTATCCGTCCCATGCGACGCATCCGTCCTATCCATCAGCCCACCTAGCAGATGCGTCACCAGCTTCACGCGCTGCGCCTCGCCGCCGCTCAAGGTCGGGCTGGTCTGGCCGAGTTTTAGGTAATCGAGGCCCGTGTCGCGCAAGGCCTCCAACGGGCGACGGATGCGCTTCTGCGCGGCGAAGAACTCCAGCGCCTCGGCCACGCTGAGGTCGAGGACCTGAGCGATATTCTTCCCGTTGAAGAGGACGTCGAGTGTCTCGGGATTGAAGCGGAGTCCGTTGCAAACTTCGCAACGCACGTAGGCGGGCGGGAGGAAGTTCATCTCCAGCTTCACCTCGCCCGCACCGTCGCAGCCGGGACAGCGGCCCGCCGGGCTGTTGAAGCTGAACCGCCCCGGCCCGTAGCCGCGCATCCGCGCCTCGGGCAACTGGGCGAACAACGCGCGGATGTCATCGAAGAAGCCCACGTAGGTCGCGGGCGTGCTGCGCGGCGTGCGGCCGATGGGGGATTGGTCCACTTCGTAGACGGCGGAGAGAAGCTCCGCGCCGGTAAGAGCGGGAGAAGCTTTGGTGGCGCGGCGTGATGCGTGATGCGTGATGCGTGACTTTTTGGCCAGCGCGGCTTGCACGACGGGCAGGAGGCATTCGCGAATCAACGTGCTCTTGCCGCTGCCACTCACGCCGGTGATGGCGACGAAGCGGTTCAACGGGAAGCGGACGGTGAGCTGCTTGAGATTGTGCGTGGCGGCGTTGGCGAGGGTCAGCCAACCCGTAGGAGACGACGTGAGGAGTCTCTGACTTTTCTGGACTTTGCCCTTCGCGGCAGGCTTCCGAGGAAGTTTGAGACTCCTCACGTCGTCTCCTACGAAGACAACGCGCCGCTCTCCGCGACTCGGATACTTCTTCCCGTCCTGCGCACGGAGTTGCTGGCCGGTGATGGACTCCTTGTGCCGCAACAACTCCTTCAACGTCCCGCTCGCGATGACTTCGCCGCCTTTCACGCCCGCGCCGGGGCCGAGGTCAATGACCCAATCCGCGTGGCGCATCGTGTCCTCGTCATGCTCGACAACGAGCAGCGAATTGCCGCGCGACTGGAGCTTCTTGAGCGCGCCGAGCAACAGCGCGTTGTCGCGCGCGTGCAGGCCGATGGTCGGCTCGTCGAGGACGTAGAGGACACCGCTCAAGTTTGAACCGAGCTGCGCGGCCAGGCGCATCCGCTGGGCTTCGCCGCCGGAAAGCGTCGGCGCGGCGCGGCCAAGCTGGAGGTAGCCGAGGCCGACTTCGCTGAGGAACTTCAGCCGCTCGCGCAGCTCCGGGAGGATGTCGCGCGCGATATCGGCATCGCGACCGGCGAGGTTCAGCGCGGTGAAGTAGGCGAGCGAGGCGTCCACGTTCGCGGTGGAGAAAAAGTCGATAGTAGGACAGGCATCTTGCCTGTCTTCTGACTTTCTGTTGCGGCCACGGCCAAGGGAAGCGGCCAGGATGTTAGATGACAGGCTGGAAGCCTGTCCTACTTGGAGGTGCACCGCGCGCGCCACCGAGTTCAACCGCGCGCCGTGGCACTCCGGGCAAACCTCCCGCTCGTTCGCCCAGCTCCACCAGCTTTCCTCCACGGAGTCGGCGTTCGCGCCGCGCTCGACATCGGGTATGTAGAAGAGTTCGCCGAAGCCTCGGCACTTGGGGCACCAGCCTTGCGCGGAGTTGTAGCTGAAGTTCTTTGGGTCGAGCGCGGCAAAGCTGGCGTGGCACGTCGGGCAAGCGCGCTCGGTGCTGTGGACGGTGAGGCGACGGTGATTATCCAGCGCGTAGAGCGTGCCGTGGCCGAGCTT
>JBEBFV010000157.1:0-12223 GCA_040081795.1 Limisphaerales bacterium | reverse complement strand
TTCAAGCCCGACTTCGCGGACGCCAAGCTCCAGCTCGAGAAGGGCGACGGCGCGGGCAACACCTTCAAGGCCACCGCCAAGCCCGTGCTCATCGGCACCGCCGTCGTCGGCGCGACCACGATGGTCTTCGGCATCATCATGCTGCTGGAAAAGGAATTCGGCGGCGCTGTCTCGAAACTCAGTCTCGTTCAGCCCGAGGTCATGCTCGGCCTGCTCATGGGCGGCTCGGTGATCTACTGGTTCACCGGCGCGAGCATGCAGGCGGTCGTGACCGGCGCGTATCGCGCGGTGGTTTACATCAAGGAGAACATCAAGCTCGACGCCGCCACCGCGAGCATCGAGGACAGCAAGAAGGTCGTGGAGATCTGCACCATCTACGCGCAGAAGGGCATGGTGAACATTTTCATGGTGGTGTTCTGCTTCGCGCTCGCGCTGCCATTCTTCAACCCCTACTTCTTCATCGGCTACCTCGTCGGCATCGCGTTCTTCGGCCTCTTCCAGGCCATCTTCATGGCCAACGGCGGCGGCGCGTGGGACAACGCCAAGAAGATCGTCGAGGTGGACATGCGCGCCAAGGGCACGCCCCTGCACGCCGCCACCGTCGTGGGCGACACCGTGGGCGACCCGTTCAAGGACACCTCCAGCGTCTCGATGAACCCGGTGATCAAGTTCACCACGCTCTTCGGCCTGCTGGCGGTGGAGATCGCCGTGGAGATGAAGAAGGCGAACCCCGGCGGCTACACGAACTACGTCATCGGCGGGTTCTTGTTCCTCGTGGCGCTCTTCTTCGTCCACCGCAGCTTCTACGGGATGCGCATCCCGGAGGCGTCGGCGAAGGCCTGAAGCGGCTCGCAACTCTGAAGGCGGCGGCCCAGTGGCCGCCGCATTTTCGTGTCCGAACCCGGCGCGCGACCAGTCCCCGGTCGCAGCCGCGTGGTGGATGGCAAGTGTTCGGAGCATTCCAACTCGCTCGTGGAGGCGGAGCTGCTGCGGGCGGGGCGAACCCCGAACCGGATGGCCATAAGCTTTGACTTGCCCAAGCCGTCCACCTAGCTTCGCCTCACAATGCTCGCAGCCGGCAACAACATGGCGACTGCCCCGCCTCCCGGTTCAGTTCCCGAAGAATCCCGCGTCGTCTGGAAGCGGATCGTGGAGCCGGTGCAACCTTTTCTCGACGCGGTGTCGCGGCGGTTGGAGGAGCAGGTCGGGGCCTTCGACCCTGAAATCTCCGCCTACGCCCGCTACGCGCTGTCCAACCAGGGCAAGCAACTGCGGCCCGCGCTCGTCGCACTCGCCTCCAACGCCGCCGGCCGCACCACCGACGACCACGTCACCGTGGCCGTCGTCATCGAGATGGTGCACCTCGCCACGCTCGTCCACGACGACGTGATGGACTCGGCGGAAATCCGCCGTCGCCGCCCGACGCTGGCGGCGAACTGGGGCAACGAGATTTCCGTGCTCGTTGGGGACTGCCTCTTCGCCCATTCGCTCCGGCTGGCCGCGAGCTTCCCCACGCCGGTCATCTGCCGCGCGGTGGCGTCGGCCACGAACACCGTCTGCTCCGGCGAAATCCTACAGACGCACCGGCGGTTGAACTTCGAGGTGAGCCGCGCGGAGTATTTCAAGGTGCTGGCGATGAAGACCGCCGAGCTGTTCGCGCTCTCGTGCGAGCTGGGCGCGTTGCTCTCCGGCGCGGCAGAGGCGGAGCGCACGGCCTTGCGCGACTATGGCATGGCGCTGGGAACGGCGTATCAGATTTACGACGATTGCGTGGACGTGTTCGGCTCCGAGGCGAGCGTGGGCAAGTCTCTCGGCACGGACCTCGCCAGCGGCAAGCTCACGCTGCCCATCCTCGTGGTGCTGGAGCGCGCGAGCGCGGAGGAGAAGGCCAAGCTCCGCGAACTTGTGCAGGCGTGGCGGCCACATCACATCGAAAAAGTTCTGGCCCTCCTGAGTCAGCACGACGCGCTCAAGGAATCCCGCCGGGTCATCTTCCAATTCCTCGCCACGGCAAACAAATCCCTCGCCGTCCTGCCGGAGACGGAAGGCCGCGCGGCGCTGGCGACGCTCAGTGAATTCCTCGGCCGCCAGACCATCGCGCTGGGCGGGTAAGCGAGCATGGCCGAAGCCTCCGCAGCCAATCCCGCCTCGGCTGACGCTCCCGCGCAGCCCGACGACCTCACGTTGGTCCGCCGCGCGCAGGGCGGCGATGAGGCCGCCTACGACGAGTTGGTCCGACGCTATCAGCGGCAGATTTACGGGGTCATCTACCACATGACCTCGCACCACGAGGATGCCAACGACCTGACGCAGGAGGCCTTCGTCAAGGCGTGGCAGGCGCTCAAGTCCTTCAAGGGCGACTCCGCGTTTTTCACCTGGCTCTACCGCATCGCCGTCAACCGCACGCTGAATCACATCAAGCAGCGCAACTTCCGCGCGACCAAGCACGCCATGAGCCTCAACGACCTCGACATCGAGGCGGACCATCATCCCGACCTTGTGGCGCTGGTGTCGGACAAGACGCCGCGCCGCGCCCTGGCGCTGGAGGAGTTGAAGGAAAAATTGAACGCCGCGATGCAGCGCCTGTCCGAGAACCACAGAATCGTGGTGACCTTGCACGACATCCAGGGCCTGCCGCACGACGAGATTGCGAAGGTTCTGGGCTGCAACACGGCGACCGTGCGCACGCGGCTGTTCTACGCGCGCCAGCAGTTGCAAGGCATCCTGTCCGACTACCTGAAGTGATCATGCAACCGGCCCCGCAAAACCCGGACGAGTTTGAGTCAGTGAAGAAGCTCCTCGCGCTCAAGCGCCACGAGGAGCCGCCGCCGGGCTATTTCGACCGGCTGCCCGGCGAAGTCCGTGCCCGCATCGCGCACGCGCAGGCGAACCCGGAGCCGTGGTGGCGTCGCTTGATGGAGGCGTGGAATTTGTCTCCGCAGATGGCGACGGGCTACGCCGCCATGGCCTGTGTGCTGGTGCTGGGTGGATTCTGGCTCACGAGCCAGCCCGGCCCGCAGAGCGGCCAGCAACTCGTCACCACGCCGCCGCCTCTTGCCACAACGAACCAGGCTGACCTCGTCAACCCGTCCAACACGTCGCCAACGGGCCTGTTCAACACGCCTTCCCTTCAAGTCCAGCCGGCGGAGTTCAAGAAACGGTCGGAGTAACCCACTGCGTCAGACGACGAACTCGAGATCAGGCTGCTTGGGGATCAAGCCCTGTTCTGCCGCTTTGCCGAGGAACCGTCGGATCGCCTTCCGTCCACGCTCGCCGTAGTCGAGCGTCCAGTGGTTCACATACATCCCGACGAACTTGTCCGCGAGGTCGTGGCCCATCCCGCGCGCCCACTTCAGCGAGTGCGCCACCGCCTCGGGCCGGTGATCGAGGCTGAAGCGGATGCTCGCGGTGAGGAGGTCGGAGATGACCTTGCGCTCGTCCGCCGGGATGCGCTTGTGAATCACGTTTCCGCCCAAGGGCAGTGGCAGTCCGTCGTTCTCGCGGCACCACCACGCGCCGAGATCTTCGCACAGCTGGAAGCCGTGCTTCTCAAACGTGAGCTGTCCCTCGTGGATGATCAGGCCCACGTCAGCAACGCCGTTTTGCACCGCCTCGAAGATCAGGTCGAACGGCACGATGACGTGCTCGAACTCATGCGCCGGCTTGCCAAGATAGAGTTGCAGCGCGAGGAACGCGCTCGTCATCCGGCCCGGCACGGCGATGCGTTTGGTCGCGATGGCCTCGCGCGTGAGTGGCCGCTTCGCCACGAGCATCGGCCCGTAGCCGTCGCCCATGCTCGCGCCGCTCGGGAGCAGAGCGTATTTGTCGCTGACGTGCGCGTAGGCGTGGATGCTGATGGCGGAGATGTCCAACTCGCCGCGCGTGGCGCGCTCGTTGAGAGTCTGGATGTCCTGGAGGATGTGCTCGAAGCGGTAGCCATGCGAGGGGATCAGGTCCTTCGCCAGCGCGTAGAACATGAAGGCGTCGTCCGGGTCCGGCGAATGGCCGAGCGTCAGCGTGCGTTGCGACATGGGGAAAATGTCCATCGCGCCGCGCCGCGCTGTCGAGCGGAGAAATGGCCTCCAGCCTGGTGGCCCGCTGGACTTTTTCTCGCCTAGACTCCCGGCCTGCCGTATCCAAATCCCCATGCACCTGCGCGCGCCACTTGCCGCCCTGAACCTCCTTCTCGCCGCCACCTTTCTACCCGCCGCCGACTGGCCCCAATACCTCGGCCCCACGCGCAATGCCACCTACGCCGGCACCGACCTCGCCGACGCGTGGCCGAAGGACGGACCGCCCCTCGCGTGGCAGAAGAAGCTCGGCACTGGCTGGGCCGGGCCTGTCGCCGCGAGCGGTAAGGTCATCGTCTTCCATCGCGTCGCGGATCAGGAACTCGTCGAGTGCCTTGATGCGAGGACCGGCAAGGAACTCTGGAAACAATCCTTCCCCACGCGCTACACCGATCGCTTCAACTTCGACAACGGCCCGCGCGGCACGCCGTGCATCGCCGACGGCCGCGTCTTCGTCTTCGGCGCGAACGGGAATCTGCACGCGCTCGACTTCGCCACCGGCAAGCCGCTGTGGAGCGCGGATGCGCAAATGGACTTTGGCGCAGACCCGGGCTTCTTCGGCTTCGCCTGCTCGCCGCTCGTCGAGGGCAAGGCGTTGCTCGTAAACGTCGGCGGGAAGAACGGAGCCGGCATCGTCGCCTTCGACACCGCGACGGGCAAGGCGCTGTGGAAAGCCCACGATGAGGAGGCCAGTTACTCCGCGCCCATCGTCGCGAACCTTGCCGGCCAACGACACGCGCTCTTCTTCGCGCGGCACAAGCTCGTGTCCCTCGATCCAGCGAATGGCAAAGTCCACTTCACCTTCCCGTGGGGCCCGAAGATGCACGCGTCTGTCAGCGCCGCCGTGCCAGTCGTGAGCGGCGACACCGTGTTCATCTCCGCAGGCTATGGTGCCGGTGCGGTTGCGTTGCGCGTGAAGGTCGGCGGCGTGGAGAAACTCTGGTTCGGCGAGGAGCAACTCACCGCCCAATACGTTACGCCCGTCCTGCGCGACGGTTTTCTCTACGGCTTCGAGGGCCGCGTGGACACCGGCCCGAAGCCCGAGCTGCGCTGCGTGGAACTCGCCACTGGCAAAGTCCGCTGGAGCTCCGACCGCGTGACACACGGCGGAATTATTCTCGCGGGCGGCGACCTCCTTATCACCTCCGACAGCGGCGAACTTGTGCGCGTGGCCGCCGACCCGAAAACCTTCGTGGAAAAGTCCCGCGCCCAAATCCTCGGCCGCGAAGGCCGCGCCCAGCCCGCCCTCGCCGACGGCCTACTCCTCGCCCGCGACAAGACCAAGCTCGTGGCCGTGGACCTGCGCAAGCGGTAGAGCCGCGCCCTCGCCTCCTGTCCGCAATCTTGATCCTGCTCCGTGTCTGCCCAGGCGCGCAGCGGCGTGGGCAAGTATTCAGTGTTCAGTCGTCAGTGGCGCGGTTGGCCTGAGGCAGTTCGGGACTGATCACTGAATGCTGATTGTTCAGCAGGTTTAGAATCGGAATAGCTGGCACGAGGAGGATTCCCACGGGCACACCACGCCCCTGCCAGCATTGAGTTTCGTCGAGGCTTCACGGGGCTTTTATCAATTAACGCGCTCTCAAGCGCAGGGTGTTTCATGCACGCACTATGAAAACACACCTGTCGGTTCTCACATCGTTCCGGAGCCTCGCTTCGGTGTTCATTCGCCCCGCCTCGGTGGGGATGTTGGCAGTTGCCGTGATGCAACTGGGCTGCGCCACCGAGCGTCCCGCCGCCGTGACCCGGTCTGGCGGGCGCGCTGCCGAACCCGTCTGGCTCGATCCGGGCGCAGTCGTTGTCACCTCGCCGGACGCGCCCGCCGCATTCGGTTTTGACCTCGGTAACGGCCAGATCGAGACTGCCAAGGTGCGTGCGCAGGAATACACGCGCAACCTTCTTGCCCTCCCGCCGATGCACGCGGAGAACGCCGCAGCAGCCGGCGCAGCGGGCCTGGCCTTGTCACCGGTTGCTGCCCTCGTCGGCGCCGTGCATGGGAAAGCGCAGCGACTGAGCCCGGGGGATCTCTCGCGGGCTGAGTGGAATTTGCACAATGCCATGGAGGCAATGTCAGCTCAGCCGCACTTGCGCGACGCGCTGGTAAAGACGGCGGCCAAGCAGACCCACCGCCAACTTCTGCCCTCTCATGCGCTCGCCAATCCGAAGACTGGAAACGTCCCGGTCAGTGCCGTGCTCGAATCAAAGGTCGAAGAGTTGCGCCTCGTGCGCACGGGCAAAGGCGAAGACTCGTTCGCCCTGCGCATGAAGGCCCGCGCCCGCGTGGTGCGCGCCTCCGACGGCAAGGTGCTGTATGACGAGCCGTTCGAGTATCTGAGCGGCACCGCCTTGTTCCACGACTGGACGCTGGCCACTGCGGTGCAAACCGTTGCGGACACCGGCTATCGCAAGCTCGCCGAGCGCATGACCGAGCGCCTTTTCCTCGCGACGCGCGACGAGCCAGCGTTGGTCGGCGCAGGCTTCCGCAAGCCTTTCTCCCCGACGCCAGCACCGGCCCGCCAGCAGCAACTCGCCGCGACGGCGGCCGCGCCCACATCCAGCGGCTTCACTCAAGTTGCGTATCGCTTCGCCGACTCCGGGACGTTTGGCATCTATTCGACCTCCAGCGTCGGCGGCCTTGTCATCCAGACCCCCAAGACCAAACAGGAGGCGATTGACGGAGTGCTCGGGGTTGTGGACCAGAGGGTCCGGGAGTTCGACGGCCTCAACAACCCGGTCGCCGCGACCGTCGTGCTGGGCGTGGCCGGCACCTACTCGTTGTTCAATCAGATCGGGGCCGCCTACGCCGGCCTCACTGAGAAGGCCTTCACCAAGGCGAACACGAGCGTCACCGTTGCCATGCGCGACCTCCGCCCGCACGAATCGCTCGCGTTGGCCGTCGCGCAGCAGCTCGCACCGCAAACTTCGCAAGCCGTCGCGCTGGTGAAGAAGCCCCAGCCCACCGGTGATCTGTATCAGGCTGCGCTCCTCCAATGCGGAACCTTCGGGACGTTGGGCGCGCTGCCCCGGGGCGTGACTCCCGGCGATTACCTTGTGAGTCAGGGAATGACCAAGGCACTGGAAATCCACGTCACCAGCGCCGTGCTGAAAGGAAACGGCGACATCAACCCGCCCCTCACCCTGCACCTCGAAGCGATGGCCACGGTGCTCCGCACCAGTGATGGTCAGGCTCTCTACTCCTGCCCCGTCCGTTACCAGGGCCGCGCCCGGAAGTTCACCGAGTGGGCCGACAACGACGCGAAGCTGCTGCGCGAGGAGGTGGCCCGCTGCCATCAGGAACTAAGCCAGACCATCGTCACGCAGCTCGTCGCCCGGAAAGTCCTGCCGCCGAATGTCGGCACCGAGCCGCTGCTCGCCACGACGCAGCCGTAACCCCACGACCAGCCACGGGCGATGACCCGTGGCTAAATTTCGATTATCACCACGCCGCACCAATCCCTAGCCTCCCGCCATGAATGCCGAACTCCTCGCTCCCGCCCGCGTCCACACACACCCGTTGCGCAACAGCAGCCCCAGCCGCATCCAGCTCGCGCCCGCCTCCGACCGCGACCGGGAGGCCATCTACTGCATCCGCCACGAGGTGTTCGCGCGCGAACTCGGCCAGCACACGCCCAACCCCGCCGGTCGTCTGCGCGATGCGCTCGATGACTTCAACCTCTACCTCGTCGCGCAGGTCGAGGGCGAAGTCGCCGCGTTCGTCAGCCTCACGCCACCGACCGCGCCGAACTACTCGATGGACAAGTATGTCGCGCGCGAGCGCCTGCCCTTTGCGTTCGACGGCCAGCTCTACGAGGTGCGGCTGCTCACGGTCACGCCGGCCTTTCGCGGGAGCGAGTTGGCGGCGTTGCTCATGTATGCGGCCTTCCGCTGGATTGAGGCGCACGGCGGCACGCGCATGATGGCCATCGGTCGGCGCGAAGTGCTGGACCTCTACCTGCGCGGCGGGCTGGTGCCGGTCGGGCTGGCCGTCCAATCCGGCGCGGTGACCTACGACGTCCTGCAAGCGCCCATCTCCGCCATCCGCGAGCGCATGCAGACCTTCGGCGGCTTGCTCGACCGGCTGGAGAGCAAGGTGGACTGGCAACTCAACTTCCCCTTCCGCCGACCCGCCGCGTGCTTTCACGGCGGCGCGTTCTTCGACGCCATCGGGCCGCGCTTCGACCACCTAGAGCGCCACCGCGAAATCATCAACGCCGACGTGCTCGACGCTTGGTTCCCGCCCTCGCCGAAAGTTCTCTCCGCCTTGCACGAGCACCTTCCGTGGCTGCTGCGCACCTCGCCGCCGACGGCGTGCGAGGGCTTGGTCGAGGCCATCGCCGCCGCGCGCGGCGTTGCTCCTGCGAACATCCTGCCGGGAGCCGGTTCTTCCGACCTCATCTTCCGCGCGCTCCGGCACTGGCTCACGCCGGCCTCGCACGCGCTGATTCTCGACCCGACCTACGGCGAGTATGCCCATGTGCTGGAGAAGGTCGTCGGCTGCACCGTGGACCGGCTCACGCTCTCGGCGCGCGACGGCTTCGCCGTGGACCTCGACCGCCTCGAAGCCGCGCTGGCGGATGGCTACGACCTCGTCGTGCTGGTGAACCCGAACAGCCCGACGGGCCGTCACATCCCGCGCGAGAAGCTGGAGGCCGTGCTGCGCCGCGCCCCGCAGCGCACGCGCGTCTGGGTGGACGAGACCTACGTGGAATACGCCGGGCCGGGCGAGTCGCTGGAACGCTTCGCCGCCGCGTCGGAGAACGTCCTCGTCTGCAAATCCATGTCCAAGGTCTATGCCTTGAGCGGCGCACGTGCGGCCTACCTCTGCGCTGGGCCGCACCAGCTCGAAGCCCTCCGCGCCATCACGCCCCCGTGGGTCGTGAGCCTGCCCGCGCAAGTCGCCGCCGTGCGCGCGCTGCAAGACCCGGACTACTACGCGGCCCGCCACGCGGAGACCGCCTCGCTACGCGAGCACTTCGCGGCGCAACTCCGGGCGCTCGGTTTGGAAATCGTGCCCGGCATTGCGAACTTCATCTTCTGCCAGCTCCCGTCGAGCGGTCCCAACGCGGCGACCGTGGTGAAACGCTGCCGCGAACACGGCGTGTTCCTGCGCGACGCCTCCGTCATGGGCACGCAACTCGGAACCCACGCCCTGCGCCTCGCGGTGAAGGACACGCGGGAGAACGAGCGGATGGTGGCAGTGCTGGCCGGCGCGATGCAGTCGCTCCAGCGGGGCGCGCGAAGGTAGCCGGTGGGAAGCCGCGAGCCGGGCGAGCGCCGCACCCGTCGGTTCACGAGCCGGGCTTGGCTTTCGCTCGGAGGCACAGGCCGATGGTGAGGCAAATGAAACTGCCGCCGAGCATTCTCCATGGGATAGGTCCGGGCCAATCGAGTGTCTTGATGCACAGCGTCAGGCCGATGAAGACAAGGAGGGTGAGGCCCCCGATGACCATGAGGAACGTGGGCAGCCATTTGGGCAGGCGTGAGGGTGAGGGTTGGGGTTGGTCGCTCATAAGTCCCTGGGAAAGGTCAACTCGACGGTGGCTCCCCGCCATCTTGATGACTCTGGGACGGTTGTCGCAAAAGCAGAATGGCTCCGCTCAGGCAGCCAAACCCAAGGGCAGCGTAGCCCACCTTCCACGGCAGTCGCGTGGTCGCGGCTGGCTCGAACGAGGCCATGAATCCGAAAATGCAGAACAGAAAAACGCCGCCCAGCGCGAGCGCGGCGCAGAGGCGCGTTATCCGGCTGCGTGTCGCCAGCAGGAGGGCGACAGCAATCCCCAGTATTACGAGGCTGAGGGGAACCAGTAGTGCGGTGCTCATAGGTGGGGCAAAGGGTTCTCAAAACCTCACGGCCACGGCTGCGATGGTCGCTGAGGCACGGTGATTTCCTCCCAGCGGCGGTTCTCGAAGCGGATGTTCTTGGGGTCGTCCGCGTTGACCTCGGCGGTCCAGCGTTGGACGATGGGGTTGCGCGACCACGGTTTGGGGTTGCGCTCCGGCATTTTCACGGTGAGCGCGGGAGCGTCGGGTGGCTGCGCGGCGCGAACGGTGAGCGTGTCCCCGGCGGAGATGCGCATCTGCCAGGTCTGGCCGGGTTGCGACACGAAGTGTTCGCCCTTGAAGGAAAACGCCACGGCGTTCGTGCCGGTGTTCTTGACTCCCAATTGGGGACGCCAGCGGGGCGGGAGAATCGTGGGGACGGCGACCGCGATGACGAGGGAGACCAGAGCTAGGATGGCGCACAACTTCAAGTTCGACTTGGTGAAGGGTGACGGAGTGGGGGCGGGGGTGGAGTCAGGAGTGCTCATGGTTCTTTGGGTGGTGGATTCGTTTTGGACTTTTATGCTTGTGGTGGGCTTGAGGAGGGCTTTGTTCGGGCGCCAGCCTGCCGAATTCCAAGTGTGCGCGGTTAATAGAAATTAATGCGGGGCACAGTGGCACAGACGATGGATTGCGGGCGGATAGTCAGGGTTCGCGCCGTCCCACTTGTGCTCCGGGTCCGCATAGAATTGGAGGCGAAAGGGGCGGGCGCGTGGTAGGGCTGCGCTGCGCGCGGCTTCGGTCCACTGAATGGAGAGCAGCGTCGAGGACGAGCACAGCTCGTCCCTACCGGCACGCCGACCTGCTCACTTCGCCGCGGCCACGTCCAGCACGGCGTGCCAGATGAACTCGGTGAACTGGCCCAATCCCTTCACGTTGATGCGCTCGTCGTTGCCGTGCATGCCGGTGACTTCCTTGTCCGCATACACGGTGCCGACGCCGTAGGCTTGCACGCCCTTGGCGCGGAGCTGCGCGGAGTCGGTCGCGCCCACGACCATCATGGGCATGGTGATGGCTCCGGGGAACTGCCGCTTCTGCGAGCGCTCCAGCGCGCCGAACATCTCGTTGTCGTGCCGCGACGGCGGCGCGGTGGGCCGTCCGCCGACGGGCGGGACGACTTCGATTTGCGGGTCGTTGATTACCTTGCGCAGCGCGGTGGCGAGGCGCTCCACGTCCTCGTCGGGCAGCGCGCGCACGTCAATCTGCGCCAAGGCGTCGCCGGGGATGACGTTGATGCGGAAGCCGCCCTTGATGATGGTGGGCGTGAGCGTGGTGCGCGTCATCGCGTGGTAGGTGCCGAAGTTCAACCGTAGTTTCTCCTGCGCCAGCGCGCCAACGGCGGGGTCTTCGAGCTGGGTGAACAGGAGCGCGTCCGCCGGCGGACTGATGGTGGCGAGGCGTTTGAAGAACTCGCGCGTGGTGTCGTTGAGGCGCATGGGGGCCTGCCACTCGCCGACCTTCGCGACGGCGGCGCAGAGGTGGACGATGGCGTTGTCCGGTCGCGGGCGGGAGCCGTGGCCGCTGGTGCCCCGGGCCGAGATGAGGAAGGGGCGCGGGACTTTCTCGGTGGTCGAGACGCCGACGTAAGTGACCTTGCCGTTGCTCTCGTGGATGCGCCCGCCTTCGTTGAGCGCGTATTCGCAGGCGATTTTGTCCCAGTGCTTGGCGACGAGGAAATCAATGCCGACGTGCGTCGTGCCCTCCTCGCCGGACTCCGCGAGGAAGATGACATCGCGGTCGAGGGGGACTTTGTGCCGATGAAGCAGCAGGAAGATTTCGAGGAAGGCTGTGGTCATGCCCTTGTCGTCGAGCGCGCCGCGTCCGTAAACCCAGCCGTCCTTCACAATCCCCGCGAACGGCTCGACGGTCCACTTCTCGCGCTCGACGCCGACGACATCCGTGTGGCCCATGAGCAGGAGGGGCTTCTTCTTGCCGTTGCCCTTGAGCCGCGCGACGAGACTGCCGCGCGCGGGTTCGAGCGCGAGGATTTCGCTGGGGATGCCCTCGCGGTCGAGAATGGCCTTCAGGAACTGCGCGCCGCGCGTCTCGTTGCCGGGCGGGTTGACCGTGTCCACGCGGATGAAGGCGGAGAGGTTGGTGGTGATCTCGCCCAAGGCGGCGGGGAAGTTCGGCTGCGGCAGAGGAGCGGCGTGCAGTGGGGCGAGGGCGACGGTGCTGAGGGCGAGCAGGAGGAGCCGGTTCATAAATGGAAGCTGGACGAGTGGTAGCGCAGTGGCGTGGGCGCGGCAAGTGGGATGGGCGTGCGAATCGCTGCAAGGAAGAATCGGGCATACGAACGGCTGTCCCCTCTCCCCCATCGGGGGAGAGGGTTAGGG
>JBEBFV010000585.1:0-3259 GCA_040081795.1 Limisphaerales bacterium | reverse complement strand
ACGGCTCGTTTCGCGGTGCTCACGCCGTGCGGCGATCCAACCGACACGCCACCTGCTCACGCAGGGCGAACAGGTTTTCGCGCCAGCGCGGCGTGCGCTGAATCAATCGAAGCACGTCTTCCCCCATGAACGCTCGCACGAGCTCCGTGAGCTGGTTGCGCCAGCTCTGGACGGTGCTACGACAAACGCCATGGCGCGTGGCGACCTCCTGCAAGCGGACGTCGTCGGCCATGCAGTGCAGAACCGCCAGCGCCTTTTCGTCGAGCGTGGCGACCAGTGCTTGCCAGTCGAGGTTGCGGGCGGCCGTCTCGGACGGGTCTTCCGCGTCACTGGCGAGCACGTCGCCGAGCGTCATCGGCTCATCCAGCGATTGTTCCTCGGCCGGGATGGGCGCGGCGAGCGAGGTGACGCGGCTGTTGCCAACGATCTGCGTGCGCGTGCCCATCGCGTCGCTGCGGCCCGCGCTGTGGCTGCGCCGGCCACAGCGGATGTGCAGCATCGTGTAGTAGGCGATGTTGCCGGGCGTCACTTGCTTGCCGTTGGCCCGGGCGCGGGCGAGCAGGCGGGCGGCCATCAGGGTCGCGTCTTGCAGGACTTCCTCGGCATCCTCGGCACCGACGAAGGAAACGTGGTGGGGGATCATGTGGCGCAGGCGGGGGACAATTTCATCCGTCAGCATTTTATCGGCGTGGGAACTCATTGTGGATATCCTGGGGTGACCAACGTGGACCCGCGTGAAGCCGCTCCCGCCAGCGGCAGGAGATCACGGCCGGGACGGGGAAGGGACAGCTAGGCTTACCTTCAAAGGGTTATAACGCTGGAGGAGGGGGCTGTTGCGTGGGCAGGGCCAGCGTCCGCTTCGGCATTTGGAGTGAGGACTCACTGCCGCTCTACGTGCTGCTCGCCTTCAAGTTCCACGCGACGCTCAAGATGTTGCGGGAGGAACGAATCGCGGTTTCAAACCGCACCGCTGGTGCAGCCTCGGGTGAAGTCCAAATCTGATACTGCAATCTGATACTGATTGCCAAAAAGTGTGGTCGAGTGTGAACCGGTGTGAATCGGCGAGGTTCAGAATAACCAATAAAAACAGGCACTTCGTCCTGTGTGGTCCGGTGTGGTCGAGTGTGGAAAACCACGGAACCGGATTATGAGTCGCCTGCTCTAACCATTGAGCTACGGGCCCAGCGAGCCGAACTATCTGAGGCTTTGTTCGCGACTAGACATCGGGAAAGCACTTTGCGCGGGACAGTCTAGGCGGCAAGTTTTTTCGCCATAGTTCTGCCCGGACTGCCTCGCCGACGAATCGCGAGTTGTCATCCCGCCCGGCCTGCGGTTAATTGGCTCCACTCTATGACTCGCCAACAAGTGCTCGACCAATACTTCATGGACGCGCGGCACAAGCTCATTGACCTCGCCGCCTTCCTCGACCGCGTGGACCGTTCCGAGGGCGACGCCGACTTCCGCCTCGACGCCTTCCGCACCGCGCTGAAGCACTTGGCCGAGAAGAAGCCCCACCGCGCCAAGCGCGTTCTCCTCTCGTTCAGCGACCCGACGATGAAACCGCTGGCGAAGGCGACGGTGAAGGGAGCGACCGGTGCATGGCCGGGAAAGTGAGAGGCCATGAACGCCGCGCATCTCAAAGCAAAGTGGCCTCTTGCCCGGCATTGGGCTGCTTGTGGCGTAGCAGGACTGACACTCGCGCTGTGGCCGAGCTACGGCGAGTCGAAGCTATGGGGCGAGTCCTACAACCTTGGCTTCCTGATTCCAGCCGGAGGTTTTCAGGTAATCAGGGCCAGTGCCAGGACGCCTGTCGAAACGTGGCAAATTGTCGGCAAAGGCCCGCTTCTAATCGCGGCTGTGTTCTGGTGCTGTCTTTTTCACTTTGGAACTAAGGTTCGCGAGTGGGCATTGAAGGAATCCTCCTGGCGTGGTGCCGCCACAAATGCTGTTGTTACGTTGTCACTGGCTTTGCTGGTGCTGGGTGTCATGTATTGGTCGTTGTCCATGACCCAGGTTTGGCTTCTCCATTCGGATAACCCCCGACTCGTCCTTCGTAACTTCACGCTCGCCATGAACTGGTTTCCTTGGCTTTGGATGTTTGCGGGAGTAGCGGCCGGGTTGTTTGTGCTTTGGGATGGGCGCAACCGTCCTATCGCCCACAAAGCCTTTCATCTGAGCCTGTCCCTTGGTGTTGTCATCGCCGTGACGATTGTCGCACAGCCGCGATTGAATCAAATCATGGACCTTTACGGTCTTGTGGTGGATTCAGCGCAGCGGGATCTCAGCAGACACGCGCTGCACCAGCCATGAAGCTCCGCCTGCCGAGACTGAACACTGAACACTGATTACTGGTCCCCTCCCCATGCGCTACATCGAACCCCACGGCCACATGGTCAGCCGCACGACCGACGACTACCAGGACATGGTCACCGCCGGGTGCGCCGCCGTGTGCGAGCCGGCTTTCTGGGCGGGCTTTGACCGCTCATCCGTGGACGGCTTCCACGACTACTTCTGCCAGCTCACCGACTACGAGCCGAAGCGCGCGGCGAAGTTCGGCCTGCCGCACTTCTCCTGGCTCTGCATCAACCCCAAGGAGTCCGAGGACGTGGCGCTGGCCACGGATGTCATCGGGCTCATCCCCAAGTTCCTCGACCGGCCCAGCGTGCTGGGCATCGGCGAAATCGGGCTGAACAAGAACTCGCGCAACGAGATGAAGGTGCTCGAAATGCACGTGGACCTCGCCGCACGCCACGACCAGCTCATCCTCGTCCACACGCCGCATCTCGAAGACAAGCTCAAGGGCACGCGCCTGATCCTCGACGTGCTGCGCAGTGACAAGCGCATCCGTCCCGAGCGCTGCATCATTGACCACGTCGAGGAGCACACCATCCAGCTCGTGCTGGACGCGGGTTTCTGGGCGGGCATGACGCTTTATCCGGAGAGCAAGTGCTCACCCGCGCGCGCGGTGGACATGCTAGACCTTTACTCGCACGAGCGCATCTGGATGAACTCGGCGTGCGACTGGGGTGTGAGCATCCCGCTGGCCGTCCCGCGCACCGCGCTGGAGATGAAGCGCCGCGGCTGGCCCGCCGACCTGATTGACAAGGTGATTTACCGCAACCCCATCCAGTTCCTCAGCCAGTGCCCGAAGTTCAAGGTGCCGTGACCCGCCGTTCAAAAAACTGTAGCGGCGCTCTGTGAGCGCCGACCGAATCGGCAGCTGTGGCCCCCCACCTCGGCGGTCGCAGACCGCCGCTAC
>JBEBFV010000584.1:0-3272 GCA_040081795.1 Limisphaerales bacterium | reverse complement strand
TCCGTGGGTTGAAACCCACGGCTACCATCAGGTGGTCGCTACGCGACCGTGCTTCGGCGGCACGCTCACTTCTGCGGCACCGGCCAGACCCAGTCGCCCTGCTCGAAGTTGATGTTCCGGCTCTTGCTGGCCGGGGTGCCGGTCAGGGCCACCGTGCCGCCGTCGTCCTTGCCGTTCCAGCCGAGGGACCAGAGGCGGAAGCGACCGTCCGCCGTGCGCTCGTAGCGGAAGGGCTGGCCGCTCATAGGGTCGGGCGGCAGCGGGCCGAACTCCGGCGCGAGCGCGGCGAGCGACTCGGGATAACTCCCGCGCGCCAGCCGGTGCCGCTCCAGCGCGCAGGCGGTGATGGCGAGTTGAGTGAACACCTGGGACCGACAGGCTTTGGGCATGACACCGGTCAGGGCGGGCAAAAGCATGCGTGCAAGGACACGGTGCCGGAGCATGCTTCTCACACCACCCGCATCACGCTGAAATTCGTCCTTCATGGCCCCGCTTCGTTGTTGCATCAGGGCGGCGTTGATCAACCCCGGCCCGGCAGGCAGTGCCGACGAAAGATAGTCGTCGAACATCTGGTTGTAATGGATTTGCTCCGCCCACAGCCAACCACGAGGAGGGAGTTGAGCCAGCTGCTTGCCGAATGGAGTGGAGCCGACGAAAGTGTCGCCGTCTCCTAAGCTGCCAAGGGAATCAAGCATCTCGGGCCTTCGTCGGATGAACTCAATGGCGCGGTTGCCGAAGGCTTGCTCGCCCGCCATCGCGTGCCGCAGCTCGGCGGCGAAATTGCGCTTCGCCAGTTCCGTCTGCCAGTGGGCCAATTGCGCGTCCGTCCAGCGGCGGTCGGCCAGCCCTTCCCACACAGTGCGGAGCGCGACGGTGTGTATAGCGAGCCGCACCAGGTGCGAGATGAGCACAGGTTCGTCCTTCAGAGCGTCGCTAAGGCGGAACCCTAAATTCGCGTCAGCAAAGGCTGCGTCGGCTCGCCCAGCACGGATTTCCGCCACCGCACGCAGCCTGACTGCCAAAGAGGCGACTTTGAGGCAGGACAAATGTGTCAGCAAAGTTGAGACTCCGTCCTCAGTAAGGCGGAGGTTGAAACGCGTCCTCGGTCTGGCGGCGGCGGAATGCAGTTCGGCGATTTCCCTGTCCCATCGGCTCAATGCTCTGAGCACATCCAGCTCAGGAGTGCGTGGCTCAGGCCATTGCGGCCAGTTGGTCGAACTCCGGAAGTAGGATTGCCAGAGCGAGAGGTCGGTGCGGCGTCCAAGAAAATCGTTGTGCTCGGCTGGATACGGCGCCTTGCTGCTCGAATCCATCAGTGCGATAGGCGCGTCAGGCAGCTTGTTCTGATGGGCTGCACGGTGACGGTCAAATTCAGGATTGCCGCTCTGAAACGGTCGCAGTAACGGCGTGGCGGCGAAGTTCTCCGCGTCGGGCACGGGCGGCGGCATGAGCTTCTCCAAGTCAAACACCACGCCACGCTTCTCCGCCTTGGCGCGATACGCCTCCCACGCGCGGCGGCCCTGCCAGCCCGAGAGCGTGAAGGCCGCCGCCAGCACCGTCGCCGCCGCCAGCCCGCCGAAGAGCACCGCGCGCAGGTTAGCCCAGTGGAACCAGCGCGTGGTCCGTTGTGCGGGTGGCTCGCCTTGCTCGCCCGGCAGGCGGTCCGCCGGCACCGTGAGCCGGTAACCGAGGCCCACCGCCGCCAGCGCCAGCGCCCACGTCATGATGATGGGCAGCAGCGCGTCCGCGAGGCCGAACAGCTCGGAGAAGTTCCCATCCAGGCCCACCAGCACCAGGCCGCCGAGCAGCAGCGTGACGAGGGTGAAGACGAGCGCGAGGTTGAGCGCTAGGCCGGGCCAGTGCAGGCGGCGTCCGCCGGAAGCGCTTCGGCGAAGCGGTCGAGTTTTCCAGTAGAGGGTTTTCATAAATCAGACTGCTCTGGACACGCCCTCTCATTAGCACCCGGCTTCAGCCGGGTGTCGTCGCGGCAACGAGGTGGCAGCCGTTTCAACGGCTTCCTCGTGGAACGCTAAAGCCGCTGAAGCGGCTGCAATGCTTATTCCCGTCCAAACCGGGCTGAAGCCCGGTGCTAATGGGAGGGGGTCAACTACACGAGCCAAAGGGCTTACGGTGTTCATACGACCACCACATCTTCCCGGCGCTGGCTGCGCTTCGGGTGCAACTCGCTGCGCGGTGTCGGCGCGGCTTGCGGTTCGTCGAGGTTGAGCAGCTCCGCCATCTGCCGCCGGTTCTCGCGGACAATTTCCGCCACGGCGGCTTCGCTCGGCTGGCTGGCGCGGTTCGCCATGGAAGCGGAACTCGCCGGCTGGCTCCCGCTGCGGTTGACGGAGAGCAACACCACCCAAACCGCCGCCAGCCCGGCCCACGCGAGCGGGTTCGGCCCGAAGAGACGTTCCCAGAGGGAGACTGGTTGAGAGTTGAAGGTTGAGAGTTGAGAGGCAGAGGCCCGTGCCGGCGACTTGCAGTCGCCGTCGGCAGCCGTTGACGAAGCCAAGGACGCCACAGCAGGGGACGGCGATTGCAAATCGCCGGCACGGGTGCGGAGGGCGTCGAGCTTGGGCAGCGCGGCTTCGTGGCGTTTCAGGAGCAGTTCACGCGGGGTTTTCATGGGAGGATGAGATTAGCCGCGAAAGGGCGGAGAGGGCGCAGAGAAAGAGGGGAAACGTCCAACGCTCAACTTCCAACTTTCAACGTTCAAAGCCGCTACGTTGGTCCCCGTTGAAGGTTGTGCGTTGAGCGTTGGACGTTGGAAGTTTCGGTCTTTCATCTTTTCGCCCTTTCGTGGCTAGGACTTGTCTTCCAGCAGTTTTCGCAGCGCGCGCTTCGCGTAGTGGAGCCGCGACTTGACCGTGCCGACGGGCGCGCTGGTGATCTCGGCAATTTCTTCGAGGGAAAAGTCTTCGAGGAAGTGCAGCAACAGGACTTCGCGCTGCGGCTCGGGCAGTTCGCCGAGGTGGGCAAGGAATTCTTCCTCGCGCTCGCGGCGGATGAGCCAGTCGCTCGGGTCATCCGCGTCGGCGGGCAGCACGTCGGCGAGTTCCTCGACAGGCTCGTGGTCGCGCGGGGGCTTGCGCCAGTGCTGGGCGCATTTCTGCCGGGCGATGCCGAA
The DNA here is from genome assembly GCA_040081795.1 of Limisphaerales bacterium. GTDB lineage: Bacteria > Verrucomicrobiota > Verrucomicrobiia > Limisphaerales > SXTU01 > SXTU01. The sequence continues at coordinate 142 of JBEBFV010000584.1, read as the reverse complement.
GAGCCACGAGCTGAACTTGGCGTCGTCGCGCAGGCTGGCAAGATGGCGCGCGGCGGCGATGAACGTCTCCTGCACGATGTCCAGCGCGGTCTGTTCGTGGCGGACGAGTTCGGCGACGTAGGCATACAGCGGCAACTGATGC
>JBEBFV010000156.1:0-12303 GCA_040081795.1 Limisphaerales bacterium | reverse complement strand
TTTTGGAGTGGGCGCTGGGACTGGAGTGGGCGCGTTCGGTTTGCTTGGAGCTGGCACCGGGACCGGCTCGACCTTCTTCGTGACGACGACGGGCGCGGGTTCGGGAGGCTTTGGGGCGGGAGCTGTCGGCGGCTTGGCGGGAACGGTGTTGGTGCTGATCGCGACTGGCGGCGCGACCTTGGTTGTCTCCACCGGCTTCGGCGTGGGCGGCAGTGCGGGAACCGGAGGCTTGGGAACCGGTGTGGTGACGACGACGGGAGGCGGGGCGTTCGTCGGCGCGACAGGCTTGGGTGTCACGACGACGGGCGGAGGAGGAGTCGTGACGACTGGAATCGGAATTGGCGTCGGGGCCGGAGTCACGAGCGCTTGCGCGATCAACGGCACGGGCACCACAGGCTTTTCCGGGAACGGCAGCCCGATGTCCTCCAGGCCGCCGCGCACCGACCAGTGCGTGAACTCGCCGCCGCGCGTCACCAGCGCCGTGACGAACGGCATCTTGGCGGAGCGCATCTCGCTGGCGCGCTTGCCGTAGGTGACGTTGATGGGCCGGTCGAACGGCGTGCCCACGATCACGTCCGTGCCGTCGGAGATGAGGACGATGGTCAGATTCGTCGTGATGGCGAGCGCCTGGCCCAGCTCGGCGAAGACAGGGCGGAGGTTGGATTTGCCACGGAACTTTTGCTGCGCGAGGAACTCGTAGGCGCGGTTCGCCAGCGCGACATTCAAGTCCGGCGTCCAGGCGTTCAGCGGGAACTCGCGCGTCAGCACCGTGTCCGCGTAAGTCCAGACCGTGAAGACATCGCCCTCATGCATCCGTCCGCCGAGACCGTTGGCGATGAGCCGGTGCGTGGTCCGGTAAAGGCCGTCGGCGGAGCGCTGCATCGCGGACGAAGTGTCCACGACGAAGAGGAAACGGCAGTCCGACGTGATGGGCGAGGGGCCGGCCGGCGGGATGGGCAGGATCATCCTGACCGTCGGCCTCGGGAACGCGGGCGCGGCTGCGAGCGCGGCCTGCGCCGCGAGGGCCAGGGCCAAAAGGATTTGCCACGCGCGCTTCATGTCAGTGCGGCTGCTTGAAGCGCGAGCGCTCGCGGCGGTTGTGCTCCTTCAAGTCCATCGCCATGTCACGATTCGCTTCGCCCATCATGCGCAGGAAGTTCTCGCAGCTTTGCGCCATGCCGCCAAAGGAATTCACCGTGTCGCGCTCGGCGTAGTCGTTCGTGATCACCATCACCTCACCAAGCTGGCTCAGGCGATACGCCGCGCGCTCGATCATCTGGTCCGCCGTCTGGCCCGCGCGCGAGTAGAGCACCTCGACCTGCCGCGTGGAGTGCGTCTGCGGCGTGCCCTTGGGCGCGCCCGCGCCGTCGAAGAAGATCGTGAGCGCCGTGCCGGTGGCGTCGTGGTAGTGGGTCAGCTCCTGGATAAGCGCCTCGCGCGCGGCGGCGGAATGCCGCGCGCGGCCCTCGGCCAGTTCCGGCCAGGCGTGCAGGAGGCTGTAGCCATCCACGAGAATGCGGAGCAGAGGCACGCACCCAAAGTAGCAGCGGGCGAAAACGCGGGAAGCCCAATTTCCAACGGGGGATGCGCGTCGCGCGGCAAGGCTTGAACTGGCTGCGGCTTGGCGGAAGAATCGCCGCGCCAAACATCCCAGACTCATGAGCCAGCATCGCGTCACCGCCACTTTGGAGTCAGGCCGGCAAGTTTCCTTCGTGCTCGGGACTGGCTCGTTCGTCATCGGGCGCGATCCGGGCTGCGCGGTCTGCGTGCCCTCCGACGCCATCTCCCGCAACCACGCCCGGCTCACGTTGGACGAGGATGGCCTGACTCTCGAGGACCTCGACAGCACGGCGGGGACGTTCGTGAACGAGCAGGCGCTGGCCGAGCCGGTGCAGCTCGCCTGCCCCGCGACCTTCTTGGTGGGGCCGGTCACGGTGACGGTGGAGGGGGTTGTCGCAGACGAGGCCGTGGGCACCACGCTGGCACCGGATTCGGCCGCGAGAGGCGAGGCAAAGCCAGCCGCGCCGATCGAGCAAGCCGCGCCAGCAAGCGAGCGCTATGTCGTGGGCCGGGAGATAGCCAAGGGCGGCATGGGCGCGATCCTTGAGGCGAAGGAGCCAGCCCTCGACCGCGAGGTGGCGATGAAGGTCATGCTGGAGTCCGGGGAAAGCTCGAACACCGCGCGGCAGCGCTTCGTGCGCGAGGCGCTCGTGCTCGCGCGGCTCGAACACCCGAACATCGTTCCCATCCACGAGATGGGCCGCAACGCCGCGGGCCAGCTCTTCTACACGATGAAGATGGTCAAGGGGCGCACGCTCCACGCCATCCTCACCGCCATCCGCAAGGGCGACGCGCCCACCATCCAGCACTACACGCTGGACCGGCTGCTGACCATTTACCGGAAGGTCTGCGACGCCATCGCCTTCTCGCACCACCAGCGCATCATCCATCGCGACCTCAAGCCGGAGAACGTGATGGTCGGCGAGTTCGGCGAGGTGCTCGTGATGGACTGGGGATTGGCGAAGCACCTGGACGACCATCAGTTGGCGAAGCTGGAGGACAAGCAGGTCAAGCCGGCGGGCATCGCAGGCTTTCAGGAGTTGAGCGATTCGCAGATGGCCGCAGGCGGAGCCAACCTCACGATGGAAGGCGCGGTGATGGGCTCGCCTCAATACATGCCGCCGGAACAGGCCGAGGGCCGGCTCGCCGACATCGGCACGCACTCGGACATTTATTCGCTGGGCGCCATCCTCTACGCGATCCTCACGCTGCGCCATCCGGTCGAGGGCAAGAAGGTCGAGGAAGTCCTGGCGAAGGTCATCAGCGGCATCATCACGCCACCGACGACATACAACACGAAGAGCGCGGCTGCCGCCACGGTGACCGGCGAGATCGCGGACGCACGGAAGGTCACCGGCCTGCCGCATTGCCCCGACGGCAAGGTGCCCGCGTCGCTCTCCGCAGTGACCATGCGCGCAATGGCCCTCAAGCCCGCCGACCGTTACGCAACCGTCGCGCAGCTCATGGCGGACATCGAGGCGTATCAAGGCGGCTTCGCGACGAGCGCGGAAAACTTGAGCACGACCGAGGAGTTCGTGCTGCTGCTCAAGCGGCACAAGGGCGTTACCATCGCGGCGGCGGCGGCGCTGGCGGTGATTGCCGTGCTGACGACGGTGTTTGTGGGCGGCCTGCGTGCGAAGGAACGCGAGGCCACGCGCGCGGCGGACCTAGCCATCACCGAGAAGGAGAAGGCCCTCAAGGCGGAGAAGGAGGCGCGGGCTTCCTCCGCTCAGGCCCAGATCGCGCTGGCCGAGGCCGCGTTCCGAGGTGGTGATTTTCCCGCCATGGTGCAGGCGCTGGACGCGTGCCCGCCGGACAAGCGTGACTCCACATGGGCCTACCTCTCCGCCAAGCGCGACGGTGCGCTCGGCCCCCTGCGCGTGCCGGGTTTCGAGCGGTTCGGCCCATTCGGCGCCGTGCCCGGCCAGCCGGGGCAGTTCGCGTTTGCGGAGGCCAGCGGCGATGTCGGCTTCGTGGACGCGGCCACGGGTCGGCTTTTGCGCACGGTGAAGACCGGCCAGCAGCGACCGCAGGAGCTTGCCTTTTCGGGCGATGGCCAGACCTTCGCCGTCCGCGGCACCGGCGTGGTGGTGGACCTGCACGACACGGCCACAGGCGCCCGCCGCAAGTCGCTCACGCTGGCGGCGGAGCGGGTCCAGAAAATTGCCCTGGGCCACGACGGCAGCTTGATGGCGGTCGTCGGCGGCGTGCGCGGTCCCGTGCAAGGCGGCCTCCAGCTCTCCCTGATCGAGACCAGCACCGGCACCGTGCGCTGGCAGAAGCGCGCCGCCAACTTCGCCAACGTCCTCATCCACCCGGAGGGAAGACGCGTCATCGCCTCCAGCGGCGGTGGCGCACGCTTCTGCTGGATTTACGATGCCGCTGACGGGCGCGAGATCAGCAAGCACGCCATCTATGCGCTGTGCCAGGCGTTGCACCCGGATGGCCAGCACATCGCCATCGGCTCGCAGCAGGGCGAGGTCATGCTGGTCAGCACCGTCACTGGAGCCGTGATCCAGCAAGGCAAACTTCACGCCGGCAAGCTGGAGGCGATGGCGTGGACCGCTGACGGCCACCTGCTCACGATGGGCGAGGAGGGCAAGATCGCCTCCGGCCGCTGGCTCTTCCGGCTGTGGGATCCAGAGTTCCTGACGCTGCGCGCGACCTTCGGGGGGCTGAATCCCGGGCCGTCCGTGAACTGGGCGTTCCACCCGGCCAGCGGCCACTTGATCACGCAGGACAATCCAGTGCGCGTCTGGCGCATCCCCGCCGGGCGCGAGTTGGTGAAGTTCTCCCACGTCTCCGAGCAGGCTTGGGGCGGCGCGTTCATTGCCGATACCGTGCTCGTCGCGCGCAAGGCGTGGGAGCTGGCCCGCTACGATCTCAGCACGCCCGGCAAGGTGACGGAACTGCCCGGCCCCGCCATGCAGCAGGACCGGATCGTGACCGCACACACGGCCACCGGGCGTTTCGCGACGGTTCAGGTGGCGGCCCCCCGGAATCAAACGCTCCGCTTGCGGGTGTTTGGCACCGAGGGCCGCACGGTCACCGAGCAGCTCAACCGCGAAGGATTCCCCCCGACGATCCATCTGGCCTTCAACGCGGATGGCGACCGCCTCGTGGCCACGCTCCGCAACGGCAACCTGGAGATCATCTCCGCCAAAGGTGGCCAGACTCAGTTTACGGTCGTGGGCAGCTACCTGCGCGCGGAGTTTGCCGGCTCCGGCGGACGCCTCGTCGCCATCGCCCCGCACACCGTCAAGGCCGACGCCGTCGAGTTCCATCTCCGCCAGCTCGATGCCGCGACCGGGAAAACCCTCCTTGCGGCCACCAACCGTTTCCACGTCCTGGCCCTCGCCGCTTCGCCTGACCGGAAGCTCGTCGCGCTCGGCGGCAGCGACCGCGCCGTGCATCTCTTCGACGCGGACACGCTGCGCGAGCAGCCCGGCTTCCGCGCACACGACAGCGACATCGGCGCGCTGACCTTCCACCCGAAGCAGCCCATCCTCGCCACCGCCTCCGCCGACGGCTCGGTGAAAGTCTGGGACCACCGCACGGGCAGGCTGCTGGATTACTTCCTCGGCCTCGCCGGCAACCCGGTCACGCTCTCGTTCAGCCCGAACGGAAAGCTCCTCATGGTGGACGGCCAGGAGCGCACGACGCGCGTTTATGATGTTGCCCATGTGACCGCGACCGCCACCAAGCCATGAAGCGGCTGGACGCGAAGTGAAGTTTCGATAGCCTCATGCTCAACGCATGAACCCCGGCTCCTCCTACCGCCCCGGCCGCGAGATCGCGCGCGGCGGCATGGGCGCGGTGCTCGATGCGCGGGACAACAAGCTCGCCCGCAGCGTGGCCATGAAGGTCATGCTCCGCCACGATGCCAGCGAGGAGGAGACCCAGCGTTTCCAGCAGGAGGCCCGAGTGCTCGGCCAGCTCGCGCACCCGAACATCGTCCCTGTCCACGACCTCGGCACGGACCCGCACGGGCGGCATTTTTACACGATGAAGCTCGTGCAGGGCGTCACGCTCCACGACATCCTGCACAAGCTCAAGAACCGCGACGCCGCGACCCTCGCCAAGCATCCGCTCAGTTCGCTGGTGACCATCTTCCAGAAGACCTGCGACGCCGTCGCCTTTGCGCATTCGCGCGGCATCATCCATCGCGATCTCAAGCCGCAGAACATCATGGTGGGCGAGTTCGGCGAGGTGCTCGTCATGGATTGGGGCCTCGCGAAGCTCCTGCCCGGCAGCGCGGCAGTCAGCGCCGTGCAACCTGCGGGCACGGTCGGACCGACCGGCACCATCGTCCTTGCCGCGGAGCAAACCGTCCTTTCCCGTGACGCCGCCGAGCAGCCCACGCAGTTCCCCACGCCGGCCACGCCCGAGCCGGCCACCAGCCAGACGCCGCTGGTTTTTTCCGGCATCCAGGATTTGGCGACGACCCCGGTCACCGGCACGCAGTTGACGCTGGAAGGCACGGTGATGGGCACGCCGAACTACATGTCGCCCGAGCAGGCGGGCGGGCGCAACGCGGACCTGGACGAGCGGTCGGACATCTACTCGCTCGGCGGCGTCCTCTACGCGATGCTCACGTTGCATCCGCCGGTCGAGGGCAAGGACGTGGACGAGCTGCTCGCGAAAGTCCGTCGCGGCGAGATCGCGCCGCCGGGCGCGGCCAGCGGCCTCCCGCATCTGCCGGACGGCATGGTGCCGGAAGCGCTCTCCGCCGTGGCGATGAAGGCGTTGCAGACCGCGCGCTCCGAGCGTTACCAGACCGTTGCGCAGCTCGCGGACGACATCGCGGCGTATCAGGCGGGCTTCGCCACCAGCGCGGAGCACGCCGGCGCGCTGCGGCTCATCCGCCTCTTCCTCCAGCGCCACAAGACGCTCGCCGCAGCAGCAGCCTTGATCGTGCTCCTCACGATGGGCTTCATGGCGAAGGTCATCTCCAGCGAGCGCAAGGCCACGGAGAACGCGGCTGCGGCGAGGACCAGCGAGCTGGCCGCCGTCGCCAGCGAACAACTGGCGAAGACCAACGAGACGAAAGCCGTCGCGGCCGAGCAGTCCGCGCTCGCCGAGAAGGAACTGACCCGCCGCGCCCTCGCGAAGGCGCAAACCGCGCTCGCCGATGCTGCCTTGCGCGACCTCGACACCGTGGCGGCTCGCGCAGCGCTGGGATCGGTGCCGGAGGATTTGCGCGACACGAGCTGGGGCTACCTGCTCGCACGTTCGGACACCTCGATCGCAACCCTGCGCTCTGTGAACACTGCGGTGATTCGCGGAGTCGCCGCGCATCCGCAGCGGGCCGGGGTTTTCGCCATTGCTGGCCAGGACGACTTTATCTCGCTCGTGGAAGCGACCACCGGGACGCGGTTGCTGGAGTTTCGCAGCGGCCTCGGCTCCACCCGCAGCGGACTGTATTCGCTCGCGTTCTCTCACAACGGCGAGGAGTTGGCCGTCGGCCACCAGACTGTCGCGAAGATCGCCTTTCACAGCACGCGCGACGGTCGCAAGCTCCGCGAGTGGGAGGCACCAACGACGCACGCCCTGGAGTTCAGTCCGGCAGGCGGCCGGTTGCTGGTCAATGTGAGCCAGCAGGGGGAGCGGGGGAAGTTGGTCATGCGCGACGCGCAGACCGGCGCGGTGGCGTGGACTTTCGCCACGCCCTCAACCTGGACCCGCGCCGCCTTGCATCCCTCCGGACGGTCGGTGGTGGTCGCTTCCGGCTCTTCCAGCGTGGTTTTGCTCGATGCCAATGATGGCCGCGAAATCCGCGCGCTGCCGGACAGCGGACCCTTCGTGCATTCCATCGCCGTGAGTCAAGATGGCGAATTCGCGGCATACGGAGACGAGCAGGGCGGCATCCGGTGTGCGCGCCTTAAGGATGGCCAGCTCACATTGGACTTCCGCGCGGCGGGTTGCTCCATCCGCCAGCTGCACTTCACCCCGGACAACCGCCGCCTCGTCACGCTCACGTATCCGGACAACCGCTCCTACAACCATGTCCGCGTCTGGGACGCGCGCAGCGGCTACCATTTGCAGGCCCTGCTCGGCGCGGATGCGCTGCCCACCCACTCCAGCATTCATCCGGTTTCGAGCGAACTCGTCGTGATCGGCGAACAGACCAGGTCCTGGGACCTCACGCAGATCGAGCCGCAATGGAGTCTGCCCGCTTCCGTGAACCGGCCGTGGGTGAGCTTTTGGGGCGGTGAAGACACGCTGCTCTACTTCGACACTCGAGGACTGCCCTGCGTCTCACAACTCGCGGCCAGCGGCGGCGAGAGGATTCTCTGGCGTGCTGGCAGCCAGTCGCAGCGCCCAATCGCCAGCCTCAGTGCCGACGGCCGCTTTGCCCTGGCCGGCGGTCTGTCCGGGCAGTTTGATTTTTTCCTGCTGCAACGCGATGGCCCCGCCGTGAAGGAAATCGCACGTTGGAAGCCGGACCCCACCCCGCGGTTCATGCGCTTGAGCCCCGCTGGCGACCGCGTCTGGACTGGGTCGCACTTGCTCGACGCAGCCACGGGGAAGCAACTCAGCGCCCACACTGCCCGCGCGCCCAGTGGCTTGTTTGACGGACACTGGGTTTCATCGAACCGCCTGGTCACGGTCACGCACGAGAAGGAGTTCTCGCTGCTGGCCATTGCCGACGCCAACACCGGTCAGACGCTCCGTTCCGCCACCAACACCGCGCGCGTCCTAGCACTCGCCGTCGCCCCCGGCGGGCGGCTCATCGGTGAGGCCGGGCAGGACAAGCTCGTCCGTCTGCGCGACCCTGAGACGCTCGCGGTGCGCCGCGAGTTCCGCGCGCACGATGACGGCATCACCGCTCTCGCCTTCCACCCGAGCGAAACAGTCATCGCCACCGCATCGGACGATCTCACGATGCGCGTCTGGAACTTCGAGACGGGTGCGCTGCTCGAGGAGATGCGCGGGCCACAGGTGATTCCGATCAGCCTGGCCTGGAGTCCCGGCGGCAAGCGTCTTGCAAGCATCGGCATTGACCGCTCCGTGCGCGTCTGGGAACCGCGCTCGTTTAACACCCGCACGACGTCCGCGCCCGCCGGCACCCGCGGCGAATGGGAGTTTCTCCTCGCGCAGCTCAAGCCCGACGACGTCGCCACCAATGGTCAGGGCTGGGTCTTCGACAACGGCAGCCTGCGGAGCCCCGACCGCATGTATGCGACGGTGCCTTTGCCCGGCAACTTTGCCCACGCCAGCTATCACCTGATGCTCAAAGTGCGCCGTCTCAGTCCTACGGAATCGCTCACCGTCTTTTTCCCGGTTGCAGGCCGGCAGACCGGCTTCATGCTCGATGGCTATCCTAGGGCTGGATATGTGTCGGGCCTCCACTACGTGGATGGCAAAGGTGACCAACAGCAGGCCAACGCCGTCCTGGGCTTGCAGGTGAAGGATTCGGAGGCGCACCAGCTCGATCTCATCGTGCGCGTCGGTCCCGTCACCGCAAGCATCGAAGTGCAGCTCGATGAGCGCCCGCTCTACCGGTGGACCGGTCTGCCAACGGCGCTGAGCATGAACGGCCGTTTCACCGGCCTGGAACCCGGTCAGCTCGGCCTCGGTGCGCACAAGGCCGAGTGGGTCATCCAGGCCGCACGCGTCAAGCGGCTGTAGCGCGCGGCGCTTCACCAGTTCCGGGATTCTACGGGGAGAACAACGCCCGGCTGCGCAGCCACTGCACGCCGTTGCCCAGCCCGCACACGACGCCCAGCAGCGCCACGTCCGTCGGGCCGACGGGCAGGTCCCAATGATACGCCAGCACGAAGCCAACGACCGAAGCGAGTCCGCCCAGCACGCTCGACGCGACGACGAACTGCCGCATGGTCCCCGCGAAGGGCCGCACCGCCAGCGGTGGCAGCAGCAGAAAACCAAACGTCACCAGCGGCCCGACCGCGATGACGGCGACTGAGATGGCCAGGCCGATGAGCAGGTAGAGCAACAGGTCCCAGCCGAACACCGCCTTGCGCAATGTCATCGCCAGCTCACGGTCGTAGGAGACGAGGATGATTTCCTTGCGGAACAGCCAGAGCAGGAAGAGCACGCCTGCAAACGCGCCGAGTGTGAGCTTCAGGTCGGAATTCGAGATGGCGATGATTTCGCCCTTGAAGAGGTTCAGCCAGCCGCGCTCGGCGGTGGGGCATTTCGCCAGCAGGAGCAGGCTTGCGGCGGTGGACAGCACGTAGAGCGCGCCGATGCGCGCCTCGTTCCACGCCACGCGTCGCCGCTCCAGAAACGCCAGCACGGTCACGGCGAGGATGGAGAAGGTCAGCGCGCCGACGAACGCGAGCGAATGCTCGTCCAGCGTGCCGTGCTCCAGGTGAATGTGCCCGAGCGCGTGCAGCGAGAGCGCCAGCGCCACGCCGGTCGAGGAAATCTGCGGCAGCGCCACGCCCATGAAGACCATCCGCCGCAGCACGAGGAACACGCCCACCACCGGACACGCCAGCCCGATGATGATGCTCGTGTGGAGCGCGTCCCGCAGCAGGAACGACGGCGAGAGGACTTCGGTGAGGACGTTCATGCTGCGGGAATGACCAAGGTCCAAGGTCCAAGGCCCAATGAATGCCCAATGACGAATGCCCAATGGATGAAGGGGCACCAACCTGCGCGAGCGGCTCGGTCCTTGGTCATTGGGCATTGATTGGTCATTGCGTCATTGGGCATTGGTCATTTCTCGAAGCTCACCTTCCCATCGCCCACCCGCAGCACATCGGTGGCGTGCTTGCGCGCCAGCGGGAGGTCGTGGTTGACCATGAGGATGGTGAGCTGTTTCTCGCGGTGCAGGCGGGAGAGCATCTCCATCACGGCCTGCGTCGTCTCGGGGTCAATGCCCGCCGTCGGTTCGTCGAGCAGGAGAACGTCCGGCTGTGTCGCGAGCGCGCGAGCGATGAGCACGCGCTGCTTCTGCCCGCCGGACAAAACCGAAAAAGCCTTTCGCTCCAACTCCGCCGCGCCGGTCTTCGCCAGACACTCGTGAGCAAGCTGCCGTTCGGTTTCACCCGCGCCCTTGCCCGCGCCGAGCCGGCCGTAAGTGCCCATCAGCGCGACCTCGAAGGCCGAGAGCGGCCAGAGCGGGTCCAGGCTGTCGCGTTGCGGCACGTAGCCGAGCACGGGCGGCGCGCCGTTCGCTCCGGAGAATTCCACGCGGCCCGACACTGGCGGCAGGATGCCCGCGAGCGTCTTGAGCAAAGTGGTTTTGCCCGAGCCGTTCTCGCCGACCATTGCGGTGAAGCGCCCGCGCGGCAGGTCGAGCGTCAGCCCGCGCAGCACGGGCTTGCCGTCGTAGCCCACGGCGGCGTCGGCGAGTCGTGCCCACGGGTATTCGCTGTTGCTGCTCACGGCTGAAGTCCCTTGAGCAGCGCACGGAGGTCGAACTCAATCAACTCGAAACAAGACTTCGCCTCGGGCGCACCACCCACGAGGCCGGGGCAGACCACGAGCCGCGCACCGATGGAGTCCGCCACGAACTGCGGCGTCTTGCGGGCGCGGTTCGGCTCCATGAGCACGAGCTTCACGCCGGCGGATTTTGCCTGCGGGATGAGCGCGTTGATGTGCGTGGGCGTTGGCTCGATGCCGGGCTTGGGCTCAATCTGGCCGAAGACTACGAGGCCGTAGCGTGCGGCGAGGTAGTCGAAGGATTTGTGGTAGGTGATGACCTTCACGCCGCGCAACGGGACGGCCAGCTTGTCCCAATCCGCCAGCCTGCCGGCGAGCCGCTCGTTGAACCGCTTCAGGTTCGCGGCGTAGTGCGGCGCGTTGGCGGCGTCGAGCCTCGCGAAGGCTTCGGCGATGGTCGCGGCCATCGCCCGGAAGTTCGCCGGGTCGAGGTTGAAGTGCGGGTTGCCGGCGGCATGCACGTCGCCCTGCGAGCGGTCGAGCTTCGTCGGCACGTCGAGCAGCTTGAGGCCGCGCGCGAGCACGATGTGGCCGGCGGCGTTCGGCAGGATGCGCGGGTTGCGCGCGTTTTGGACAAGCGGCGGCAGCCAGCCCTGCTCCAATTCCGCTCCGCCCTCGATGAGCGCGTCGGCCTGGTTGAGCGCGCGGATAAAGCTGGGCTTGGCGTCCACGAAGTGCGCGTCCTCGGTGCCCCTGGCGAGGCTGGTGACTTTGACTTTGTCGCCACCGATGTCCTCGGCGAGCGAGGCGAAGTCTGGCAGCGAGGCGACGACATTGAGCTTGGCGTGGGCCGCGCCCGTGAGCAGCGCGAGGGCTGCGAGCAGGGAGAAGAATTTTTTCATGTCCGGGTGAGTTGAGGTCAGAACTTGTGCGCGCTGTGGCTGCCAAGCAGGAACTCGAACTGGAGCCAGATGGAGTGGTCTATGCCAACGTTCTTCCGGTCGTCGTAGTTGTATTGGAGGCGAATCTTGGAGAACTCGCTCGGATACCAGGTGAGGTTCGGCGAGAGCCGCCAGCGGGTGTCGCGCTGCGGGTCAATGCCGAAGAGGTTTTCGTATTGCGCGCGGTTGCTGGTGACGTAGTCCCAGCGTGCGCCCGCGACCCAGCCGGGCCGAAAGCCGTAGGTGAGCTGCGTGTAGAAGCCGTGGTCGGTCAACGTCTCGCGCGGCACGAAGCGGATGGAGCCGTCACCGAAGACGTCCGGCTCGTCGGCGAAACCGACGAGGCCGACGTCGCCCACGGTGCCGCTGGCGTCGAAGTCATCGGCGGCGTTGTTGTAGGCGGCGGCCTGGTATTTGCGGAGCATGGCCTCGGTCTGCCAGGTGACGA
>JBEBFV010000155.1:0-12386 GCA_040081795.1 Limisphaerales bacterium | reverse complement strand
GTGATGGACTCGGTCCAGAAGACGCGGTAGCCGCCGGACACGGCGACGACGCGCGGATAGGCGGCGTTGATGCCCTTGGCGGAAAGTTGCTTTGGCTCAGTCCACGTTTTGCCGCCGTTGGACGAAGTCGCAGCGAAGATGTTGCTCTCGCCATCGGTCACGCGATCCCAGACGGCGGCGAGACTTTGCGCGCCGGTGCTGGCGAGGTCGCCGCGCCGTGCATCGGCATCGCCAAGACGTTGCGGGGCGGACCACGACTGGCCTTGGTCGATGGAGGAAAGATGATACGCGCCGCTCTGGCCCGTCGCTCCGGTCCACACGAGCGCGTGCAACGTGGAGCCGCGCACGATCAAGCCGCCGCCGACGTGCGGACAACCGGCGAAGTCCCAGTTGAAGCGCCCGACCTTTGCGGGGTCGCTCCAGTGCGCGCCGCGGTCGGTCGAGGAGATCACCGCCATGTCGCGCGGGTTCTTGTCGCGGAAGAGCGCGTGGACGGAGCCGTCCGTGCCGACGGCGAGCGTGTTCCAGCAGCACTCGCACGTCTCGGGCTTGAGCGTGGCGTTCCTGCTCCACGACTTGCCGCCGTCCTTGGAACTCGTGTAGCGCAGTCCTTTGCTCTTGTTGGTGCTCCGGCTGTCGAGCCATACGAGGTGGAAGGTGCCGTGGGCATCCGTCGCGCAGTCCACGAAGCTGTGGTCGCCCTGGCTGGCGTCATCGGCGGGATTGGGGCCGGGCTGCCACGTCGCGCCGCCGTCGGAGGAAATCGCGGTGGCGATCGGGCCACGCCCGTTGAAGCCCGTGCCCGACGAAGTCCAAATCGCAACCAGCTTTGCGCCACTGACCGCGATTTGCGCGTCCTGCCCGCGATGCGGCTGGTGCGGGACTGCGGCCCCGGCGTCCACGCGGACAGGCTTCGACCAGTTGGCTCCGGCGTCGGTCGAGCGCAGGTGGAGGAGCGCCGGAGTTTTGGAGTTGGTGGCGTAGTCAGCGAGGAGGAGATGAATCGCGTTGCCGTCCACCGCCACGTCGAGACTGTCCACGCCCCAGCGGGTCACGTCCTGCTTGCCCTTGCCGTGTCCGGCGTGTCCGGCGTGGCTGTCCGAAGCATTGGTCGTCGGTGCGGTCGTTGTCGCCGTGGTTTTTGGCGGCGCGGGCACAGACGGGGCAGGGGACGTCGGCTTGCAGGCGACTAAGACGAGCGACGCGACGAGTGCGGTGGCGAGGAAGCGAGCGGGTGGGAATGGCATGGTGATCGGAAAGTGTTTGGGAAGACTGCCTTCAAGGGGCCGCATGGCCAGCCGCCTGAAGGCGGGACTCCGGAAAAAGCACCGCGCCCGCCAGAGCGGATGGCTCCGGCGGGCGCGGGCGGGAGCGAGGATTTTACTTCTTGGCCGGCCGGAACTCGTCGTGGCAGGTCTTGCAGTTCACTGCGGCCTTGTATTTGTCCGCCGCGCCAGCCTCGCCCTTTTCGAGGGCTGCGGTGGCGTTGGCGAGGTCGGTGCAGAGCTTGACCCACTTGGCCTGGTCGCCCTGCGGGGGCTTGGCGGCGCACATCGCCTTGTAGGCGGCGACCATGCCGGCAAGCTCTTCCTTCGAGCACTGGCCGGCCCCGGCCTTCTTGCAGGTCGGATCAGTGCCCTTGGGCGCCTTGTGGTATTTCTGCATCGTGTCCTTGATGGGACTCTTGCCGTCGGCGGCGGTGAGGCCGGTGACGCACAAGCCGAGCGCGACGGCCAGAACGGCCGTGGCGCGTAGCGCTGTCTTGGTGGTTTCTTTCATTGTGTGTGTTTGGTGCTGCTGTGTGTTTGGTGCGGATGCCCCGCAGTGGCCGCGTCGCTCGGGCGGCGCGGTTGGTCGGGGAAGTTTTTTGTCAGGCATTGGATGCGCGGGCGGGATTACAATTCAAAGCTGTAATGGTTGCGGCCAAGCGGCTCAGAACGTGTCCCACAACTGGTCTTTGTAGTTGGGATCGGCAGGATCAGTGATGCCGTTGCCCAGCCAGACGCCCGCGTGGCCCGGATAGAATGGCGCGGCGAGCAACGTGGCGGCGGCGTGCCCGTCCATGAAGCCGATGTTCACGGCCTTGCCGTCCTGATGGCGCGGGTTGGGCCGGCCGAGCGAGGCATTCTGCGCCGTGGACGGCGGCATCACATGGGTTGAGAGAATGTAGGTCGGCAGGCCGCCCACGACGTTGTTGATGCCGGCATCGGCGATGTCCACCGTCTCCGTCGGGTTGCGAATGATAGACACGAACACGTTGTTCAGCAGCGAGTTCAAGCCGTAGCCGGCGGAGACGAGTTGCTGGCGCTGGTTGCTGGGGCAGTTCCAGACCTGGCCATCTGCTGTGTCAGCGTTGTTCTGGCCCTGCTTGAGATAGGGATAGAGCAATACTTTGCGATCCGTCCCGGTGACGAAGAGCACATGCCTGCTGAAGTCCTCGGCGTAGAGTATGCTCGCCATGGCGAGCTGCCGGGTGTTGCTGAGGCAGCGGACGCCCTTGGTCTTCTCCTTCGCTTTGGCCAGCGCGGGCAGGAGCATTCCCGCGAGGATGGCGATGATGGCGATGACCACCAGCAGCTCGATCAGGGTGAAGCCCATCGCCAGTTGGCCCTGGTGCGGCGGCGTGGCGGGGGCGCTAGGTTTCTGTTGATTGCTTTCAAGTTTCATACGTCAATCTGCGTGTTCAGCTAAGGGATGCGGGACTGATGTGGTGCCGCTGTCGGGTGGGTCAGGCAAACGAACCACTCGCAAGCGCATCAGATCCCGCATCCCAAATTTTTTCACTTCTGCTTTTCCTGCTTGCTGCGAGCACAAGCCGCAGCGTTGTTAAAATGGAAGGAGAGAGAGGCGGCAGGAGGAACCAGGCTCGGACAGGGAAGATATCTTCAAGGTCCACGCTTGGAACTTTCGCCTCTCCGCCCAATTGGTTTACAGCCGCCCAGCGCAAAGGCCGGGCGAGGGTCCGCGTGAAAAGGGCTGTTCAATCGGCCACGCCAGACGGCAGGCCACAGCCCGGCTTCACGCGGGCTTGGGAGAAGAGACTAGGCCGCTCGAGGCGGAGGGATGGGAGGCGACTCGGCGCGCGGGGACGCGGCTTGGTCAGGAGCAGACCGAGGGGAAAGCGGGGCAAGCGGCGTGAGGACAAACACGGCGGCGCACGGGAGCGACTCGATCTTCACGAGCGGCAGGAGCGACTCCTTGGCCTTCTCGGACTGCTGCCCGGCGCGGACGAGCTTGCAGATGCGGCAGGGATTCTTGCCGTCGAAGGTTTTTGTGAACGCCTCCCGCAGCGTGGTTTGCTGCGCGAAGCTGACGAACATGCCTGTCCACGCGACGGATTGGAGCAGTGCCCAGTGCAGCCCTATGGAGAGGGCGACGGCCAGAATCACTGCAACTTTGGCGGCGCGTTTGAACATCAGCGGGCGATTTGATGACAGAGCGAGCTGGGGAATTCAAGCAGGGACTGGAGGAGGAGCAAGATTAGGACAGGATTACGAGCAGGACGGAATGCGTCGGCAAACCTCGCCCCTGCTCCTCATCCTGATCTAAATCCTGATCTCCCCTGCGCCCCCTCGCTACTTGCTCTCCATCTTCCACACGCCAAGCCAGTCAGCGGGCGGGTGGGCAGCCAGCTCCTCGCAGCGGTGAACCATGAGCTTGCTGGGGCCGTCGTCGAACTGCTCGGCGAGCTTCGCGAAGGCGGGCCGTGCCTCGGCGAACTTCCCTGCGGTGTAGTCGGCGAAGGCGATGTCCCAAGCCTTCACCAACTCGCCGTAGTTCGGCGGCGTGCGCGGGTTCTCGATCTCGAACAGCTCCACCGGCTTGGACTTGCCCTTGACGATGGCGCGGTCGAGCAGGCGGTGCAGGCCGGGGTTGGTGAGCTGGACGAAGCACTCGCGCGAGACCAGGAGCGTGACGTGGTAATACTTCGTGAGCGACTCGATGCGCGCGGCCTCGTTCACCGTGTCGCCGACGAGGCCGAAGTCGAGGCGCTTGGCGGAGCCTTTGTTTCCGAAGAGCACGGAGCCACAGTGCAGCGCGACGCCGTAGCCGAAGAGCGCCTTGGCATCAGGCGACAGGGCGTCCTTCACAACCTCCATGCCCTTGATGAGCTGCATCGCGGCGCGCAAAGCCTGGTTCGGCCCCTCCGGCTGCGGCAACGGCGCGCCCCAGTAGGTGAGGAACTGGTCGCCAAGGAAGTGTTCGAGCGCGCCGTCCTCGGCCATCACGGCGTTCGTCTCCACCTCGAAGACGTGGTTGAGGAGGCTGAACATGCCGGACGGCCCGAGCATCTCCGCGAGCGGCGTGGAGTTGCGCAAGTCGGTGAGAAGCAGCGTGACCTCTGCGGAACGCGCCTCCATCGAGCCGGGGTTGGCGAGCACGTAGGCGCTGACCTTGGGGGAGAAGTAGAGGTCCATGGTGGCGCGGAGTTTACGCCGGGCGAGCAGTTCCACAGTGAACTCGTAGCCCAGGGCACCGATGCCCGAGAGGTTGAGCACAAGCAGCGGAGTGAAGGCGGGCACGAGGAGGCTGCGAGCATCGAACAGCCACTGTGCGAATCCGAAAAGGTGCAGGAGGGACAACGCCGCGATTACAAGGAGGCGACGAATTGGCGACTTGATGGTCAGGCATAGGGAGATCGCCAGCAGGCCAGTGCATGCGACGATGTAGAGGTTGGTGCGATAGCTGGTCGCTTGGATGTAAGCGCGGTTCAGGGCGGCGTTGATGAGGTTCAAGTGGACTTCCGGCCCCTTCATTCGCGCCGGAACGAAGGGGGAAGTATGCATGTCCTGGAAGATGTTTGCAGTGGGGCCGACGAGGACAATCTTGTCCTTGAAGAAAGCGCCGCCGCCATAGTTCTGCTTCCAAGTGTTGGGAAGGAAGATGTCGCAGAGGGAAATCTCCCGGAAGCCCGTGTCGGGTTTGCCGGTGTAGCGGATGAGTGGCCACTGGCCGAGCGCTGGGAGCTTGTCCGCCTCGCCCAAGGCGCGCAGCGTCCGGGCTGAAAGGGATTCCACCACCTGGTCTTTGCCGATTTCGACTTCCTTGTTCGAGACACGCTCGTAAATGTCAGACATGGTCATTCGGTAGTAGCCCCGGCGCACCACTCCATCGCCATCACCCCAGATGGCGACGAAGCCGACGCGCGCATCGAACCGGCTGTCGTCGCTCGGGATGAGCGAACGGTTCGGGAAGACGAATGTGAATTCGCCGTTTTCTTCGAGCGCGTTCCAGCCCAGGACAACCCGGTCGGGGTAGCGTTTGAGCACATCGGCGAACAAGGCATCACCCACTCCCTCGGAGGCGAACACGATGTCGAGCACCACCAACCGCGCCCCAGATTGCATCAGCTTCTCGACGAGTTCCGCCCAGACCTGCCGTGTCCACGGGAAGCCGCCGCCCAGCAGCTTGGCAACGGGCAGGGCCTCCTCCTCCTCGGGCGTGAAATTGCCTTTATAGTTCGGCTTGTTGATGCCCACAAAGACCAGCCTTGGGTCCGCCGGCGTGAGCTTGCCCCGGCGCGTGAGCAAGTCCTGCGTGTAGGATTCCGCCTCGTTGAACAGCGCGAACCGGCCCTCCAGTGCGAGGATGACGCCCGTTGCCACGATGCAAATGAGCGCCAGCCTCAATCGGCGGCGGAGCAGTCCTTCTTCTTGCATGACGGGGAGCTTTGAGCTTGTCGGGTGGTGAAATTTCAGACACATTCCGCCTCACCAATGCGCCCGGGGTCAAGGGAAAGAACAGTTATGACGACACGATTTTCGACTCTCGCAGCTCTCCTGTTTGCTCCAGCCGTGTTCGCGGCTGATTTGCGCGAGGCGATGTTCACGCAAGTCATCAAGGATGTGACTGTCGTCTCCGGCGGCACCAAGTCCACCGCCAAGGCCAAGCTCAACGACCGGTTCATCAACCCCGACATCATCCAGACCGGTCCGGACTCGCTGGCGGAATTGGTCGCGGCCGACAAAACCGTCACACGCATCGGGGCGAACACAATCTTCTCCTTCAGTGGCAAAGGACGGGAACTCAATCTGGAGCAAGGCAGCGTCCTCTTCCATTCCCCGAAGGGAAAGGGCGGCGGCACTGTGAAAACAAAGGCCGCTTCGGCTTCGGTTCTCGGCACCACCATCGTCGTCACCGCGACGGCGGGCGGCGGGTTCAAGGCCATCGTGCTCGAGGGGCGCGGGCAAATCACTCTGCCCAACGGCAACTTCCGCATCCTTACCGCCGGCCAGGTCACGTTCGTCCTGCCCGGCTCGCAGCGGTTCGGCCCGCAGTTGAACATCAACCTGAGCAAGCTCGTGGAAAGCTCCCGCCTCGTGCAGGGCTTCGAGCAGGAGCTGCCATCCAAGCCGGTCATTCAAGCCGCCATCGAACGCCAAGTCGCGCTCATCGTCGCAGGCGTCGCGGAGGACACGCGCATCCTCATCGGCAACCAAGCCACTGAGGAGACGGTTGCCACGGTGGATTCCACCGTCATCGAGCAGGCCGTGGAAGTCCGCGAGGACCGGCTGGCCATCGCCAAGCGCACCAACTTGGAGATCACGCCCGCCAACCTCATGACGGGTGTCGCCGACCCCGGCGCGACCGCCGCGCACTTGTTTCTGGATCGCGTGCCGTTCGAGATACCAATTCTCGGGTCGTTGAATTTCAGCGGTGTCGTGGGCCGGAACATCACCATTGCCTCGACCGTCACTGCGCTTGATTTCACCTCCTACCTCAACCAGACAGATTTCAACATCGGCGCGACCGAGTATCTCTACATCCAGTCCGCCTCGCTCCAGCTCACCGCCACGCTCCCCGTCGTGGGCATGTCGCAGCTCCAGGACGTGCGGCTGGCCGGGAAGTTCGGCCTCACCATCCCCTCGGGCGCGTCCATCAACGCCTTTCACATTGGAAACCTGCATCTCCTCACCGGCGGCACGATGAGCCTGAACAACGTCAGCCTCGAAAACTCCGGCGGCCAGCTTCACCTCAACGCGGGCACGGTCCTGGACCTGACGGGAGGCGCCGTCAACCGCACGCCGTCCATGTTGCTGGAGGGTGCGACGGTCAGTCTGAACGGCGGTTCCTACAACGTCACCGGCACCGCACACGTCAGCGCCTATGGCACGGAGTTGAACACCAGCGGCTTCACCAGCATCAGCGGCAACATCGTCAGCCTTGAGGCGAACACATCATCCGATCTGCACGACACGACCGCTTCGGCCACGACGCTTTTGAATCTCAACTCCCAACAGGACGTGACGGTGGCCGCCGGCTCCTACACCGTCTCTGGGGCGGGCGGCACGCTGCAAACGACTGCCGGACGCGACATCTTCGTCGGCAGCAGCGCGCAGTTTCAGGGGAACACCGTGCAGATGACCGCGTCGCGCGACGCGACCCTCACCAGCCCGGTCGTGCGCGGCTTCACCACGCTCAACGTCAATGCCGTGCAGAACATCGCCGTCGCGAGCGGCTCCTTCACCGGCGCATCCATGTCGCCGACAATCGCGGCCACATTCAGCGCGGGCGACACGCTCACGGTCAACGGCCCCACCTTCGCCAACGTCGCGGACATCTCCCTGAGCGCGCGCACGGTGAACCTCTCGAACATAGACTTCCAAAACGGCAGCACTGTGCGGCTCTACTCACAGAACGGGCTGCTCGCCGCCAACCCCAACACCGGCGCGGCCTCCGTGCCCGGCCACGTCAACTTCATTCTCAACGTCAACTACAACGGCAGTCCCGCGCAGCTCTTCGTCGGTGGCAACATCACCATCGGCGTCCGCCCGCCGTAATTCTCAAATCGCCCTCCCTCCTTTCCGCATGAAGCGCCATTCCCTTCCGCTAGTCGCCGGGGCCGCGTGCCTAGCCGGCGTCGTGACCGCCCCCGCCCAGACCCCGCCGCGCGTGGATCAGGCCGACTCCATCAAGCGCGCGCAGGAGCTGGACAAAAAACTTCGCGAAGCCACCAGGCCCGGCAGCGCCGAACTGGACGCGCCGGAACTTTTCCAGGGCGAGCTGAAGGACGTCGGCCCGCAGTCCATTCTCAAGGTGAAGCAGAAGCGCACCCTCTTCGAGGTGTCCGTGGACAGCCAGTTCTTCTTCACCTCGAACCAGAACCTCGCCGAGGACGCCGCCGGCACCTCGCTCTTCGTCAACACGGCGCAGATCGCCTACGCGCCGCCAGCCATCCAGACCGGACGCGGCGCCGTTGCTCCGCGCGCGGGCTTCCGCCATCAGTGGTTCAACTACGGCCTCGGCGACCGCCCCGCGACAAAGGGCGACAACGATTTCGACCTGCAAGCGGTCTTCGGCGAGGCGCGGTGGGCGTTCCGTCAGAACTGGACTGCCGAGGCCGGCGTCGAGTGGTCGCGCCTCATCAACCACGCGCCGAGCTACACGACTTACCGGCAGTTCTACAGCGAGTGGGTGCCGCGTGTCGGAGTGACGCGCAACGTCTCCTTCAGCGAGACCAAGTCCCTCACCTTCGCGTGGCAGATGAACTACCACTTCACCGATTCGCCCGACGCGCTGACCTCCGCCCCGCCCGCCCCGCGCAACACGAACGACCGGTTGGACAATTCCTTCCTCGCCGCCTACACGCACGTCTTCGGACCGAAGCTGGCGGTGCAGCCCTACTATCGTGTGCTGCTCACGCGCTACGGCAGCCAGTCCGCGCGCTTCGATTATCTCCACAGTGCCGGCCTCTCCGCCTACGTCACGCTGCGCGAAAACGTCAGCCTGCGTGGCTTCCTCTCCTACGAGATCAAGGACTCCGACGCCCCCATCGTGCCGGATTACCAGAAGTTCGACATCGGCGGCGGGCTGAATTTGAACATCCGGTTCTGAATTGTGGCGGTGGTCTGTGACCGCCGTGCTTCCAGCGCAAGCAACGACCGATCCCCGGTCACAGACCGCCGCTACAGCTCGGTGCCTGCCACTCGTTCAATCCCCGCTCCCCCGCTCCTGCGTCCAGGCCCAGCCGCTCCATAGCCTCGCCGACCAAGTAGAGCGACCCCGCGATGAGCACACGCGGCTCGTCCTTCAAAGCCGCTATCGCATCACGAGCCGACTCATGGGCTGTGACGAGGGCTGCCGGATTCGCGTGTCGGCAAAGCTCCGCCAGAACCGCCGGCTCCATCGAGCGGTTGCTCGCCACTCTCACTGCCGCGATGCGTTCCGCCAGCGGAGCCAGCTCGCGACACATCAGTTCGCAGTCCTTGTCCGCGAGCATCCCTAGCACGAGCGCGAAGGGCTGGCCGCCAAACTCGGTTTGCATCGCCGACAGCAACGCGCGAACTCCATCCAAGTTGTGCGCGCCATCCAGGATGAACTCCCGCCCGCCTACGTGCGCCACCTGTAATCGTCCCGCCCACCACACCGACTCCAGCCCGCGCCGCAGCGCGGCTTCGCTCACCGGCAACTTGTCCTGCAACCTCCGCACCACTGCCACCGCCAGCGCCGCGTTCCGCCTCTGGTGCGCTCCGCGCAGCGGCAGTCGCAGCGGAGTGCCGATCTCCGAGCCGGCGTTGAGTTCGTCGGTGACGAGCGTGAGCGGCGCTCCTTGCTTCTCCGCTACCCCACGGATCACCGCCACCGCCTCAGCCACATCCGCCGCCGTCAGCACTGGCACGCCTGGCTTGATGATGCCCGCCTTCTCCGCCGCGATCTTCGCCAGCGTGTCGCCGAGCCACTGGTGGTGATCGAGCGCGATGTTCGTGATGACGCTGGCCAGCGGCGTGACGATGTTTGTCGCATCCAGCCGCCCGCCCAGCCCCGTCTCCCAAATCACCACGTCGCACTTCTGCTCCTCGAAATACTTCAGCGCCATCACCGTCACGAACTCGAAGAGAGTGGGAGAGTGGGGAGAGTGATTAGTAATTAGTGATTGAGTAGCGGACGAAGTCGCCGTGCCTCGGCCCTGTCCACTAATTACTAAGCACTGACTACTAATTACTTCTTCGACCAGCCGCGCCACATCCTCCTCGCTGATGAGCTGCCGTCCCACCTGCATCCGCTCACGAAACGACACCAAGTGCGGCGACGTGAACAGCCCCACGCGCAACCCCGCCGCGCGGTAAATGCTCTCCAGCATCGCGCACGTTGAGCCTTTCCCGTTCGTTCCCGCGACATGGATGAACCGCAGCCGCTCCTGTGGATTGCCCAGCGCCGCCGCCATCCGCTGCGTCGTCTCCAAGCCGAACCGCGCGCCGAAGAGGGCGAGTCCATGCATGTAATCCAGCGCTTCCGCGTAAGTCATCGCGAGCAAACGGTGCCTTGCTCAAACCCGCTCCAGCAACACCAGAAACTCCTTGTTCCCCGCAGGTCCCAGCAGCGGCGACTCCGTCACACCACGCCACGCGATGCCCGGCAGCTCCGCCTTCACGAACGCTTCCAGCTCCGCGAGCACACGCGCATGAACCGCCGGGTCCGTGATGACGCCCTCGCCCTTGTCCGCCTCCGCTTTCCCCGCCTCGAACTGCGGCTTCACCAGCGCGATGATGCGTCCGCCCTGCGCGAGCAGCCCAACCGCCGCCGGCAAAATCTTCCGAAGCGAAATGAACGAGCAATCCACGACGACGAGACGAACATCCTCCGCCTCCTGCTGGCCGCTGACCGCTGAAAGCCGATCGCTCCTTAGCTCTCTGGCATTCGTCTTTTCCAGCACGATGACCCGAGGGTCGTTGCGCAGCTTCCACGCGAGCTGCCCTTGTCCGACGTCCACGGCGAAGACCCGCGCCGCGCCGCGTTGCAGCAGGCAATCCGTGAAACCCCCAGTGCTCGCGCCCAGATCCACCGCCGTCAACCCACTCACGTCCAGGGCGAAGTGCTCCAGCGCGTGCTCCAGCTTGTGACCGCCCCGGCTCACGAACTTCTCCGTTGCATCCAGCGTGATCGTGTCCGCTTCGCGCACCGTGTCGCTGGCCTTGCGCGCGAGCTGTCCGTTCACGCGCACCACTCCGGCCATGACGGCGCGCTTGGCCTTCTCGCGGCTTTCGCAAAGCCCGCGCGCCACCAACGCCTGATCCAGCCGGCTGTTCACGCCGCCGAGCTTGCCGCGAACGTGGTTCCTGACAAAGCCCAAAGCCGTGGGCAGAGCGATCGGTGGCGAGGTGGGGCGCGTCTGTCCCCAGCTCGCCGCTAGACCTTTCGGACACCCACCCGGCGCGCTGGGACAGACGCGCCCTACCAGCCTCGCGAGGTTGAACTTCCACCGCCGCGACTGAGCCTTTACGCTCCGCTCCGCATGACCACTGAGACGCCTTCGCCCGCGCCGCCGACCACGCCCGCTCCATCGAAGGGCAAGGTCTTCCTCCGTCGGCTCGCCAGTTCCCTCGCGCTGTGGAGCGTCGTGCTCGGTGCGCTGTTTTGCGGCAACAAGCTCGTGTCTGACGTGGTGTTCATCCTGATCATGCTGCTCCTGGCGGCGTGCGGGATGTTTGAGTTCTACGGGCTGGTCCGGGCGCGCGGCCTCGTGTGCTTCCGCAAGTTCGGCATGGCGGCGGGGCTGCTGATGGTCGCGGGCACGTTCCTCCATTGCACGGGCCAGCTCGGCATCCACGACTCGCCGGCCCGCGTGAACGACTTCGAGACAATCTTCCTCATCCTCTTCGTCCTCGGCCTCTGCATTCGGCAGTTCATGGCCAAGGACAACCCGCATGGCATCGTCGCGATGGCCACCACGCTGCTCGGTCTCATGTATGTCCCGTGGCTGCTGAACTTCATCCAGAAGATCGAGTTCTTCCGCTTCCCCGTCGGCGCGGCGGCGGACGCGGGGACGTTCTACGTGCTCTACTTCATCCTCGTCACAAAGTTCAGCGACTGTGGGGCGTATGCGGTCGGATCGCTCCTCGGCCGCCACAAGATGATCCCGCGCATCAGTCCTGGGAAGACTTGGGAGGGCTTCGGCGGCGCGGTGGTCGTTTCCACGGGGGCGAGCGTGGCGTTCGCGCACTTCGCCGGCGGCAAGCTTTACGGCATGAACCTCACGCACGCGATCATCCTCGGCGTGGTGTTGAGCATCGCGGCGGTCATCGGCGATCTCATCGAATCGCTCTTCAAGCGAGAGGCCGGCGTGAAGGACTCCGGCGGCTACTTCCCCGGCATCGGCGGGATTCTGGACTTGCTCGACAGCCTGCTGTTCAATGCGCCGTTGATGTATTTGTATCTGCGGCACGTCCTGACGCGGTGAGCTGGCATTCTCCTGCTCCTACTCTTAATCCTAATCTCAATCTGCTTCCCCGACGGAGCGAAGAGAGGACAGAGCAGGATTAGGATTAAGATTACGATTAAGAGAAACCCTGCTCGATGAAAAACGTCGTCCTCCTCGGCTCCACCGGCTCCATCGGCACCAGCACGCTCAAGGTCGCCGATGACCTCCCCGATCGCCTGCGCATCCT
>JBEBFV010000583.1:0-3305 GCA_040081795.1 Limisphaerales bacterium | reverse complement strand
GCGGTGCTCCCTCTCCCAGCGGGAGAGGGCTGGGGTGAGGGAGAAAGGCCACCTTGCACTGCGTCGCACATGCTCATTTCTTCCAGTCGCGCCACATCCAGCGCATCGCGTCGGGGAAGAGCTGCGTGCCGTGGTTGCCGCTGTGCACACCCTCGCCGAAGACGAATTTGTGGTCGTAGCCCTTCTCCTTGAGCGCGGCGGCCATCGCCTTGTTCGCTTCTGGCCAGGAGCCGAACTGGTTCACAATGTCGTTGGAGCCGTCCTGCTGGAAGATGCGGATGGGTTTCTTCGCCGCCTTGCGGACCAGCTCGGGATACGCGTTACCGCCCCGGATGTTCGTGAAGCTGCCCACGGTGGTGAAGCACTTGTGGAACTCGTTGGGCCGCTCCCAGCAAACCGTCCACGCGCAGATGCCGCCGCTGCTGCTGCCCGCGATGCAGCGCTGCTCGGGGTCTTTGGTGAGGTTAAACTTCTTGCCGACCTCGGGGAGAATCTCCTCCAGCAGGAAACGCGAGTAGAGGTCGCCCAAGCTGTCGTATTCGAGGCTGCGGTTCGACGCCGGCGCGGGCCGGCCATCGGGACGCTTCGGCGCGACTTCGCCGGGCTTGAGCGGCTTGGTGCCGGGCCGGATGAAGATGCCGATGGTCACGGGCATTTCCATTTTGTGGATGAGGTTGTCGAAGACCGTCGAGGCCTTGTAGAGCATCCCGTCCTGGCACACGAAGACGGCGGCGGGTGACTTGCCGTCGTATTGCTTCGGGACATAGATGGAATACTTCCGCACCGTGCCGGGGAAAATCTTGCTGTCGTTCCACTCGTGCTCGGTGATGACGCCCTTGGGCACGCCGGGCTGCTCCTCGGAGTCAGGCGTGAGCTTCTTGTATTGGTCGTCGGGCGAAGGGGCCTTCGGCTCGGCGGCGAAGAGCGGCGAGGCGAGCGCGAGGCAGAGCAGGGGAGTGAGGATTTGTTTCATAGGATTTGTTTAGCCACGGATGGACACGGACTCACACGGATAAAAGCCGGCTTGGGTTGAAGTTGGTTTTCCATCCGTGTTCATCGGTCTCCATCCGTGGTTGAAGTCATTTCTTCCTGCCCGGTTTGCGAGCCGGTTTGACGGGGACATAGACCACGCGGTTGCCGACGCCGACGACGAGGGGCAGGCCGAGGCGGGCGTTCTCCTCGCGGAGTTTTCGCGCCACGCGGGCGAATGCTCGACGCGCGGGCGCGAGGAACTCGCGGTCGAACTCTTTTCTAGCTTTGGTCATCGAAGTCCGAAGATACGCCGCAGCTCCGAGAGCGAGCAAGCGCCGGAATCGTAGAGCTGAACGGGTGGCTGGCTGCGGTTGTCCCACACCGCCCAAAAGTCGGCGAGCGGCGCGTAGTCGGCGACGAAGTGCGCCCGGCTGCGGTGGAAGCGGCGACGGATGTCCGCGACTGGCACGCTGTGTCCGCCCTTCCTCACCCGTTCACGAACGCGCGCGATGGCCAGGGCCACCGTCGGCAGCCAGAGATAATGCAGATGGACGCGGTAGCCAGCGCGTTTCGCATCGCGCAAGAGACGCAGGTAGGTGCGCCCGCTCAACGTGCTTTCCAATGCGAAGGTTTCCTTCTGGCGCACCAGCGAGCGCACCTCCGCTAGCAGCAGGCGGGCGGCACGGATGGCTCCTGTCTTCGCGTCGAGCGGGGAGATGCCCTGTGCGATGAGGTCCGCGTTTAGGAAGTTGAGGCAGCGCGCTTCTCGCGGCAGGAACTCGCGCGCAAAGGTGGTCTTGCCCGCGCCGTTGCAGCCGGCGATGAGATGCAAGATGGGCGTGCCGGGCATGGCGCGGACTTACTTCTTCTTAGCTGCCGGCGGCGCGTCCTTAGGCGGCGGGAGGAAGAACAGGTTTCCGTTCGCCTTGGTCTTGCGGGCGAAGACCTGGTCCGCGCAGGTCACGTAGAGCACGTCCATGTTCGGCCCGCCGAAGCCGCAGCTCGTCATAAACTTATTCGTCGGCTTGGGCAGCACGCCGCTCATGCGGCCCGTGGGATCGAACACCTGCACGCCCACCGCGCTCGCGACGTAGTAACGGCCCTGCCGGTCGCTGGTCATGCCGTCGCCGCTGCTGGCGGTCTTGTAAACCGGCGAGCGTCCGTCGGGACTCTTTGCGTTCACGTCCACCTCCGTGCGTAACGTCATGTAAGGCTCTTTGTGCGCAAGGCTGCCGTCCGGCTGGATGCGCATGGCCCAGACGTGCTGGCCGCGCGAGTCGGACACCGCGAGCGTGCCTTGGTCGGGCGAGAGAGTGAGGCCGTTGGGCGCGGTGATGCCCACGTCCACGGCGCGCTTCTCCTTGGTCTGCGGGTTTACGAACGTGATCTGCTTCTTGCCCGTCTCGGTGAAGTAGATGTGGCCCTTGTGCGTGACGACAAGGTCATTCGGCTGCACGTCCTCGGCGATGACCGTCTTGGTGCCCTCGGGCAGCTTGAACGCGATGATCTGCTTCTCCTTGCCCACGCCGGCGCAGGCGTAAAGCCGACCGTCCGGCCCCCACTTCAGCCCGCTGCAAACCGTGCCTTCGAGGAACTTAGACTTCGTCCCATCCGGCGCGACCTTCCAAATCGCCGGCGGCGTGCTCCTCATGTCGCTGAAGTAGAAATTCCCCTTGTCATCCGAGCACGGCGCATCCGTGAAGCCATGCCCCTCGGACACCAGCTTCCAGCCCTCGCCCTCGATGAGCAGCATCGAGAGCGGCATGTCCTGCGAGTGAGCCTTGAGCGTGAGCAGCGCGAAGCCGAGCAACGTGAGTGTCCAGTGGTCGAGTCGTTTCATGTGAGTGTCAGGTGAGGTTTTCTGCCACGGATTCGGCGCGGAGGAAACAGGTATCTTCGCGCCGGGCGGCGGTCATGGACGAGCGCTACGATTCGCGCGGGCGCGCTGGCTCGATGTGGACGAGCACGTCGCGAACTTTGGGGAGCTTGGCGCGGAGGTGGTCTTTCACCTGATGGGCGATTGCGTGGGCGCGCTCGACAGTGAGCTGGCCGTCCACTTCCACGTGCATGTCCACGTGGAGCTGCCAGCCCATCTTGCGGATGAAGCACTTCTCCACGCCGCGAACGTCAGGGACGCTCGCGGCGATGGCGCGGATCTCCGCGACCACTGCGAGGTCCGGCGCGGTGTCCATCAGTTCACGGAAGGCCTCGCGCAAAAGGCGCGTGCCGTTCCAGCCGATGACGCCCGACGCGAGCAACGCCGCGAGGTCGTCCGCTGCCTCGTAGCCCGGCCCGCCCACGAGCGCCACGGCGATGCCGAGGCCGGCGAAGAG
>JBEBFV010000154.1:0-12400 GCA_040081795.1 Limisphaerales bacterium | reverse complement strand
TCGCTTGTCGCGGTTTGTTCCCTGGAACTCGCCGCGCACGCCGCGCCGAAGCCGAATTTCATCTTCTTCCTCATTGATGACCTCGGGCGCAACGACCTTGGCTGCTACGGCAGCAAGTTCTACCGCACGCCGAACCTCGACCGAATGGCGGCGCAGGGCGTGAAGTTCTCCGATGCCTACTCGGCGTGCCCGGTCTGCTCTCCCACGCGCGCGAGCATCATGACGGGCAAGTATCCGGCGCGGCTGCACCTCACCGACTGGTTGCCCGGCCGCGGCGACCGCCCCGACCATCGACTCGCGCGTCCTCAAATCAACCAACAGCTCGCGCTCGACGAGGTCACCATCGCGGAACGGCTCAAGGCGGCGGGCTACGTCACCGCGCACGTCGGCAAGTGGCATCTCGGCGGCGAGGGCTTCGAGCCGCAGAAACAGGGCTTCGACATCAACATCGCGGGCGATAGCACGGGGACGCCGAGGAGCTACTTCGCGCCGTTCGGTGGGAAGGGCAAAGAGGGCAAGTTCATCTCGATGACGGGACTGGCAGACGCCAAGGACGGCGAATACCTGACCGACCGCCTCACCACCGAGGCGGAGAAAATCATCGCGGCGAACAAGGACAAGCCGTTCTTCCTCTACTTCGCGCACTATGCCGTCCACACGCCGCTGCGGGCCAAGGCGGATTACATCGCCAAATATCCGCAGGTCGCGGGCAAGGCCGGGCAGCAGACCAACGCCATCTACGCTGCGATGATGGAGAGCATGGACGAGAGCATCGGCCGCATCCTCAAGCAGCTCGACGACCTCAAGCTCGCGGACAACACCTACGTCTTCTTCACCTCGGACAACGGCGGCCTCGCCACGCTCGAAGGCCCGGGGACGCCAGCGACCATCAACTCGCCGTTGCGCGAGGGCAAGGGCTACCTCTACGAAGGCGGCATCCGCGTGCCGTTGCTCGTGCGCGGGCCGGGCATCGCGCCCGGCAGCACGGCTACGAATGCGATGAGCAGCGTGGATTACTTGCCGACCATTGTGGAGCTGGCCGGACTCGCCGCGCCGAAGCCCACTGAGAGCGTGGACGGAGTCACCCTTGCTCCCTTGCTCAAGGGCACCGGTGCGCCCGCCGCACGTCCCCTCTTCTGGCATTACCCGCACTATGCAAACCAAGGCGGCAAGCCCGGGGGCGTCATCCGCGATGGCGACTGGAAACTCATCGAGTTCTACGAGACCGGCCGCGTCGAGCTGTTCGACCTGAAAAACGACTTCCGCGAGAACCGCAACCTTGCCGAAGACCCCACGCACGCCGCGCGCGTGAAGACGCTGGTCAGCAAGCTCGACACCTGGCGCATCCGGACCGGCGCGCAGATGATGCAGCCCAACCGCGCCTACCGCCCCAGTCCGCAGGCACCGAGCGGCAACATCACCATGCTCGGCAAGGACGCGGACGTGTTCGGTGCGATGCTGCGCTTCGAGCCGTTGCCGCACAAAAACACGCTCGGCTTCTGGGTGAACCCGACCGACTGGGCGAGCTGGGACTTCGAGGTGGTGAAGCCCGGCAAGTTCACGATGGAAATCACCTACGGCTGCGGCAACGGCAGCGGCGGCAGCGAGGTTGAGTTCGCCGTCGGCCCGCAGAAGTTGCTCTTCAAGGTGGAACAGACCGGAGGCTTTCAAGCCTTCGTGAAGCGCGACATCGGTGAGATGACCTTCGACAAGCCCGGCCGCTACACGCTCACCGTGAAGCCCAAGTCCAAGCCCGGCCCCGCCGTGATGGACCTACCTCAGGTGGTGTTGAAGGCAGGAAAGTGAGTCGGATCGCCGCAGTGAGCCGGATGACGGTTGTCCTCAGCGCCTGACCGTCACGCGATGATCTCGCGGACCACGTTCCCGTGGACATCGGTCAGCCGGAAATCGCGACCCGAGTAGCGATAAGTCAGTCGCTCGTGGTCGAGGCCAAGCAGATGCAGAATCGTCGCGTGCAGGTCGTGGACGTGGACGGGGTTGTCCTGCGCGTGCATGCCAAACTCGTCGCTCGTGCCATAAGTCATCCCGCCCTTCACACCGCCACCCGCGAGAAGATAGGAGAACGCCGTGTGATGATGGTCGCGCCCGTGCTTCGCCTTCTCCTGCACCTGCGCGTAAGGCGTGCGGCCAAACTCACCGCCGAAGAGCACCAGCGTGTCATCGAGCATTCCTCGAGTCTTTAAGTCACGGATGAGCGCGGCAGCGGCCTTGTCCGCGTCGAGGCAGAGCTTCTTGTGGCCGTCGTCGTGGTTGGAGTGCGTGTCCCACGGCTGGTTGCTGCCGTTGCTCGTGTAGTAAATGGAAACGAAACGCACGCCGTCCTCGACCAGCCGCCGCGCCAGCAAACACGAACGCGCAAACGCCGTCTCGCCATACATCTCCCGCACGTAGGCCGGCTCGCGCGAGATGTCGAAGGTCTGCAACGCGCGCTTCTGCATCGCGAACGCCGTCTCCATCGCCTTGATCTGGCCGTCCAGTTCGCCGTCGTTGCCGCGCGCCTTGAGATGCAGCTTGTTCAAGGTGCTCAACAGGTCGAGCTGCTCGCGCTGCTCCGTGGGCGAGAGCTTCGCGTTTTTGATGTTGGCCACCAGTTTGTCCA
This sequence comes from Limisphaerales bacterium, assembly GCA_040081795.1. Taxonomy (GTDB): domain Bacteria; phylum Verrucomicrobiota; class Verrucomicrobiia; order Limisphaerales; family SXTU01; genus SXTU01. Next base: position 9,780 of record JBEBFV010000154.1, on the reverse strand, counting down.
CCTGCATGTTCTCCGTGACGACGCTGGTCGCCTGAAACTCGGCGGGCAGGAAGCTGTTGCTCCACAAGGCCGGTCCCACGACGATTTTGGGCGAGGGCCGCAGGACGACGTAGCCGGGCAGGTTCTCGTTCTCCGTGCCCAACCCGTAGAGCGCCCACGAACCGAGCGACGGGCGGATGGGCTGGAGGTTGCCGGTGTTCATCATCAGCAGGCCCGGCTCGTGGTTCGGCACGTCGGTTTTCATCGAGCGGATGACGCAGCAGTCGTCAATCACGCTGGCCAGGTGCGGCAGCGACTCGCTCACCTCGATGCCGCTGCGGCCATGCTTCGAGAAGTTCAGCGGCGACGGCACGAAGCCGGTGCCCTTGTATTTCCGGTAAAGCTCGCCGGACGGCTGCTGGCCCTCGTGCGTCTTGAGCGCCGGCTTCGGGTCGAACGTGTCCACATGCGACGGCCCGCCGTTGAGGAAGAGGAAGATGACCCGCTTGGCCTTGGGCGCAAAATGCGTCTGCCGCGGAGCGCCCTCGGCGAACGCGCGCGAGCCGAGCAGGCCCGACAAGCCCACCATGCCAAAGCCGGCGGCCGTGCGATGGAGCATCTGGCGGCGGGTGAAGGATGGGAGTGAAGCGTCGTGGTTCATATCAAATACTCCTGAGCCAAGCGGCCATCTCATTAGCACCCGGCTTCAGCCGGGTGTGGGGGAGCGAGCGTTGCTGAAACCGTTTCAACGGTTTCAGCCCGGACACCGGAGCCAAGCCGTTGAAACGGCTCGGCTCCTCGCCGGCGGGCCCACCGGGCTGAAGCTCGGTGCTAATGAGAGGGGACAAAATCATACGCCTGTCGCCTCGGGTGCCGGGGCTTTTGGTAGCGCCTGATGAACAAGTGGAGGCAAATGAAAAGGACCGCTGTCACGACCGCGCAGAGAATGCCAAGAAGAACCCCAAACACGACGGTAGCCTGCACTGGTAGGTCGAACGTCGCTGGCCCAACAGCCAGTTGGGTGACCCAATACGGGCCTTGGGACGCGCCAACTAGCTGGCAAACCTCGGTTATCCCATAAACCCCTCCGGGGCCATCCCATGCACAGCGAATCGTAGTTACGTAAAAGTCCCCCATACCCCCAGACGCGACTGCCACTTGACCGAGACACCACATCGTCAGCACGACACCGAGCAGCTTCTTCAGTTGGCCATTAATCCACATACAACATCTCATTCGCCACCAGCAGTGCCTGGGCGTATTGCTGCCAGCGGGTGGTTTCGCCAGAGGACGGCTTGCGCAGGAAGGCCAGCGCGGCGGCGGTCTCCGCGCTCTCCGGGTTGCGGCCGTAGAGAAGTTGATACGCGCGCTGGATGCTCGCGGCATCGGACTCGCTCGCGTCGGTCGTCACGCGCTCGGCCAGCGCCTTCGCGCGCTCCAGCATGAAGGGGCTGTTCAGCATGAAGAGCTTCTGCGTCGGCGTGGTGGTGGCGGAGCGCTTCTCGGCGTGGACGTTCGCGTCCGGGTAATCGAACTGCATCAGCAGGTCGTTCAGCTTCAGCCGGCTGATGCGCGCGTGGACGGTGCGGCGCAGGTTCTTCGCATCGTCGAGTTCGAGCGACTTGCCGCCGGCCAAGTCCAGTTCGCCCGTCACGGCCAACACGCTGTCGCGCCATTGCTCAATGGAGAGCCGGCGGCGGTTCATGTGCCAGAGCGATTCGTTCGCCACGTCCGCAGCGGACTTCTTCACGTCGTCGCGCGAGGTCTGGCGATAGGTCGCCGAGAGCACCAGCTCCCGCACGAGCGATTTCACCGACCAGCCGCCCGACATGAAGCGCACCGCGAGGTCGTCGAGCAGCTCCGGATGTGTGGGCGTCATGCCGGAGTGGCCGAAGTTGCTGGGCGTGGCCACGAGCGGCTTGCTGAAGAGCACGCCCCAGACGCGATTCACTAGCACGCGGGCGGTGAGCGGATTGTCGCGGCTGGCGATGGCCTCGGCGAGTTCGCGGCGACCGCTGCCGTCGGCGAAGGGCTTCGGCTCACCGGGGGAAAGCACTTTCAGGAAACTGCGCTCGGCCACCGCGCCCTGCTGCTCCGGGTTGCCGCGCAGGAAGATGCTCAGGTTCTGCGACGTGCCCTCCTCGACCATGTGGACCGCGTCGGCGGGCATCTTGTCGGCCTGCACCTTGCCCTCGACGGTTTTGCCGTCGGCCGTTTTGTTGACCATCTTCACGCTCGCGAAGACGCCGGCCAGCGCGTAGTAGTCGCGCTGCGTGATAGGCTCGAACTTGTGGTCGTGGCACCGCGCGCACGCGACGGTGAGCCCGAGCGTCGCGCGCGTCACGGTGTCCACGCGGTCCTCCCATTCGTCCGCCATCACCTCGATGCGCCCGCGATTGTAATACTTCGGCCCGAGGCCAAGGAATCCCAACGCCGCCAAGTCCTCGGGCTTCGCTGACGGAAACTTGTCCGCCGCCAACTGAAACTGGATGAACTGGTCGTAAGGCAGGTCGCGGTTAAACGCGCCCATCACCCACTCGCGATAGAGGAACGCGTTCGCGTAAAACATCGTCGAATCGTTGCCGACCTGATGCGCCTGGTCCTCCGCGTAACGCGCCAGCGGCAGCCACACGCTCGCCATCCGCTCCCCGAAGCGTGGCGATGCCAGCAGCCGCTCGACGAGTTGCTCGTAAGCATCCGCTCGCTTGTCCGTGACGAAGGCCGCGACCTCTTCCGGCGTCGGCGGCAGACCGGTCAAGTCCAGGGTCAGCCGACGAACGAGCGTGCGCCGCTCGGCTTCGGGCGAGGGCGAAAGCTTCTTCCGCTCCAGCCGTGCGAGGATGAAGTAGTCCACCGGCTGGCGCGGCCACTTGGAGTTCTTCACGACGGGCCGGGGCTGCGCCTGCGGGACTTTGAACGACCAGAATTGACGCTCCTTGTTCCAGTCAATCGAGTCGCCCGGGGGCTTGGCAGTCTCCGGCTGGCCAGCCAGCACACCTCTGAACGCCACGAAGCTCACGGCTGCGCAGATGAGCGCCAACCGGCGGAAGGGAACGAATCGTTGAGCGGCAATCATGTGGTCGCTGAGAATGTGCCGGGCTGAACGTGCGCGGCAATCGCAAACACTGACGAGTGAGTGCGGTGCCGTGTTCGCCCCACCACTGGAGCACGGACGCCCACGTCCGTAGCCGCATGCTGCGGACGTGGGCGTCCGCGCTCCACAGTGCTTGTTGACTGAGTTCGCTTGTGCTTCGCGGCACTTCGGGATGGACACGGCGTGGCCTTCGGCGATTCCATTGCCCTATGCACCACGCCGCAGTTCTCCGCCGCTTCCGGCCAACGATGTTACTTAACATGAAAGCAAAGTTCCTAGCCCTCCCGTTCGCGCTCCTCGCCCTCGCCGTCGGCTGCAACAAACCCGCCGAACCGGCCAAGCCAAGCACACCGTCCCCGCCCGCCCCCGCCAAGAAAGGCACCATCGGCGTCACGCTGCTCACGCTGCAAAACCCGTTCTTCAAGGTCATCGGCGACCACATCACCGCCGAGGCCGCCAAGCACGGCTACGACACCATCGTCCTCAGCGCCGACACCGACGTCGCACGCCAGGCGAACCATGTGAAGGACTTCATCGTGAAGAAGTGCGTCGCCATCGTCCTCAGCCCGTGCGAATCGCGCTCCATCGTGCCGGTGATTCAGGAGGCCAACGCCGCCGGCATCCCCGTGCTCACCGTGGACATCCCGTGCAACGAACCCGGCGTGAAGCTGCTCACTCAAGTCGCCACGGACAACTTCGGCGGCGGCAAGGAAGCGGGCCAAGCGATGATCGAGGCGCTCGGCGCGGCTGGCGGAAAGGTGGCCATTCTCCACTTCAAGCAAGCCGAATCCTGCCGCCTCCGCGTGAAAGGCTTCCGCGAAGTCATCGACGCCCACAACGCCAAGGCCGCCGCCAAAATCAACCTCGTCATGGAACTCGACGGCGGCGGCGCGAAAGACGTGGGCTACAAAGCCGCCGAGGACGCCCTCCAAGCCCACGGCGACCTGCGCGGCGTCTTCGCCATCAACGACCCGTCCGCGCTCGGCGCGCGCGCGGCCATCGAGAAGGCCGGCAAGACCGCGCAGATAATCATCGTCGGCTTCGACGGCCAGCCCGAGGGCAAACAGGCCATCAAGGACGGGAAAATCTACGCCGACCCGATTCAGTTCCCCGACAAGATGGGCATCGAAATCGTCCGCGCCATCGTGAAGCACTCGAAGGGCGAGGACGTGCCGAAGGAGCTGCTGATTCCGACCAGCCTGTATCGGAAGGCGGATGCGATGAAGGATGGGGAGCTGAAGTGAAGGCTGAAGTAATTAGTGATTAGTGCTAAGTCGTCGCACTCCCGAGCCCACCTCACTAATAACTAAGCACTAATTACTTTCCCCCATGCCCGCCAACTTCCTCCCCTCCCTCGTCGGCTCCATGTCCGTCGGAGCCGCTGGCAACCCGACCGTCGCGATGGTCGAGGCCGCCTTTCGCCACCACGGCTTGCACTGGCGTTACGTGAACATGGAAGTGCCGCCCGCCGGCCTTGCCGACGCCGTGTGCGGCGCGCGCGCGATGGGATTCCGTGGCTTCAACCTCTCCATGCCGCACAAGGTCGCGGTCATCCCGCTCCTCGACGGCCTCGGCGAATCCGCCTCGCTCATCGGTGCGGTCAACTGCGTCGTGCGGCGTGGCGAGCAGCTCATCGGCGAGAACACGGACGGCAAGGGCTTCCTCAAATCGCTCCAGGAAGCCTGCGACCCGCGCGGGAAGAACATCGTGATGTTCGGCGCGGGCGGCGCGGCGCGGGCCGTGGCCGTGGAAGTCGGCCTCACCGGTCCGAAGCAAATGACCGTCGTGAACCGCGACGAATCACGCGGTGCTGGTTTAGCCGCCAACCTGCGCGAGCGATTGGCCCTCGCCGTCCCATTCGTCCTCTGGCACGGCGACTTCACCCTCCCCGCCGACACCGACATCGTCATCAACGCCACCTCCATCGGCCTCTACGACTACGACGCCCGCCTCGCGCTCGACCTGAACTCCCTCCGCCCGAACATGGTCGTAGCCGACGTGGTCTTCAGCCCGCCGCAGACCCGCCTGCTCCGCGACGCCGCCGCGCGCGGCTGCCGCACGCTCGACGGCCTCGGGATGCTCGTGAACCAAGGCGTCATCGGCGTGCAGTATTGGACCGGCGTGAGTCCCGATCCCGCTGCGATGCGCAGGGCGCTGGAAGAGGCGATGGGGTTGTGAGCGACGCCCGATGAACACCAACACACAACTGGATTCGCCCCGGCTGCGTAGCAGCCTGACAATGGTAGCCGTGGGTGAAGCGCAGCGCAGCGCGCGAAACCCACGGTGCTCCACATGGAGAATTCCACCGCGTAGCGGTGGCACATCGCACGGCAACTTTGTTCAACCGCTACGCGGTTGCCTTCCTCTTCTTGCTTTCCGTGGGCTCCGTTCGCTCTGCGAACTCCACCCACGGCTACTCTTGTTCGGCCCCACCGGGGCCGCATCCACCGCTCCGCCACCGGCGCACGACTAATTCCTTCCCCAAACCCCGGACGCCAGACCCCATTTCCCATCACCTATTCCCTGTGAAGCCAATCCTCACCATCCTGTTCACCCTCACCCTCTCCACCCACGCCGGCCCAGGCGAGAAGACCCGCACCGTCGCCTCGCAGCCGAGTTGGATTCTCGCCACGCCGCAGGTCGAACTCTCGCTCACGCACCTCGGCGGGCACATGGCTCCGGTCACGTTCTATCGCGACTCCGCCAAGCCCGTGCAGCCCTACCACATCAGCCCGTGGCAGGGGGAGAAGCACGCCTACCCCGTGCCCGTGCTCGTGCCGTTGCGCGGCGATTTCTTCTGCCTGCCCTTCGGCGGCAACGGCGAACCCGTCAACGGCGAGAAGCATCCGCCGCACGGCGAAACCGCCGGCTCGCCGTGGAAACACGTCGCCACCAAGAAAGCCGGCGACGTCACCACCCTCACCACGGTTCTTGAAACCAAAGTCCGCGCCGGCAAGGTGACGAAGGAACTCTCCCTCGTGGACGGCCAAAACGTCGTTTACTCGCGCCACGTCATCGAAGGCTTCGCGGGCAAGACGCCCCTCGGCCACCACGCCACGCTCGCGATGCCCGAGAAGGAAGGCGCGTTCCGCATCGCGACGAGTCCCTTCAAGTTCGGCATGGTCGCACCCGGTCTGTTCAGCGACCCGAAGCAGGCCGAGTATCAGGCGCTGCAAATCGGCGCGCGCTTCAAGGACTTGAGCAAGGTGCCGGTGGCTTGGAAGGGCGCGCCCGACACCGACCTCGCCTCGCTCCCGGCGCGCAAAGGCCACGCCGACCTCGTGCTGCTGCTCAACGAACCCGGCGCGCCCGCGTGGGTCACCGCCACGCGCGGCGACGAGGGCTGGGTATGGTTCGCGCTGAAAGACCCGGCGGTGCTCAACGGCACGCTCTTCTGGCTGGAGAACCACGGCCGCCATGGCCTGCCGTGGTTCGGCCGCAACAACTGCGTTGGCATCGAAGACATCACCGGCCACTGGGCCGACGGCCTCGCCGCGTCCATCGCGCCGAACGTGCTGACCAAGGAAGGCATCACGACCGCCATCGAACTCAGCGCCGCTCGCCCGACGGCGGTGAACTACATCCAAGGCGTCGTGCGCGTGCCTGCGGGCTTCGTCGAGGTGAAGACAATGGAATTCACCCCGGGCCAAATCACCTTCATCTCCACCACCGGACAACGCGTCACCGCGCCCGTGCGGCATGAGTTCTTGAAGGCAGGGAAACTGTGAGGAGCGGACGCGCAATGAGTCGAGCGGCATGGAGTGCGCGGGGGCGCTGCGACGACGCACCAGCGTCTTGGACTGCGGCGGTCCTCCGCCGCTTTCACGACGGTCTCCGCAGTCACGCGCCCCGTCGAAAGCGCCAGAGGGCTGGCGCACTCCAAGACCTGGCGGACCTCGGTCAGCCCCAGTGCAGCCACCGCCCCTCTGCGAGACTGCCCGCCGCATGACCTTGCGTTCCCCTGCCCTGTCCCGCTTCCTCGCCGCCTACGGCATGGTCTTCGTGCTCGGGCTGCTCTGCGCCTTCTTCAGCTTCGCCACGCACACCGAGCAGCATCCGACTGGAGCGGACGCCGCGCGCCAGCTCGCCGCCAGCATCACCAGCCAGTTCGGCAAATCCGCCCGCGTCCTCATCGCCGTGCCGAACCAACCGGACGCCGCCGAGTTCGCCGCGACGCTCCAAGCCGTGCTCACCAACGCCAGCGCCACCGTCGTCGCCGTCGTGAAAGGTGAGCCGAAGGACGCACGCGCCGCGCTACAAGCCGCCGCGACCGCTGGCAAGCTCGACGCCATTGCCTGCACCCAAGCCAGCGCCGGCTGGCTCGTCTTCGCAGACCTCGCCACCGACTTCCCCGCGCTCGGCACGCCGCGCATCCTCCAGCCGCAAACCTACCGTTGGCCGAACTTCCTCAAGCGCGACAACCTGCTCAACATCGCCAACCAAATCGCCGTCATCGCCATCGTCGCCATCGGCATGACGCTGGTCATCATCGGCGGCGGCATTGACCTCTCCGTCGGCAGCCTCATCGCGCTCGCGGCGGTGCTGACAGCCCTCTTCATCCGCGACTTCGCTGGTGCGCAGCAAGCAACGGCATTCGGCATGGTGCTCGCGTGCGCCGCCGCCATTCTTATCGCGGGCTGCGCGGGCGCGGCGAACGGTGCCATGGTCACTGTCTTCCACCTCCCACCCTTCATCGTCACCCTCGCGATGATGCTGGTCGCCAGCGGCGCGGCGTATCTGCTCACCCACGGCCAGTCGGTTTATCAAGTGCCCGACTCCTTCGTCTGGCTCGGGCGTGGCACTAACTGGTTCAGCCTGCCGAACGCCGTGTTGCTCATGGCGCTGCTCTACGTCGCCGCGCACCTCGTCATGTCGCGCACCGTGCTGGGCCGCTGGCTTTACGCTGCCGGCGGGAACAGGCAGGCTGCGCGCTTCTCCGGCGTGCCGGTGCGACGCGTGCTGTTCCTCAGCTACGTCGTCAGCGGCCTGCTCGCGGGCCTCGGCGGCGTGGTGCTCGCGTCGCAGCTCAAGAGCGGCTCGCCGACCTTCGGGCAGATGTATGAGCTGTATGTCATCGCGGCGGTGGTGGTCGGCGGCGCGAGCCTGAACGGCGGCACGGGCCGGATGTTTGGCACGCTCATCGGCGCACTCATCATCGCCGTCATCCAGAACGGCATGAACCTGATGAACGTGGAAAGTTACACACAGAAAGTCGTGCTCGGCCTCGTCATACTCGGAGCCGTGCTGCTGGACTTGCTGCGCGAACGCGGCTGGCGGCTGCAACTCTCGGCGGCGGAATGAAACTGACATGAAGCAACTTCACGCGAACCCGCGGCTGCAACGGTTGCTCGTCTGCACCGCGCTGCTAGTCGGACCGCTCTTCGTGCCGATTGCTTCTTCCGCCGCGCCTACGCCTGCGCAAGTCGAGTTCTTCGAGAAGCACATCCGCCCCGTGCTCGCCGCAGAGTGCTACGAGTGCCATTCCACCTCGAAGAAGAAAGGCAGCCTCGCGCTCGACACCCGCGACGGCCTGCTCAAGGGCGGCAAGTCCGGGCCGGCCATCGTGCCCGGCCAACCCGACTCCAGCCTGCTGCTTCAGGCGCTCCGCCACAAGCACCCGACGCTCAAGATGCCCAAGAACGGCGCGAAGCTCGACGCCCGCATCATCGCGAACTTCGCCGAGTGGATTCGCCAGGGCGCTCCCGACCCGCGCACTGGCCCGGCCGCCACGAGCGCACACCCCACATCTTCCGCCTGGGCCGACACACTAGCCTTCCGTCGCCAATGGTGGAGCTTCCAACCGCTCACTAAACCCGCTGTCCCCACGCCGAAGAACTCCGCGTGGAGCACCAACGCCATTGACCGCTTCCTGCTGGCGAAGATGGAGTCACACGGCCTCGCTCCCGGATCCGATGCAGATCCGCGCACGCTCATCCGCCGCCTCACCTTCGCGCTCAAGGGCCTGCCGCCGACGCCTGAGCAAGTCGAGGCGTTCGTTCGCGAATCCCAAATTGGCAATCGGCAATCGGTAATCGCCAGTGCTGCCGACCGCCTCCTCGCCTCGCCCGCCTTCGCCGAGCGCTGGGCGCGCCACTGGCTCGACCTCGTGCGCTACGCCGAAACGCACGGCTCGGAGGGCGACCCGGAAATTCCCTTCGCCTGGCGCTACCGCGACTACCTCATCCGCGCCTTTGCCGCCGACGTGCCCGCCGACCAACTCATCCGCGAACATCTCGCCGGCGACCTGCTCCCGCCCGCGCAAACCCGCTTCAACCAAGTGGACGGCCTCAACGAGTCCCGTCTCGGCATCGCGCACCTACGCCTGAACGAGCACGGCTTCCAGCCCGTGGACACGCTCGACGACCAGGTGAAGTCCGTCGAGAACCAGATTGACGTGCTCGGCAAAGCCTTTCAGGGCCTGACCATCGCCTGCGCGCGCTGCCACGACCACAAGTTCGATCCCGTCAGTCAGCGCGATTACTACGCGCTCTACGGCGTGCTCGCCAGCGGCCGCCCCGCACAGGTGCAAGTGGACTCGCCTGACGTGCTGAACAAAAACCGCGCGGAACTACTCGCGCTGAAAGCCCAAATCAAGTCCGCCCTCGCCGACAGTTGGCGCGACGCCATCCCGCAGTTACTCGCCCAGCTCACGCGTGGCTCCAGCGCCGATCCGCAACTCGCCGCACTCAGTCAACGCATCGCTATAA
>JBEBFV010000153.1:0-12412 GCA_040081795.1 Limisphaerales bacterium | reverse complement strand
TCGCGGAAGGCAAATACGGAAGCTTCACCAGCGCCGGCTTGAACCTGCGCCTCACCGAGTTTCAAGCCGCCATCGGCATCGCTCAGATGGCCCGCCTGCCTGCGCTGGTGGCCCGCCGCAGGGAACTCGCGGCGGCTCTCCTCACGCAACTCGCCGGCTGCCCCGGCCTGCAGTTGCCCGTCGAGCCAGCCGGCCACCTCTCCAACTGGCAGTCTTTCGTCGTCACCCTTTCCGACCGCCTCGACCGCGACGCCGTGCGCGACGCGCTCCGTGCCCGGGACATCGAGGCGACCATCGGCACCCACGCCATCAGCGCCCAACCCGCCTACACCGGACGCGAAGCGTGCCCGAACTCGCTCCGCGCCTATCGTCAGTCCCTCACGCTTCCGCTGCACCCGCGCATGACGGAGGCGGACGTGAGCACGGTCGCGTCCGCGCTGCGCAACATTCTGTCCGAAACGGAAAGGAGACGTTGATGCCCCGCTCCCACGGCACCGGCCAGTTCACTCCCGATCAATTCGCCCGGCTCGGCAAGAACTTCGTCTTCGAGCCAGGCGCGCTCGTCTTTCACCCGGAGAACATCGAGCTTGGCGACGACGTTTACGTCGGCCACCACGCCATCCTCAAGGGCTATCACAAGAACCGCCTCGTCATCGGCGACGGCTGCTGGATCGGGCAGCAGGCATTCCTCCACGCTGCCGGCGGAATCGTGCTGGGCCGGCACGTCGGCGTCGGGCCGGGCGTGAAGATACTCACGTCCCAGCACGAGCTGGGCGATGTCTCCCGCCCCATCCTCCACGCGCCGATCGAGTTCGCGCCCGTGAGTGTCGGCGACGGCGCGGACCTCGGCGCGGGATGCATCATCCTGCCGGGCGTGCGCATCGGAGCCGGTGCCCAGATCGGCGCGGGCGCAGTCGTGAGCTGCGACATTCCCGACTTCGCCATCGCGGTCGGCGTGCCCGCCCGCGTGGTGCGCCTCCGAACATGAGCGCGCCGACGACCGGACCGGCCCTCACGATCTGTGTGCTGGCCTTCAACGAGGCGGCAAATCTCTCGACCACCGTCCGCGAACTGCACGTCGAGCTGATCGGGTTGAAACATCCCTTCGAACTGCTCCTCATCAACGACGGCAGCACGGACGGCACACGGCAGTTGATGGAGGAACTCGCAGCCGAGCTGGCCTGCGTGCGGCTCGTGCACCACGCCGTCAATCAAGGTTTGGGCGGCGTCTATCGCACCGGCTTCGCCGAGGCGCGAGGCGAGTTCGTCAGCTTCTTCCCCGCCGACGGCCAGTTCCCGCCCGGCATCATCCCGCAGTTCCTGCCCCACACGGCGACGAATGATCTCGTGCTTGGCTACCTGCCTGAGCGTCCGTGCGGCCTTGCGGCACGATTCCTCTCCTGGGCTGAACGCACCCTGCTTCGCGTCCTGCTCGGGCCGCTGCCCCGCTTCCAAGGTGTGATGATGTTCCGCCGCACATTGCTCGACTGCATCCCGCTTCACTCGCAAGGCCGTGGGTGGATGATCGTGATGGAATTCATCATCAAGGCATCCCGCTCCGGCTGCCGGGTCACCAGCCTGCCCACGACCGTGCGTCCGCGCTTGAGCGGCGAGTCCAAGGTCAAGAACCTCCGCACCGTCCTCTCGAACCTGCGCCAGCTCTTCGCCTTCGCCTGGCAAGTCCGCCGCAGCCTCAAGTAGCGCGTCTCCAGCGGCAACTCACGGCGTCCCCGAGACACCCCAGCCATTCCAAGAGTGAAAGAACCGCACCCCGCCGTTGGTGCCGCCCATGGAGACGCTGCCGCGCGAAGCTCCTCCGACCACGACGTTCAGTTGCAGCGGCCCGATGTAGTTCGTGCGCTGTGCGGTGAACTCCATCTGTCGTGCGTTGAAGACCAGCTTCACCGGCAGGTTGGTCACGCCGGTCTGCGTCGTCAGACCTGATTGAAAGCGCCAGATGATCTTCCCGCCCGGGTCACCGTTGAGGTCCATCACCATCTCGCGCGGGCCATAGAGTTTCAGGCCGATGGGAATGCCCGCCGCCAGCAGGAGCAGCAGGCCGACGCCGATGATCCAGCCGGTGTAGCTCTCGCGCTTCGGTGGGGCTTCGTTGCTCATTGTAACTGTGACTGGTAGGGCGCGTCTGTCCTCAGCGCGCCGCTTGAACTGCCGGACACCCAAACGACGCGCTTAGGACAGACGCGCCCTACCCGCTCACTTCCCCGCGACCTTGTTGACCGTGTTGTAGATGGTCTGGTTGATGGGCGTGCCGTCGGCGGCGTTGATGTTCATGCGGATGCGCATCTGCATGACGGGCTTCACGCCGCCTTCCACTTCGAGGAACACGGTCTTCTTGTCCGCCAGAAGCTTGGCGGACTTCACGTTCAAGTCCTCGCCGCCGAACTTTGAGTTCGCGATCTTGTTGTCGCCGATGACCTTGTCCGGCTCGGCGGCGGAATACATCTTGGAGCCGTAGTCGGATTTCCACTTGTAGTTCCACTGGTCAATCGCCCAGTTGCCGTCGTCAGCGGCGGTCTTGGCGTCGAGTGCGGTGGTGAAGGTTATCTCGATACCGTTGGGTTTCACGTGAAGTTCCTTCGGCATCGCGACGGGCTTGCCCGTGTAGCGCACGCGGTGGAACGCGCCCGTCTTCGCGCCGCTGCTCTGCCAGACGCGCAGGCCGGTGACGTAGAGCTGGCCATCGCGCGGGCTGAAGTGGCCGCGCATGATGCCGGACTCGAAGTTTAACGGGAAGCGCACCGCGCCGCCCTGCACCTGCCCGCCGACTTCCTCCTTCATGACCTTGAAGAGCGAGCAACTGCCGTAGCTCATGTGCAACATGTCGCCCTTGAACGGCCCCCACTTGTCGCTCGTGACCCAGACCTGACCGCCGCTGGAGTTGTCCACCTGATGCGGCAGCCAGAAGAGCGGCTTGTCGTAGTCCGTGGGCGGCGTGCTGGTGTGCGCGGTGTGGACGTGGCCGTAGAAGCCGCCGGGTTTCATCAAGTTCACGCGGGAGCTGGGCACCCAGTTGCCCTCGTTGTCCGAGGAGGTCAGCTCGTCGTTCGGGCCGATGCCGATGCCGTTGGGCGCGCGCAAGCCGTTGGCCCACGCCTCGATGGTGTGACCGTCCTTCGACACCTTGGCAACGACGCCGTGGTGTTGGTGCTTCGCGCCGCCGAGGTTGCCCCCCTTGTTGAAGTAGAAGTTCCCCGCGCGGTCGGTTTCGAGACCGAGGTTGAACTCGTGGTAGTGCGAGCTGATGGCGATGTCGTTGTTAAAATTCTCGTAGTAGTCCGCCTCGCCGTCGCCGTTCAAGTCGTGCAAGCGCGTGATCTGGTCGCGGCCCAGCACGTAGATTTTCTCGTCCACGATCTTCAGCCCGAGCGGCTGAAACAGGCCGGTGGCAAAGCGCTTCCACTTCAACTTGGCCAACGACTCGTCAATGCCGCTGACCAGCCACACGTCGCCGCTGACGCTGCAAATGGCCGCGCGCGTCGCGTCCTTGAAGAAGTCGAAGCCGCTGGTGCGAATCCACGAGTTCCACGGGTTGGCCTTGCCGTCGGGGAGCGTGAGCGTGTCCACGGTGTAGGCGCTGTCGGACTTGCCGAGCACGCCGGCGGTTTCGAGGACGGGATTCCACTGCGCCGCACCGCCCTTGGTGAGTGCCGGGAGGTTGGGCATCACGCCCTTGTAGGTCGCGGCGTTGGCTTGGTTCGCTTGATCGCCAAACCAGAGTGCGACTTGGAAGGTGATGGGTTGCTTTGTCTCCGGCAGCTTCATCACGAGATGGCCGTCAGCGTTCTTGCCGAGCTGCGCACCCTGGATGCCGAACCCGCTTGCGAAGAAGCGCCCGTCCGTCGGCGTGGCGAGCAGTAGCGTCTGCGCGGGCGACGCGCCCTCGAAGTGAAACGTCCGCGTGAACGCGCCGCTCGCCGCGTCGAAGCCGGGCAGTTCCAGCACGCCGACCTTGCCGACAGTGTAGCTGAGGACAACCTGCTTGCCATTCACGTAGAGGCCGCGCCACTTGGCCCAGTCCTTGGGCAGCGGGCCGAACGAGACGAGTTCGCGTCCATCCTTCACTGGCGGCTTCGGCTCGACGAATTTGCCGCTCGCGTCCGCCCAGCCGGGCAGCACATCGGACGTGAAGGCGACGTCGCCGACGGGCGAGGCGACACCTTCGAGGCCTTCGCGTCCGGTTGGCAGCTTGAGGAAGCCGCCGCGCCAGCCGATTGCCAGCCGCAGCCGCTCCGTGTCGAAGCACACGGTCGCGTCGTTGCCGAGGTTGATCGTGACGCCCTTGAGCGCGGGACGGAACACGTCGCCCTTGTCACCGGGCACTTGCAAGCCGCCGCTGTAGAATGAGCCGAGGTCCATCAAGTCCCACTGCGTGCCGGCGGGCTTGGGCTTGGGCGCGGGCTTTTCCTTCTTGGCGTCCTTCGGCGCGTCCTTCTTCGCCTCGGCGGCGGGGAGCGGGAGGCTGGCGAGAGCAATGGCGGCGGTGAGAACAAGCGGCTTAAGCTGAGTCTTTTTCATGTTCAGATGGGCGGCAAAAGTGGCGGGCCTGACGGGAGGCGGCAACATTAATTCTGGCGCTAGACAACCTTCTTCCTGCTTCAAACAGCCGCACTGCTGTCTTACGTTTCGCGCGTGCCCGACGCCCCCGTGCCATCGCCGCTCGCCCGGCCCGTCACCGCCTTGCGCGGCGTGGGGCCGAAGCACGTGGAGTTCTTCGCGAAGCTCGGTGTCGTGACTGTCGAGGATTTGCTCCTGCTCCAGCCGCGGCGCCACGAAGATCGGCGCACCGGCTGGAGCATCGGGACGTTGCCGTTGAAAATCCCCGCCACCGTGCTGGGCCGCATCGTCGCGCAGGGCACGAACTATTACGCGAAGAAGACCAAGTCCACGTTCGAGTTCATCCTCGATGATGGCACCGGGCGCATGCACTGCCGCTGGTGGAACCTGCCTTGGCTGGCGGAGAAGTTCCGCGTGGGTGACGAAGTTTTCGTCCACGGCAAGCTGCTCTCCCTCAAGCCGCGCACCATGGACCATCCCGAGACGGAAATCGTCGAGACCGGCGATGAGCCGTCGGTCCACCTGCACCGCATCGTGCCGGTGTATCCGCTGACGGAGGGCTTGTCGCAGCGCTGGCTGCGCGGGCTGGTGTGGCGGACACTGGAGGAATACGGCGGGGAAATCCAAGAGCGGCATCCGACTCTCGTCCCTGTAGCGGCTGTCTGTGACAGCCGATCTGCTCACGAACGGCGCTCACAGAGCGCCGCTACAGCGAAGGAAGCCGCCACCGCCGCCGCCCCTCCTGCTCCTAATCTTAATCCTAATCCTGCTCTCGCCCTCTCCCGCGCCGCCGCCCTCCGTTCCCTCCACTTCCCCGCCGAAATCCCCGACGCCGAGCGAGCGCGCCAGCGCCTCGCTCTCGACGAGTTCCTCGACCTCCAACTCGCCGTTCGCGCCCGGCGCGACAAGCACCTCGCCAACGCGCGCACCCAGCCCTGCAAGGGCGACAACCATCTCATCCGCCCCTACCTCGCCGCGCTCGGCTTCGCGCTCACCGACTCGCAAACCACCGTGCTCCGCGAAATCCGCGCCGACCTCGAGCGCGGCACACCGATGCGCCGCCTGCTGCAAGGCGATGTCGGGTCCGGCAAAACCATCGTCGCCGCCTGCACCGCGTTGATGGCCTTGGAGAGCGGCCAAAACGTCGCCCTCATGGCCCCGACCGAGATTCTCGCCGAACAACACTTCCGCAACTTCACCAAATGGCTGGCCCCGCTGAACGTGCCCGTCGAACTCCGCACCGGCTCTCGAAAGCCCGCCGCACCCTCTCAACTCTCAACTCTCAACCCTCAACTCTTCATCGGCACCCACGCCCTCGTGGAAGACGCCTTCACCGTCGAGCGCCTCGGCCTCGTCATCATCGATGAGCAGCACAAGTTCGGCGTCGCGCAACGCGAGCGGCTCCTGCGCAAGGGCCATTACCCCCACCTGCTCGTGATGACCGCCACGCCCATCCCGCGCACACTCGGCCTCACCATTTACGGCGACCTCGATGTGTCCGTCATCGCGCATCTGCCGCCGGGCCGCGGGGCCATCAAGACGTTCGTCCGGGGCCCGGAGAAGTTGCCCAAGGTCTGGGCGTTCGTCCGCGAGCGCCTCGCCGAGGGCCGCCAAGCCTACGTGGTTTACCCGCGCGTCGAGGACACCGACCTGAAGACCGGCACGAAGGCTGTGATGGCGGAGTTCGAGAAGCTGGCCAAGGAGCTTGCGCCCCACCGCGTCGCTCTGCTGCACGGGCGATTGTCGGCGGAGGAAAAGGAATCGGTCATGGCCGACTTCCGTGCGAACCGCGTGCAAGCCTTGCTCGCCACCAGCATCATCGAGGTCGGCGTGGACGTGGCGAACGCGACGGTCATGGTCATCGAGAACGCCGAGCAGTTCGGCCTCGCGCAGCTCCACCAGTTGCGCGGGCGCATCGGGCGCGGCGCGCACGACTCGTGGTGCGTCCTCGTCGCGGCCAAACTCACCGATGATGCTCGCGCGCGGCTCAAGGTGCTGGAGGAGACCACCGACGGCTTCGCCATCGCCGAGGCGGACTTGCGCCTGCGCGGGCCGGGCGAATTGCTCGGCCAAGCCCAGAGCGGCGCGCAGCAGTTCAAGTTCGCGGACCTCACGCGCGATTTGGAACTTGCGAAGCTGGCGCGGGAGTTGGTAGTGCGCGCGTGAAGGGGACACTCCTGTCCCGTTGCCATCCCCGAGTTGCTTGCCGCGAACGGGCACAAAGCACACAAAGCTGAGAATCATAACCGGGACGATGCGGTTGCGATTGAAGCAGTCCACTTTAACGCAGGGGCACAGCGCGGCGGAGCCGCAACCAAAGTGGCCGGATGACCCGCTTTAACGCGAAGGGCGCAGAGACCGCAGAGAGGCGCGGAGACGGACCTCTCCCTTCGGTCTCTGCGCAAACTCTGCGTTCTCTGCGTCTCTGCGTCTCTGCGTTGGAGGGAAGGCCGGCTTCAACTGCATCGTTCCGACTTAACTTTCCTTTGCGCCCTCTGCGCTCTTTTGCGGCCAATCCATTTGAACCTCGCCGGCTGGGGGACAGGAGTGTCCCCGTTACGCCACGGGGAGATTGCCCGCCCGCCTTCGCCTCCCGCATAGTCCGCCCGACATGCAGCCATACCTCGACCTGCTCCAGCACGTCCTCGACAAGGGCAAGTTCAAGTCCGACCGCACCGGCACCGGCACCTACTCCGTCTTCGGCGCGCAGACGCGCTTCGACCTGCGCACCAGCTTTCCCGTCCTCACAACGAAGAAGCTTCACCTCAAGTCCATCCTCTACGAGCTGCTCTGGTTCCTGCGCGGCGAGACGAATGTGAAGTGGCTGCAAGAGCGCGGCGTGACCATTTGGAACGAGTGGGCCGACGCCGACGGCAACCTCGGCCGCGTCTATGGCGCGCAATGGTGCGACTGGCGCACGACCGACGGCCGCAGCGTGAACCAGATTGACCAGGTCATCGCGCAGATTCAGAAGAACCCCGACTCGCGCCGGCACATCGTCACCGCGTGGAACGTCGGCGAGATTGACCAGATGAAGCTCCCTCCCTGCCACGCGCTCTTTCAGTTTTATGTCTGCGACGGCGAGCTGAGTTGCCAGCTCTACCAGCGCAGCGCGGACCTCTTCCTTGGCGTGCCGTTCAACATCGCCAGCTACGCGCTGCTCACGCTGATGGTCGCGCAAGTCACTGGTCTGAAACCGGGCGAGTTCGTCCACACCTTCGGCGACCTGCACCTCTACGCGAACCACCTCGAACAAGCTCGCCTCCAACTCAGCCGTGCCCCACACCCTCTGCCCGTGATGAAGCTTAACCCCGCCGTGAAGAACATCCACGACTTCCAGTTCGAGGAC
Source organism: Limisphaerales bacterium (assembly GCA_040081795.1). Taxonomy (GTDB): domain Bacteria; phylum Verrucomicrobiota; class Verrucomicrobiia; order Limisphaerales; family SXTU01; genus SXTU01. The sequence continues at coordinate 4,488 of JBEBFV010000153.1, read as the reverse complement.
TTCACCCTCGAAGGCTACGATCCGCACCCGGCCATCAAGGCGCCGATTGCGGTGTGAGAGCGAATGAAGTCCCGTGCTTCAAAGTGGTTACTCGCAGGCGCACTGGTGTTGTCCGCGTTCTTGGCTGCCGTTTATCTGAGTGCACCACTACCAACACCGAAAGTCGCACTGACCATCGGTCACAGTCGGATGATGGATGCCTCCAATACGGCCGTCCTCGTGACCTTTACAAATGCCGGGCTGACGCGAGTCGCATTCAACGACCAAAGGTGGCAAGCCATCATTGAAACTCGGTCCGGCTGGGTGACCAACCAAGCTCCATTCGCAAGCGTGGCAGGGGTGTGGCTTGCCCCGAGTGAGCACGAAAACTTCGCCGTGTTGCTGCCGGACGACACCGTCCGGTGGCAAGTCTCCGTGACCTACGACTTTCATCGTCGGCGTGATGTGTATCACGATGCGTGGGCTTTGATTCAACGAACCGGCTTTTGGCAACAAGCACCGGAGTTTGCCTCCGATGCGGCAAGGTGGTGCTTGGATTTGTTGTGGCGCGATACAGATGTTGAACGAGTGGTTAAGACCGAGTTTTTCACGAACTTGCCGCCGGCATTCGTGTCTCCACCAAAGTAGTCACCCAGCTTTTCACCCTCTCAATGCGCTTAGGATTCAAGCCCGCCAAACCGCGAAGCCCCGTCACCTCGGCTCGCACGTCGGTGGTCTGGCCGCTCGACCCCGCCGTCACCTTCCTGAACCACGGCTCGTTCGGCAGTTGCCCGCTGCCGGTGCTGGAGTTTCAGCGCGAGCTGCGCGACCGGATGGAGCGGCAGCCGGTGAAGTTCTTCGTGCGCGACCTGGAGGAGCTGCTCGACTGGGCGCGCATCCGGCTGGCGAAGTTCCTCGGCGGCAAGGCGGAGAACCTCGTGTTCGTGCCGAACGCTACTTCCGGCGTGAACGCCGTCCTGCGCTCGCTCGACTTCGGGGCGGGCGACGAGCTGCTCGTCACCGACCACGAATACAACGCCTGCCGCAACGCGCTGGACTACGTGGCCCGGCGCACCGGCGCGAAGGTGGTCGTGGCGAAGATTCCGTTCCCGCTCGCCAGTGCGGAGGAAATCATCGAGGCCGTGATGGGCACGGTGACATGGCGCACGCGGCTGGCGTTGCTCGACCATGCGACCAGCCAGACAGGACTCGTGCTGCCCATCGAGTTCCTCGTGCGCGAGTTGAACGCGCGCAACGTGGACACTCTGGTGGACGGCGCGCACGCGCCCGGCATGGTGCCGATGAATCTACACGCACTCAACGCCGCCTACTACACGGGCAACTGTCACAAGTGGCTTTGCGCTCCGAAGGGCGCGGCCTTTCTCCATGTGCGCGCGGACCGGCAGAAGGACATCCGTCCGCTGATCATCAGCCACGGCGCAAACTCACAGCGCACGGACCGCTCGCGGTTCCTCATCGAGTTCGGCTGGATGGGCACGAGCGACCCGAGCGCGGCGTTGTCCGTGCCCAAGGCGATAGAGGTTGTCCGCTCAATGCGGCCCGGCGGTTGGAAGGAAGTGATGAAGGACAACCACGACCTCGCGCTGGCCGCGCGCCGCGTGTTGTGCGACGCGCTTCAGATCCCTCTGCCCTGCCCGGGTGAACTCATTGGCTCGCTGGCAGCGGTCCCCATCCCCGATGCGCTCAACGCGAAGCCATCGAAGAACCCGCTCTACCTTGACCCGTTGCAGGACGAGCTGCTGGCCAAGTTCAAGATTGAAGTCCCCATCATCCCGTGGCCCGCGCCGCCCATGCGGCTGCTGCGCGTCTCAGCGCAGCTCTACAACTCGTTGCCGCAATATGAGGCGCTGGCGGGGGCGTTGAAGAAACTGCTTTGAGCAACGGTGGCCGGCGTCAGACGGCGGAGCCGCATCACGAGAAATCCGACTCCTTACCTCGGCGGCTACGGAGCGGCGGGCTTCGTCGCCACCACGCGCACTTCCGAGGCAGGCAGTAGCAAGTGCGCCAGTGAGCGCAGCAGACGGAAACCGCCCTCGCCCATCCTCAACTTGCAGGCCCAAGCCGACGCCGCCCGGTCGTAGCCGAACTGGCCGACTCCTGCCGCCACAAGCATGAAGCCGCATTCGGTCACGAGATTGCCGAGCGTCTGCGCGTTCCACGAGAAGAGGTGATGGTTCGCTCGGCGGTGTCGTGGTGGCGGTAGCGGCGTTCCTTCTCGAATGGCACATGGAGCAGCAGCTTGCCGCCGGGCTTGAGGACGCGGCGGATTTCCGCAAGAGACGCGGCGGGGTTCAGCGCGTGCTCCAGCATGTGATGGCAAATCACCACATCGGCGCTGGCATCAGCGAGCGCGGCGGAATCGCGGGCGAACTCCATGCCCCGCTCGCGCACCGCTGGCTCCAAGAAGTCCGACACGTCGAAGCCGACGCGGCGCGCGCACTTCAGCCCGGCCAGATTCCAGCCCGCGCCGACACCGAACTCGACGACGGTGTCCGTCGCGCGAACGTGCGATGCAAATTTCTCCGCCCGCAATCGCGCGACCCACGGGAAGGCTTCCGTCGGGAGAGAGCGCTTGCCCTCGTGATAGGCGCGTCCGGCTGCGCCTTGGTAGTGGCGTGCGGCGGAGTTATCCGGCGAGTCGGGCATCGGGAGGAGCGTAGCGGAAAGTGGAGCGCGCTGTCGAACGCGCTGTGCCTGCTGTAGCGGAGGTCTGTGACCGCCGATGCCCCGTCAGGATTACGGGGTAAGACGGCGGTCGCAGACCGCCGCTACAGGGCGCTACAGGGCTGGCAGCCTGCGGCGTCCTCGGGTAGAACACGCGCGTGCCCAATGCCGCCGACTCCGGCCAGACAGATGGCTCCGACTTGGAGCTGTCCATCGTGATGCCGTGTCTGGATGAGGCGGAGACGCTGCCCGCGTGCATCGAGAAGGCGCGGCGGTTTCTGCGCGAGCACAAGGTTGCCGGTGAAGTGCTCGTGGCGGACAACGGCAGCACGGATGGTTCACCGGAGCTCGCCGCCAAGCTCGGCGCGCGAGTGGTGGCCGTGTCGGCGCGTGGCTACGGAAACGCGCTGCGCTGCGGCATCGCGGCGGCGCGTGGGAAGTTTGTCGTCATGGGGGACGCGGATGACAGCTATGACTTCGCGGCACTCGGCGCGTTCGTCGAGAAGCTACAGGCGGGGGCGGACTTGGTGCAGGGGTGCCGGTTGCCGGCAGGCGGAGGGACGCTCGAACCGGACGCGATGCCGCCGTCGCACCGCTGGCTGGGCAACCCGCTCTTCTCGGCGCTCGCGCGGCGGATGTTCCGCGTTCCGGTGAACGACATCTACTGCGGGCTGCGCGGCTTCCGGCGCGACTTGATTCCGAAGTTGGACCTGCGCTGCGAGGGCATGGAGTTCGCGACGGAGATGCTGATCAAGGCGAGCCTGCGCGGCGCGCGCATGGAGGAGGTGCCCATCACGCTGCATCGCGACGGCCGCACGGCGCACCCGCCGCACCTGCGCACGTTCCGAGATGGCTGGCGGACGCTGCGGTTCTTTCTGATTTGCAGTCCGCGCTGGCTGTTCGTGTATCCCGGGCTGCTGCTGCTGGCGCTCGGCGCGCTCGGCTTCGGCGTGGCGATGCCGAGGCTTACGTTTTTCGGCGCGACGTTCGACGCGCACACGCTGCTGTTCGCGAGCCTCGCGCTGATGGTGGGTTATCAAGCGGTGCTGTTCGGCTGGCTGGCGCGAACACTGGCGGCGTGGGAAGGCTTTTTGCCGGAGACGAAGCTGCTTGGATGGCTGCGGGAGGCTCTTTCGCTGGAACGCGGCTTGTGCTTTGGCGTCATCGTGCTGCTCGCCGGCGTTGGACTGCTGCTGGCGGCAGTCGCGCAATGGCAGGCGGCTGGTTTCGGCCGGCTGGATTACCCGCAGACGATGCGCTGGGTGATTCCCGGAGTGACGCTGACGGCGCTGGGATTTCAAACGGTGCTCGCGAGCTTCTTCGTCGCGGTGCTGGGGTGGTATCGGAGATGAGCCACGAAGCAGAAAACATCTTGGCCACAAAGAGGCACAAAAGAGTTCTACTTTGTGCCTTCTGTGCCGTTTTGTGGCCGTCTTCTTTGAGGCCGTTGTCATGAGCGAGTTGGCACCCAACGCATGGGAGGCGGCGTATCTGCGCTTCGAGACGCGGGAGGAGGAGCTACAGAAGTTCCTGCGCCGGCTGCGCAAGCTCGGCGCGCTGACGTGGCCAAGGGACGCACAGGTGGTTGAGATTTTCTGCGGACGCGGCAACGGGCTGAACGCGCTGCATCACCTGGGTTTCACGCGGGTGGAGGGCGTGGACTTCTCGGCGGCGTTGCTGGCGAACTATTCCGGGCCGGCGAAGTGCGTGGTGGCGGATTGCCGGCAGCTTCCCTTCCCCGATGCGTCGCGCGACATCGTGATCGTGCAGGGCGGGCTGCATCATCTTCCAGAACTGCCGGGCGACTTGGAGAAGGTCGTGGGT
>JBEBFV010000152.1:0-12426 GCA_040081795.1 Limisphaerales bacterium | reverse complement strand
TTGAGGTTGATGCCGACGTTGCCGTACTGCTCGACGCACTTCACGAGTTCCGGAATGCACGTCGCCGGGTCGACGCCGGGCGATTGCGGCAGCATCGCGGCCGGAACGAAGTGGTCTGGAAACAGCAACGACACCCGATAGCAGAGTTCGTTGCAGATCGCCGCCCAGGTGCTGCACCATTTCCGCCCGGCGCAGCACGACCCGCCGAGGCTGTGAAGGAGTCCATCCGCCAGCGCGCCCGCGAGCTGGGCTTCGACGACTGCCGCTTCACCACCGCCGCGCCGCCGGAGCACGCGGCGCATTTCCAGCGCTGGCTGGAGACCGGCCAGCACGGTGAAATGGCTTACCTCGCCCGCAACGCTCACAAGCGCGTGGAGCCGGAGCAGGTGCTGTCAGGGGCGCGGAGCGTCATCTCGCTCGCGGTGAGTTACGAGGGGAAGCCCGAGGGGGAAGTGAGCAGTAATCAGTTTTCAGTGTTCAGTAACGGGCACACGGGCGCATCCCTGAATACTGAACACTGGCCACTGATTACTGGAGTCGTGGCCCGCTACGCGCGCTTCGCTGACTACCACGACGTGCTGGCCGCACCGCTGAGGCAGCTCACCGAGTTCGTGAATCAATCCAGCGGCGAAGCCACGCGCTCACTCTGGTATGTGGACACCGGGCCACTCCTTGAGCGCGACCTTGCGCAGCGCGCTGGCCTGGGCTTCGTCGGCAAGCACACGAGCCTTATCAGCCGACGGCTGGGCAACTGGTTCTTCCTTGCCGAGATCCTCACGACGCTGGAGCTGGAGCCGGACGCATCGGAGAAAAACCGTTGCGGCTCCTGCACGCGTTGCATCACGGCGTGCCCGACTCAGGCCATCACCGCGCCATTCCAGCTCGATGCGCGGCGCTGCATCTCCTACCTGACCATCGAGTTGAAAGGCTCCATCCCAGTTGAGCTGCGTCCCGCCATCGGCAGCCGCATCTACGGCTGCGACGACTGCCTCGCCGTCTGCCCGTGGAACAAGTTCGCGCAGGAGGGAAAGCTCATGAGGGGGCACGCACGGACCGACCTCGCGCAACCGGACTTGCTGGAGCTGCTCGCGCTGGATGATGCAGGTTTCAAGCGCCGTTTCGTCGGGACTCCTATGCTACGCACGAAGCGTCGGGGCTTGCTGCGCAACGTCTGCGTGGCGCTGGGAAACATGGGCGATGCCTCCGTGCTGCCGGCCTTGGAGAAAGCCGCGTTGGATCAAGAACCGCTCATCGCCGAGCACGCGCGCTGGGCCGTCGGGCAAATCACCGCCCGCCAGCGTGAGTAGCCGAGGGATTAGCCACAAAGAGGCGCAGAAGGCCCAAAAGGAAGAATCGGCGGAGAGCTGAACAGTGGTTTCAACCTCGGCACTCGGGCGCATGGACGGCTCTCTCTTTTGCGCCTCTTGTGCCTCTATGTGGCAAAGTTCTTCGCGGCTCACTTCCGCGCGAAGATGCGGTTGGCCTCTTCCAGAGTCTCCTTCGACCCGATGTCATACCAGATGCCCGGCACCGTCCAGGTGAAGACCGGCGTGCGCGGGTAAAGCCACTGCACGAGCCGGCCCGGCTGGTCGGGGTTGTTGCCCTCGGCGAGGTATTGGGCCACGAGGGGGAGAGTGGCGCGCGGATAGTAGTAAAGGGCGATGCCGATGAGCGTGCTGACTGGCTGCTCGGGCTTCTCCTTGAAGTCGGTGATGACACCCTCGCGGTTCACGGCCACGACGCCGTATTTCTTCGCCGCCTCGCGCCGCTCGACGTCATACACGCCCAGAACCGGCGCGTTCTTCGCACGGCAGAACTCGCCGAACGCGCCGAGCTTCTCGCTGAAGAGGTTGTCGCCGGCAACGACGATCAGGTCGTCGTCCACGCGTTCCCGCTGGAGCACAAGGTTCAAGTCACCGATGGCACCGAGCTTGTTCGAGTCGTCCGTGGAGCCGTCGTTAATGATGGTGAAGGCGAAGGGCGCGCGCTTGCCGTAGTCGTCCGCCCACTTTTGAAAGTGCCCGGCGAACTTTGCGTTCGTCACCACATACACGCGGTCAATCCCCGCGATGGGCGCGAGATTGTCCATCACGTAGTCAATCATCGGCTTGCCGGCGACGGACAGGAGCGGCTTGGGCTGAGTGAGCGTCAGCGGATGGAGACGCGTGGCGTAGCCGGCGGCGAGGATCAGGACTTGCATCGCGCAGGGTTGTAGGCGCAACGCCCGGCGGTGTCAAAAGCAAGCAGCGCAGGAGATGAGATTTGCCGGTGGATTTCCGCCGGCGATTTCCGCTGGCTTGACCAGCCCAACGCCCGGCGTAGTCTGCGCACTGAATCGGGGAGCCAACCGGCTGCGAGTGCGGCGAAGGCTGAGAGGGTTGCGCGGGAGCGTGGCCGACCCATAGAACCTGCTCCGGGTAATGCCGGCGAAGGGAAGGCCCCAGCACCGGCCTCCTTTCCCCACCCCGCAGCAAGTCACAGCGACGCGCCGACACGAATAATTACTAATCACTCTCCCATGATCGCCGACCCCAAGACCTCCTTCGAGCCGCACAGCAGCGAGCAACTGCCGGCCTCCAAACGCGTTTACATTCCCGGCCAGCTCCACGCCGACGTCCGGGTGCCGGTGCGCGAGATAGTGCTGAACGACACCAAGTCTTACACCGGCGCGATCGAGAAGAATGCGCCCGTGCGCGTGTATGATTGCAGCGGCCCGTGGGGCGACTCGGGATTTACGGGCGCGTCCGACGAGGGGTTGCCTGCGTTGCGACGCGATTGGATTTTGAAACGCGGCGATGTGGAGGAACACGATGGGCGCGAGGTGAAGCCGCTGGACAACGGCTACCTCTCCGGCAAGCACGCGGAGTTCGCCAGCAAGGCGGAGAAGAACCGGCTCGTAGAATTTCCCGGGCTCACCGCCCAGCGCCGTCGCCCGCTTCGCGCCAAAGCGGACAAGGTCGTCACGCAGCTCGCCTACGCCCGCGCCGGCATCATCACGCCCGAGATGGAGTTCATAGCCATCCGCGAGAACATGGGCCGCGCGAAGATTGCCGAGATGTCGAAGGACATCGTTCGCAACGACCTCAACAAGCAACACGCCGGTTCAAGCCAGCTCGCGACCAGCGATTATTCGCCCTCCATCTTCCGCCGTTTCCCCCAACGCATCCCCGCCGAGATCACGCCCGAATTCGTCCGCTCCGAAGTCGCCGCCGGCCGCGCCATCATCCCGAACAACATCAATCACCCCGAGTCCGAGCCGATGATCATCGGGCGCAACTTCCTCGTGAAGATCAACGCCAACATCGGCAACAGTGCCGTCGCGTCGAGCATCGAGGAGGAAGTCGAGAAGATGCGCTGGGCGACCAAGTGGGGCGCGGACACCGTCATGGACCTCTCCACCGGCAAGAACATCCACGCCACCCGCGAATGGATTCTCCGCAACTCGCCCGTGCCCATCGGCACAGTGCCGATCTATCAGGCGCTCGAAAAAGTGAACGGCAAAGCCGAGGACCTCACCTGGGAACTCTTCCGCGACACTCTCATCGAACAGGCCGAGCAAGGCGTGGATTACTTCACCATTCACGCCGGCGTCCTGCTCCGCTTCGTGCCGCTCACCGCGAACCGCATGACCGGCATTGTCTCGCGCGGTGGCAGCATCATGGCCAAATGGTGTCTCTCGCATCATCAGGAGAATTTCCTCTACACCCACTGGGACGACATCTGCGACATCATGGCCGCCTACGACGTGGCGTTCAGCATCGGCGACGGCCTGCGGCCCGGCTCGATTGCCGACGCCAACGACGAAGCGCAATTCGGCGAACTCAAAGTGCAGGGCGAACTCACCACGCGCGCATGGGCCAAGGGCGTGCAAGTGATGAACGAAGGACCGGGCCACGTGCCGATGCACATGATCGAGGAAAACATGGCCAAGCAACTCGAGTGGTGCGGCGAAGCGCCGTTCTACACGCTTGGCCCGCTCACCACCGACATCGCGCCCGGCTACGACCACATCACCAGCGGCATCGGCGCGGCGATGATCGGCTGGTATGGCTGCGCGATGCTCTGCTACGTCACGCCCAAGGAACACCTCGGCCTGCCGAACAAGAAGGACGTGAAAGACGGCGTCATCGCCTACAAGATCGCCGCGCACGCCGCCGACCTCGCCAAGGGCCATCCCGGCGCGCAATACCGCGACAACGCCCTATCCAAAGCCAGATTCGAGTTCAGATGGGAAGACCAGTTTAACCTGTCCCTTGACCCGGTGACGGCCAGAGAATTTCACGACGAGACGTTGCCTCAAGAGGGAGCGAAGACGGCTCATTTCTGTTCCATGTGCGGCCCGCACTTTTGCAGCATGAAGATAACGGAGGACGTGCGGAAATACGCGGCGGAGCAAGGCATCGCCGAGGAAGAAGCGCTGAAGAAGGGGATGGAAGAAAAGTCCCGTGAGTTCACCGAGAAGGGCAGCGAGCTTTACGCGAAGGCTTAGTCGGACTGGCGAGATGCAGTCCGGCGGATCTGAACGCTGGGCGTGTATAGGATGCGCACATGCAGATCTCCGCGTCCGCCGCGTGCTTTGGGCAGGCCTTCGCCGGGGAGTCGGATGATTTCGCCACGCACCACTTTCGGGGGGATCTGGACGCGCAGGTAGCTGCCTCCCGCACCGCGCACGGATTCGGTGCCGCCTTGCAGGGCGCGCCGGGGATTGATCTTCAAGTCGCAACGCAAATCCGATCCGCGCACCTTGAAACGAAAATCAGGCCGCGCTTTGACGCGCACGACGATGAATCCCCCACCGCTGCGGGGCAGGCGGAAGCGCGTGCCGGGTGCGGTGTCCGGCGGCACGACGAGCGCGTAGGTTCGCGCGCCGTCGGGATCGCCTGATTCACTTGCCCGGACTTCCAGCCGCGTGCCGCTCAGGAATTCCTCGATGCGCAGGTGAACTTCCTTGGTGATGTTGAACATCGCCTTGCCCGGTCGGGCGGCTGGCTTTTGGCGGGCCGCAAGTTCGCAGTCGTAATCGCGGCGGAGGGCCGGGTCGCCCAAGGTTTCATGCGCAGCGTTGAGGGCTTGAGTCTGCGCGACGGCGGCGGGTGCGCCGCCGTTCACATCGGGGTGATGCAGTCTGGCGAGCAGGCGGTAGGCGGTGCGGATTTGCGCATGCGAGCAGCCCCGGTCGAGGCCGAGCGTGGCGTAATGATCTGGCCTGGCAGGTTGCACAGATAAGAACGCGGCTCACGCCTTCTTCACGAAGCACGCCTTCAGACCGATGGCCATGCCATCCATCTTGCAGTCAATCTCGTGGTCGCCGTCCACGAGGCGGATGGGCTTGGACTTCGTTCCGCCCTTGAGCACCTGCGACCCGCCGCCCAATTTCAAATCCTTGATCAGGACGACGCAGTCGCCGTCCGCAAGCACGGTGCCGTGCGCGTCCTTGACGACGCGCGGGCCGTCGTCGGCCTCGGGTTCGGGCGTGCGTTCCCACTCGTGGCCGCACGTGACGCATTCGTAGCGTGTGGGGTGCTCCAACACATCGGCCATCTCGCACATTGGACAGGCGGGCTTGCTCATGCGGGAAACCGTAGCCTTCCTCTGCGCTGGCGCTCAATAGAGCAGTTCAGCGACAACGCCAGCGGCGGCCCGCGCCTTGGTGCGATCGGGCATCGCAGCCCCGTCGCGCCGCACGCGAGCCACAGGCTAAATTCGCTGCTCGCAACCAGCGCTGCTGGATGACAGACTTCGGCCAACAGCATGCAAAAGCCAAACTATCAGTTCGAGAAGCGCCGCAAGGAGATGGACAAGAAGGCCAAGAAGGAGGAGAAGCGCCGCCGCAAACTCGAGGCCGACCGTTCTCCGGCCGACGGGAACGCCAGCACGCCGGCGTCTCCGGTCGAGCCAGCCTGAAGTCGGAGTCGGCGCGCAATCATCCGGCCGGGCAACATTGGGCTGGAAGAAGCAGCGCCGTCGGAGCAAGGCGATGGCGGGCGCGCGGGCGCGACAATCCCCGGCAGCCTTGCTCCCCTCCGCTCCCCTCCGCTCCGCTCGTCCTTTCGCTGATACCCTTTCTCCGCCTGTGCTTCTGCTGATGCGGGAGGAGAGCAGTGTGGTGGAGGTGGTGGCGCGAACCTGACAGTCCTGGAGAACCGCGCGCTGGACAAGCGGCGGTCGAAGGCCGCCGCCACAGCCAGAGTCCAAGCCAAGGAATGTCCACCGTTGAGCAAAGGATGGTTCACGCCTGGCAAGGATTTGTGCAGGCTCGGTTCAGCCAAGATTTCTGGAGAAACACCTGCTGTGCGGGAATCCCATAAAACCAGCCTGGCCGGAGTGCCCTTGCGAACCGCGCTGATTTACGCGGCGGGCGCGTGCGCATGGATCGTTCTGTCCGATCTCGCGGTGACGATGGCCTTCGGCAGCACGGCCACAGAACTGTGGGCGGACATTGGCAAGGGGCTGTTGTTTGTCGCGGCGTCAGCGGGGTTGCTCTACGTGTTGCTGCGCCAGATATTGAGGCGCGAGGCGGCGATCTGGAGCGACTTGGAGGCAAGCCACGAGCGGTTCAATTCAGCCGTCTCGCACATGCCCTTCATTTTTGCCATCTACGATTCCGACCGGCGGTTTCGCTTCCTGAACACGATGGGGCTGCTGACGGCGGGCAAGACGTTGGACGAGGTGATTGGCCGGCGGGACGAGGAGGTGTTTCCGCTGGAGATGGTGAACGCCTACCTGCCGATGCTGACCCGTGCGCTGGAGAAGGGCCATCCCCAGACCGAGGTGGTGGACATCGCCATGCCTTCCGGTCACATGCACCTGGCCTACACTTTCACGCCGCTGCTCAATGCCGACGGCTCGGTGCGCGAGGTGTTGGCGGTGACCAACGACATGACGGTGGTGGTGCGCAACGAACGGCATACGCGACGGCTCAACCGCACGCTCGCCGCCGTCAGCGCGGCCAACTCCGTGCTGGTGCGCGCGACGGACGAGGCGGGCTTGCTGCGGGACTTTTGCGCGGAACTGGCGGCGCAAACCCAGCGCCGGCTCGTCTGGGTGGGCTTCGTCGAGGGGGCGCAAGGGCAACTGCGTGTGGCCTCCGAGGCCGGCCCGGCGGCGGGCTTGGTGGCGGGCATCCGACCGGGAGACACGGTGGAGCCTGCGGACTATTGCCTCTGCACCATGGCTGTCCAGCATCAGCAGGCCGTGATCTGTCATGACTTCCAGACGGAGGCGCGGTTCGCGCCGTGCCGCGAGCGGGCGCAGGCGGCTGGCTTGCGCTCGGGGGTCGGTCTGCCTTTGCGCGACGATGGGCGCATCCTCGGTGCGATGTGCCTGTATGCGGCGGAGCCGGAAAGGTTCGATGAGGAGGAAGTGAAATTGCTGGCCGAGCTGGCGGAAGACCTCGCCTTCGGCCTCACCGCGCTGCGTCAAAAGCGGGAGCTGGCCCAGGCACTTGCCCGGCTGCGTGAGTCTGAGGAGCGGCTGCGCATGCTCAAGCTGGTCATTGACCAGAGCCCTTCCGTGGCCTACGTCGCTCGCATTGAGCCGGGCTGGCCGGTCGAGTTCGTGTCGGACAACGTCGCGCGCTTCGGCTACCAGCCGGCTGAGTTCACCTCGGGGCAGATCAAGTTGTCCACCGTCGCGCATCCGGAGGATTTCCCCAGGATCGCGGCGGAAAGCGATCAGGCGGTCACGGAAGGCAAGGTGGAATTCGCGCAGGAATATCGGGTCTTCAACGCGCGCGGGGAGACGCGCTGGGTGCAGGACCATTGCAGCGTCGTGCGAAACGCGGCGGGCCAGGCGACGCATTTCCAAGGCGTCATCACGGACATCACGGAGCGGAAGCAGGCAGAGGAGGAGTTGTGTGCCGCACACGCGTTCTCAGCGAACCTGATGCAGACAGCCAACGTGATCGTGTTGGGCTTGGACGCGCAGGGATGCATCCGGATATTCAACGAGGCGGCCGAACGAATCACCGGCTACCGCCGCGAGGAATTGACCGGCGTCAATTGGTTCGAGACCCTCGTCCCCAAGGAGCGTTATCCGAGCGTCTGGGCCGAATTCAAGCGGCTCACTGCCGGAGAAACGGCGAAGCCATTTGAGAACCCGATCCTCACGAAGGCCGGGGAAGAGCGGCACATCCTCTGGCAGAATAGCCAAATAAGAGCCAAGGGCCAGGTCGTGACCACCATTTCATTTGGAAACGACATCACGGAGCGCAAGCGGGCGGAGGCCCACCTCCGCGACGCGGTCGCCTATCTGGGCACGCTGATCGAGGCCGCCCCCATCGCCGTCATCTCCTACGACGAAACCGGCCAGGCCCGGACCGCCAACGCGGCTGCGGCGCAGATGACCGGCGGCACGGTGGAGCAGCTCCTCAGCCTGAACTTCCGCCAGATCAAATCATGGCAGGCGTCCGGGCTGCTGGCCGCCGCCGAGCTCGCGCTGGCAAGCCGCCAGCCCGAGCAGCTGGAGTCGCGCTTCACGACCACCTTCGGCAAGGAGGTCTGGTTAAGCTCGCAGTTCGTCCCGTTCCAGCGAGGGGACGCCTGGCACCTGCTTCTGATCCAGACGGACATCGCCGAGCGCAAGCGCAACACCGCGCAACTGCGCCTGCAAAGCGCCGCGCTCGACGCCGCAGCCAATGCCATCGTCATCTCCGACGCGCAAGGCGTCATCCAGTGGGCGAACCCGGCGTTCACCAAGAGCACCGGCTACCCGCTCGCGGAGGTCATCGGGCAGTCCACACGCCTGCTCAAGTCCGGCGCGCACCCGCGCGAGTTCTACGAGGGAATGTGGAAGACCATCCTTGCCGGACACGTCTGGCACGGCGAGATGCGCAACCGGCGCAAGGACGGATCACTTTACGACGAGGAGATGACCATCGCACCCGTGCCCGACAGCGAGGGTCGCATCACGCACTTCATCGCCATCAAGCAGGACATCACCGAGCGCAAGTCGCTGGAGAAGCAGTTCCTCCGCGCCCAGCGGCTGGAAGGCATCGGACTGCTGGCCGGCGGCATCGCGCACGACTTGAACAACGTGCTGGCCCCCATCCTCATGGGCGCGGACCTGCTCAAGATGCAGGCCGCCAACGACCAGACCGCGCGCCAGCTCGACGGCATCGTGCAGAGCGCCAGGCGCGGGGCGGACATCGTCAAGCAGGTGCTCACCTTCGCGCGCGGCGTGGAGGGCGAGCGCGTCCTGCTCCATCCCAAGCACATCATCAAGGAGATGGTCCGCATGGCCCGCGAGACGTTCCCGCCGAACCTCCAGCTCCGCGTGGATGTTCCCAACGACCTCTGGCCCATGGTCGGCGACCCGACGCAGATTCACCAGGTGCTGTTGAACCTGAGCGTCAACGCCCGCGATGCCATGCCTGACGGCGGGGAACTCAGCTACGGCGCTCGCAACATGGAGGTGGACACTGCGCTCGCGCACGCCAACACCGGAGCGAAGCCCGGCCCGCACATCGTCCTGCGCGTGCAGGACACCGGCACCGGCATGACACCCGAGGTGATGGAGCGCATCTTCGAGCCATTCTACACCACCAAGGAGCTGGGCAAGGGCACGGGCCTGGGCCTGTCCACCGCGCTTGGCATCGTGCGCAGCCACGGCGGCTTCGTGTCCGTGGAGAGCACCCTTGGCCGGGGCACGACCTTTGAAGTTCACCTGCCGGCGAAGCCGCAGGCAGCCAGCGCCGCAGCAGCCGCGCTACCGGAGCCGATACCCCTGGGCACCGGGGAAATGGTGCTCGTCGTGGATGACGAGGCCGACATTTTGCAGGTCACACGGGCAATGCTGGAGCGCCACGGCTATCGCGTGCTCACCGCCAGCGACGGCACGGCCGCGCTCACCGAATTGAGCCAGCACTTGGGCGAGGTGAAGCTGATCGTCACAGACATCATGATGCCCTTCATGGACGGCGTGCAGCTCATCCGCGCGGTGCATCGGCTCTCACCCGGTCTGAGGGTCATCGCCTCCAGCGGCGTGCTGGGCATGCCCGGCCAGAAAGACCGCACCGACGAAGTCCGGGCGCTGGGCGTGAAGCACATTCTCCACAAGCCCTACTCCGTCGAGACCTTCCTCCGCACCGTCCACGCCGAGCTGCATCCCGTCGGGCCGGTGGCTTGAGCGCAGCGCCCGACGGTGGGAACGCCACGGCAGCACGGCGGTCTTTCTCCCTACCCCTGAAACAGCGCTGGGAGGGCGCGGTGTCCCCACCGCCGGCGAGGTCTTCTGGCCTTCGGGTTGTCGGTGGCGGGCTGAGGACAGCCCGCCCTACCCACCGCAGGTTCATGGGGGCCGGGATGGCGGTTGAGTGCGTCGGCATTGGCGGCCGCACCTCTCTTCCGGCCTGCGGCATCACCGGGAGCGGGCATCACTTGACCGGGCGCGGAATGTGGATGGTCACGCGCGTTCCCTTGCCCAGCGTGGATGTGATCCACATCGAGCCGCCGAGCGAACTGGCGGTGTGATACGCCTTGGTCAGGCCGAAGCCGCCGCCGCGCGTGGCCTTCTCCTTGACGTTGGTGGCGCGGTAGCCGAAGCCCACGACCTGCTCAATCTCCCCTTCCGGAATTCCGCAGCCGTCGTCCTCCACCACCATCCGCAGCTCGTGGCCGTTGTCGTCCAATCCGGCGGAGATGTGCCCGCCGGGCGCGGTGTATTTGCGCGCGTTGGCTATGACGTCGCGAAAAACGTCCTGCAACACGGGGGGCATGGTGATGGTGTCGCCGTCCACGCTCTCGATCTTGAAGTTCACGAGGTAGTCCATGGGGTCCTGCGAGGCGATGTTGAAGATGATGTGGTAGCGGCCCTTGCTGTTCTTCTCGAGGGCGGCAAAGAAGTTCACGAAGTTGCCGGTCAGTTGCTGGATGCTGTGGGGCCGCCAGACGCTGCCGGTGCGGAGGCGCTCCTGGTATTCGCCGAGGCGGACGACCATGACCTTGAGGATGGAGTCAAGGTTCGCGGCGGCCTCGCTCAACGGCGGCTTGCCGGCGGTCTCCGGGCTGCGGCGGAGCACGTCCGACCACTCCTTGAGAAAGGCGGATTGCAGCGAGGCGGCCTGGCGGGAGGCCTCGGCGTCCAGCCGTCCGTCGCGCACGAGCTGCAGCACTTCGTTGGCGAGCTGCGTGGTCTCGGGCAAGGCTGCGGCGTCCTTCAAGTCCAGTTTCAGCAACTGAAGCTCGCCCATCAGGATGTTGAGGATGTTCAGGAAGGAGTGCAGGTCCAGCTGGGCAAGCTGCTGCGCGGTGATGTCGAGTGGCCTGGTGATTTGCATGGGAGAATTTCCGGGCGGGTGCTCGCGATCAAGCCGTCGGCGCTGGCGGCTCGCCTTCCCACTTGAGCAGCACCGCACGGAGCTGTTCCAGCTCGATGGGCTTGGCAAGATGCTCATCGAAGCCGGCGGCGAGGTAATCCCAATGGCTCATGCCTATCTGGCCGGCGGAGACGGCCATGATCTTGAGCCGGTGACGCCGCGCAGGATGGGCCGCCGCGTCCGCCTCACGGAAAAGCTCGATGGCCTCGATGCCGTTGGTCTCGGGCATTTCCACGTCGGTGAACACGAGGTCGAACTCCTGGGCGCGGATCTGCACGATGGCGGCGGCGACATCCTCGGTGGAGACCACCGTGCAGCCGAGGTGCTTCAGGAACAGCTCGGCCACGCGGCGGTTCATGGCCACGTCGTCCACCAGCAGCACGCGCAGGTGAGAGTGGGAGCCGGTGGCGGGCGGGGTGGTTCCGGGAGCGGGGTTCATGGTGTGGAATGGCTGACGGTGGCGGCTCGCGCGCCCATCATCGCGCGGGGCGAAAATCCGCGTCAACGGCAATCAAGGTTTGCGTGCTGCCGAGAACAAAGGTGGCGCGTCCGGGCTGTCCCCTGTGGCGCGCGGCGTGACCGCCGCAGACCGCTGCGATTTCCAATCGGGGGGCAGTGCGCGAATGCACCCGTTCGAGCGGTCCGAGCGACGCGCGGCTTGGAACCTTTGGTGGGATGCGCCATGCTCGCCTCGTCCGGGGTTCCGGGCCGAACGCATTGTGAAAAACGACCTTCTCGAACTACCGGGCTTGAGTGTGACGCTGGATCGTCTGGTCTATGCGCCGGAGCTGCCCGCGCCGCCGAATCGGCCGCACTCGTTCGTTTACTTCATCAGCATCCACAATGGCTCGGATCGCACGGTCACGATCAAGCGCCGCAAGTGGGTGGTGACCAACTCCCGCAATGAGGTCACGGCCATCGAGGGGGATGGTGTGGTGGGGGAGTTCCCCGTGCTCAAGCCCGGCGAGAAGTTCAGCTACAACAGCCGCCACATCCTCGACACGACGCGCGCGATCGCGGAGGGCAGCTATCAGGGAGTGGACGAGGGGGGCGTGCGCGTGGTGGTGCGCATCCCGACGTTCGAGATGATCGTGCCGGAGGGCGGGGGCAAG
>JBEBFV010000582.1:0-3336 GCA_040081795.1 Limisphaerales bacterium | reverse complement strand
CTTGCCGAGGTCCACGCCGCGCATTTGCCGGAGCACGGGCTGTGGCTGCTGGAGCAGGTGAAAAGTCCGGCGGTGAAGCTGGCCTACGATTTCAGCCATTACCAACTGCGCGGCGTTGACCTGGGCAAGTCGCTCGACGCGCTGCTGCCGCACACGCGCTTCATCCATGTGAAGGACTCCGTCGGCGAACTGGGCAAGTTCCAGTTCGTGCTGCCCGGCGAGGGGAAGATTGACTACGCCGACTACTTCCGCCGCCTCAAGGCCGCGAACTGGGCCGGTTCCGTCTGCGTGGAAGTCAGCGGCCAGGTCTTCAGCAAGCCCGGCTACGACGCGGTGGCCGCGGCGAAGAAGTCGTATGCGGTGCTCGCACCGGTGTTCAAAGCGGCAGGGCTGTAGGCGCTGGGTAGGGCGGGTTGTCCTCAACCCGCCGCAGGCAACGAGTTCACTTCTCGGCATTCGGCGGCGCGCTGGGGACAGCGCGCCCTACCTCGGTCTCGGCATTGCCGGATGCGCTGTGGCATCGCGACCGCAGGCAAGAGTTGCGCGGCCAGCGCAGCTCCCTACAATCAGCACCGACTCAGCACTGAAACTTGTCCGCCATTCGCCTATGAAAACTTCCGTCTCCGTCTCCCGCCGCCGTTTCGTCTCCACCGTTGCCACCACCGCCGCCGCGCTTGCCGCGCCGCGCGTGCTCACCGCCCAGAAGTCCGACAAGCAGCTCATCGTCGGCACCGGCGAGCACCGTTACGAGGTTCTCCACAACTGGGCCCAGCTCCCCGCCCAATACTCCTGGCAGACCACCCACAACGTCGCCGTGGACCGCGACCAGAACCTCTACGTCATCCACGAGGGCCGCGAGAACCTGAAGGATCACCCGTCCATCTTCGTGTTCGATCCGCAGGGCAAGTTCATCCGCGCGTTCGGCCAGCAGTTTCAGGGCGGCGGCCACGGCCTCGAAGTTCGCACCGAGGGCAAGGACCAGTTCCTCTGGGTCACTGCTTACCAGCAGGTCAAGAGCTTCGCCAAGCTCACCCTCAAGGGCGAGACCGTCTGGCAGAAATACGCCCCCATGGACTCCGGCGTCTATCTCAAGGACGAGGACACCAAGCCCATCAAGCGCTGGGGCCGCGACGCCTTCATGCCCACCAACTACGCCTTCCTCCCCGACGGCGGCTTCTACCTCGCCGACGGCTACGGCTCGCACCGCGTCCACCGCTACGACAAGAACGGCAAGTGGGTTTCCATGTTCGGTGAGCCGGGCGCCGGCCCTGCTCAGTTCAACACACCGCACGGCATCTGGCTGGATGACCGCCCCGGCCGCGCTCCGTCCGTCGTCGTCGCCGACCGTGCGAACAAGCGCCTCCAATGGTGGTCGCTCGAAGGCAAACACCTCAAGACCCTCGACGGCTTCATCCTCCCCGCGAACCTCGACTCGTTCAAAGACGTCCTCCTCGTCCCCGACCTCAGCGCCCGCATCACGCTCCTCGACAAGGACGACAAGGTCATCGTCCACCTCGGCGAAGACCCCGAGTGGCGTGCCGCCGTGCTCAAGGACGGCATGAAACTCCGTCGCGAGGAGAAGGGTGAAGGCTGGGTTTCCGGCAAGTTCCTGCACCCCCACGACGCCTGCTTCGACGCCGCCGGCAACATCTTCGTCGCCGAGTGGGTCAACACCGGCCGCATTACCAAACTGCGCCGGCTAAGTTGACCATGAAGCAAGTATTCAGTGATCAGCATTCAGTGCTCAGTCTCCAGCCTCGGCGCACGCTTGTTGTCTGTGGATTGGCCGCTCTCCTACTAATCACTAATTACTTCTCCCCCGCGTCCCTCGCCGCCGCGCGCCCCGACCTCGTCATCTTCATCACCGACGACCAGGGCCAGCTCGACTCCACGCCCTACGGCGGCCAGGGCATCCGCACGCCGAACATGCAGCGGCTCGCCGACGCGGGGATGACCTTCACGCGCGCCTACGTCGCCTCGCCAAGCTGCGCGCCGAGCCGCGCGGCCCTGCTCACCGGCTTGATGCCCGCCCGCAACGGCGCGGAGGCAAACCATTCGAAGCCGCGCACCGAGTTGAAGAGGTGGCCCGCGTATCTCAAGGAACTCGGCTACGAGGTCGTCGCGTTCGGCAAGGTCTCGCACTACAAGCACACGCCGGACTACGGCTTCGACCACTTCTCCGATGACGGCTTCCACCAGCATCAGAGCATCACCAACGCCATCGCGTGGCTCAAGGCCCGCCCGCGCACCGGCGTGAAGCCGCTGTGCCTGATGATTGGCAGCAACTGGCCGCACGTCCCGTGGCCGGAGGAAACCTCCGCCTACGACCCCACGAAACTCCCGCTGCCCGCCGGCAGCATTGACACGCCCGCCACCCGCGCCTGGCGCGCGAAATACGCCGCCGCCGTCTCGAAGGCCGACACCGACCTCGGCCTCGTGCTCGATGCCACACGCGCGCACCTGCCGCGCGAGACGCTCTTCCTCTTCACCGCCGACCACGGTGCGCAATGGCCGTTCGGCAAATGGAACCTCTACGAGTCCGGCGTCGCCGTGCCGCTCATCGTTGCGTGGCCCGGTGTGGTGAAGCCCGGCACGCGCACCGACGCGATGGTGAGCTGGGTGGACCTGTTGCCCACGCTGCTTGAAGCTGCCGGTGGCAGAGCACCGGCGGACATTGACGGCCGCTCCTTCGTCCCCGTGTTGCGCGGGCAAAGCACGGCCCACCGCGACCGCATCTACACCACGCACGCCAACGACAACCGCTTCAATGTCTATCCCGCGCGCGCAGTCCGCGACGACCGCTGGAAATACATCCGCAACCTGCATCCCGAGTTCGCCTTCACCACGCACATTGACCTCGTCGCGGGCCGCCTCGGCCAGCGCGCGTTCTTCTCCACGTGGGAAGCCGCCGCGCAGACCGACCCGCAGGCCGCCGCCATCCTCCAGCGCTACCACGCCCGCCCCGCCGAGGAACTCTACGACCTCGCCACCGACCCCGGCGAACAGCGCAACCTCGTCGCCGCCCCGCAGCACGCCGCGAAGCTCGCCGCCCTCCGCTCCGCCCTCGAAGCGTGGATGAAATCTCAAGGCGACCAGCAAAAGCACTTCGCCGAGCCGCGCCTCCTGAGCGACGCGAACAGCTACGGGCCAAAAGCGGAAATCGCGAATCAACCGCAGCCAAAGCAGAGCGCGAAAGAGAAAGCGAAGAACCAATGAAACGCCTGCTCGCCTTCCTCCTTCCATGTTTTCTGTTTCTTCCGTGGTTTGCCTACGCCGCGCCCGTGCGACCGAACTTCATCCTCGTGCTCATTGACGACATGGGTTGGGGCGACTTCT
>JBEBFV010000581.1:0-3338 GCA_040081795.1 Limisphaerales bacterium | reverse complement strand
ACGGTCTGCGCCGGAAAATTCGCGCTCACCAACTGATCCACGCCAGTCTCCGTGTCCCATCGGCAGGCCCGTGTCTGCTCCAGCCGCTGCGCGGCGAGGACCTGCGCGGCCAACGAATAGGCAGACCACTCCGCCCGCTTGCAGGACTGCGTGTAGCCCTGGATGATCCCGGCCACTGTCATCGCAGCGATGGCCGTGGCGACGCACACCTCGGCAAGTGTGAACCCCTTCCTGTCTCGACGACTCGGCGTCGAGGACTTGGTATTTGTGCAACGTATTGTCACAGGCTGGCACCGACAGTGATCGCGCCCAGTTTGATAGAGCCGAAAGGGTGCCAAGTCAACCAATCGTAGGGCCTTTAAGCTCTAGTGTAACGCCAGTTGCGTTGGCGAGATTCCCAAGACACCGCCGCTAGAATTCAACGCTCAACCCAGAGTGAACTAGGTTGACCGCGTAGCCGGTGGCGGGCTGGTTCGCCTGCGAGCGCTCCCAGTCGCAGTCGAGAAACCATTTCACCCGCTTCGTGAGAGCGCGCTCGACGTGCAGGTTCAGGTTGAAGTCGGTGCGCACAATCGCGCGCGAGTCGCCGATGGCGACGGGCTGTCGCGGATAGTTGTAATCCGCGAAGCGTCCGGAGAGGCTCACTTCCCACGGCGCGGCGGCCCAGCGGATTTGCTGGCTCACCTGCCACTTGCGGAAGTCGTAGTAGCCCGGGCCGTTGTCGTAGCTGGACTCGTAACCCAGCTTCGCAGTCGTGCGCCAGCGGCGGGCCTCATCCCAGTGGTGCTTCCAGACGAACTGCGCGCGATGTTGCGTGAAGGCGAGTTCCGAACCGGGGATCGCGGCGGCGGCGCGGTTGAACTGCTCGCGGTGATCGTAGGGGCGATGGCTTAACTCGTAGCTCACAGACACCTCGGACTTGCGGCCAAACTCGCGGCCCACGAAAAACTTCGGCCCGCCTTCCCAGTAATCATCCAGTGGACTATTGAAATCCTGCCGCGTGAGACTCGGCTCCAGCTCCCACCACCAGCGCTCCGCAAACTTTCGCCGCACGGCGAAGCGCGCCGCGTAAGTGTGGCTCTCCACCGCCAGCACCGTCGGCGTGGCGAGGCTCGTCGAGAGGTCCACCACCTGGTTCTGGTAAATGTATTGGCCGGCCAGGCTGGTGCTCCACGCCTCGCTCCACGTCTTCTTCAACTGCGCGTAAGCCAGCGCGTTCTGCTCCTTGTCCACGACATCGCTCGCGAGGAAGCGCGTGTCCTCGCCGGAGAGGAACGCGTTGAACTCGAGGCCGTCCATCGGCAGCCGGAACACAATTGCTTCAGCCTGGTTTCGCACGAACGCGCTGCCGCTCGGGCGCGTCGCGCTCAGGGCGACATTGTCCTTGTAGCCCGCGCTGCTCTGGAGAGTGAGGACCGCGTCCCACAACGAGAGGGTCGGAAGGCCGGGGATGGAAAGGTCCGGCGAAGGCGGAGCTGGTTGAGCGGTGAGGAGAGGAACGAACAGCAGCAGGGCGAGGGCTGACAACCCAATGCCGTTTCTGCCAGTCCGAGTCGTGCCCATGCGGCGAGCATCACCAGCCTGGCGCCAAATCACGAGCCGGAATGCTGGACGAAGAACGCAGCCGCCTGTGACCGGCGGCTCAACTGCAACTTCTCCATCAGGTTGCTCAGGTAATTCTTCACCGTCTTGTCGCTCAGGCTCATCGCGAGGCCGATCTCCTTGTTCGTCTTGCCTTGAGCGACCAGCTCAATCACGCGGCGCTCCTGCGCGGAGAGCCGGTCGAGCTTGCTTGCAGGCTGCGCGGGAGAACCTTCCTTCACCCGGTTGAACACCCGGCGCGTCACCGCCGGGTCCAGAATCGAGTTGCCATCGGCGACATCCTTGATCGCGCGCACAAGGCCCGGCTCGTCAATCTCCTTGAGCAAATAACCCTCAGCGCCGGAGCCTATCGCCTGCATGACAATCTCGTCGTCGGCGAACGCGGTGAGGATGATCACCTTCACAGGCGGCGTGAGTTGGTGCAGGTTGCGGCACGCCTCGAAGCCGCTGCCGTCGGGAAGTCGCACGTCCAGCAGCACCACATCAGGCTTGAGCCGCCCCGCCGTTTCCAACGCGCCAGCCACCGTGCCGGCCTCGCCCACCACTTCCAGTTCAGCGTGCTGGGCCAGAAGCGCACCGAGTCCCGCACGGACGACTTCGTGGTCGTCCACCAGGAGCAGGCGGATGCGTTTTGCGGTTTGGCCCATGTGGCGTGCCCGCAGTGCATAACAGAGAACCAGTCCCCGGGCAATCGGGCCAAATGGCCGTATCACCTCACGGCACCATCCGGCCCCGGAAAAATTCGCGCGGCGCGTTGTTCGTGTCCGCCGCCTCCAGCAGCAGCAACGTGCCCGAGCGGTCAATCAACTCCAGCGTCACGCCGTCCACCCAGTTCGTCAGCGTGCTGCTGCGCTCCAGCGTCACGCGTCGGTCCACCAAACCGGAGAGCAGCAAAAGATTCTGCCCTGAGCTTCGCGAGATGCGCGTGAAGGAGATCGGCTCCACCGCCGCCGTCAGCAGGCTGCGCAACGCCACGCCCTCGATGCCCACGGCGACGATCTGGTTGCTCGTGCCGGCCACGCCGTAAAGCGACTTCGCCGTGAGCGTGCCGATGTTTGTCCATGTCGTCAGGTTGCCGCTCTGCAAGACCGTGCCCTGCACGCCGACGGCGTAGTAAGAGTCGCCGAGATAATCCACCGCGTTCAGCAGCCGCGTCGTGCCGCTCGTGAGGCTCGTCCAGTTCGTGCCGTTCGTGCTTGTGAGAATGAATCCGCCCTCGCCCACGGCCACGAGGCGTCCGTTCACGCTGCGGACGCGATAGACCCAGTTCGTCGTGCCGCTTGCCTGCGGAAACCAGTTCGTGCCGTCGCTGCTGGTGAGAATCGTCCCCCGGTCGCCGGTGAGGACGAACAAGTTGTTGAGCACCGCCGCGCCAGAGAGAAACGCCGTGGAGCCGCTCGCTTGCGCCGCCCAGTTTGTCCCGCTCGCGCTCGTCAGCACTGTCCCGCTCGCACCGCCGACGACCCAGAGGCCACTGCGCACCGCGACGGCTTGCAGGTCGTTAGTGTTCGGCGTGGTCGCGGGGAGCCAGTCAATCGCCAGCGTGCTCGACGTGTTGGTCGCGACGTTCGTCACGCCCGCGATGATGTTCGTGCTCACGACATTCGTCGCGATGGCCGGGCTGAACAAAATCAACCCGCCGCTGCCAGCCGCGACGAGTCCGTTCGTCGTGCCACCGATGCCCAGCAGCACCGAGTTCGTCGCCGCGTCGGGGACGAGTTCGAGTTCCCAGTTCA
>JBEBFV010000151.1:0-12498 GCA_040081795.1 Limisphaerales bacterium | reverse complement strand
CGGCGTGAGCAAGATCGAGACGAACGGACGCGTCACGTTTCCGAAAGCCGTCGCACTCGATGGCCGCCCGCTGGCAATGACCGTCGGCTCGTTCGTAGCCGGTGCGAAACCCTTGCTCGCGGTCATCGTGGACAATGACGGAAAGCGCTCGCTCGTCACGCAGCAGGCCGGCTCGCCCGCGCGCACGCAGAAGCTCGCCGAGACTTTCAAGTCCAACCCCAGCGCGCTCTTCCTCCACGACGCCGACCAGGACGGCCAGCCCGACCTCGTCGTGCTCACGCCCTACGAGAAGATCAAGGTGCTGCTCAACACGCCGGGCAAGGATTTCACCGAGGTGGACGTGACACCGCCCGGCGGCGCGATGGAGCAGCCGTGGTTCAGCCTCGCGGACGTGGACGGCGATGGGAAAGCCGAGCTGCTCCTGCCGCAAAAGAATTTCCTCCGCGCCGTCGTCCTGCAACGCGACGCGAAGCCCGGCGACACCAAGCCCGCCGCGTCCTTTGTCGTGAAGGACCAGATCAACGGCGCGGCCAGCAACTCGCGGCTCGTCGGTGCGGCGTCGCTCGGCAACGGCGGAAAGTCCCCGCTGCTCTTCCTCCTCGATGCCGAAAGGAAGCAGCTCTCCGTGGCCGAGCGCGACACCGCCGGCGTCTGGCAGATCGCGCGCAGCCTGCCGCTGCCCGTCGCGGATTTCACCGGCCTGCGCGCCGTGGGCCTCGGCGCGAAGGAACCGAACGCGCTGGCCTTCCTCGGCCTGAACTCCGCCGCGTGGCTGCCCTTCAGCGGCCAGGTCTGGGACGTGCGCGAGCTGGACGGCTACGAGACGCCCATCAAGGACGGCAAGCTCACCGACGTCGTCACCGGCGACTTGAACCAGGACGGGCGAAAGGACCTCGTGTTTCTGGAGACTGCGAAGAACCACCTCGACGTCGTCACGTTCGACAAGCCCGCGAAGCTCGTGCCGGCGAACCGCTGGCAGGTCTTCGAGGAGCGCACCTTCCGCAACCGCCGCAGCGACGGCCCCGAGCCGCGCGAGGCCCTCATCGCCGACGTGACCGGCGACGGCAAGAACGACCTGATCATCCTCGTCCACGACCGCATCCTGGTTTACCCGCAGGAGTGAGCGGCGAGCCGGCTGGGGGAAAAGTTTCCGTTCGAAACGCATGAAACCGAAGTGACGTCATGCGCTCTTGTTCCCCCCTCTCCCTTCATCGGATGAGGGGAGAGGGCCGGGGTGAGGGGTTGCGAGCGAAGTCGTTGGTGGCCGCACCCCTCATCCGGCCTTCGGCCACCTTCTCCCCTCGCTCCGCGAAGGGAGAAGGCGCGCAACGATCAGCTCCTTCCACTCTCACCCCGCGACCAAGTCCGCGCGCACCGGAATCTCCTTCAGCCGGTAACCGAAGCCGCTGCCGCCGATCGTGCTCAAGTCCACTTCACCACCGCGTCGCTGGTAGAGGCCAGGATGCACCGTCGCTTCCAAGCGCGAGGCTTCCGGGTAGAACTGCATCGCGTTGGTCTCCACGCCCATGATCGTGCCGGCGTGCGCGGCGAGCAGGACGTGCGGGACTTGCGCGAGCATCGGGTTCGTGAGGTCCTGCACCATGAGCGTCATTCCGTGGGCCTTGGCCCAGCAGAGCGAGAGCAGCGCGCCGGTCTGCGTCTTGCAGGTCTTGAGCGCCACGCCCGTCCAGCCCAGCTCGCGGCCCAGCGCGACGTGTTTCCAATCGTGCGCCGACTCGTCGAGGAAGAGCGGCTTGCGCGCGCTGACACTGTGCGTGTAAATGCGGTGCTTCTCGAGGTCGTAGGGAAACGGCTGCTCGACGTAGAGCAACATCCCGTGGACGCGCGGCTGCTCGTCGCGCAGGCGGTCCAGGATCTCATTCACGTAAGCCGGCTCGTGGACGGTGCAGTTGAAGTCCGCCGTGAGCCACTCGACGCCTTCCTCGATCGCGATCTGCCCGATCTTCACCGTGCGTGCGTAGTCCCAGGCCCCGTCGTTTCCGCGCAGTTTGATCTTCAGGCACTTCAAGCCATCGCGGCGAATCCAGTCGCGCAACAGCACGGGATAGCCGTCGTTCGGCTCGGTCCCCTTGAGTTCACTCGCGTCAATCGGGTCCACGCCGCCGACCAGATGCCACGCGCGCAGGCGGTCGGGGCGCTTTGCCACGAAGAAGTCCGCCGGGAACTTGCCCGCAAACGACACCTCCGCGCCCGCCGCCGACGTGAGGAAGTCCGCGAGCGTGCGGCTCATCCATGGCGCGGTGTAAGTCGAGTAGGTGGGGACGCCGTGGAGATTGCCGTAAGCGTCATGCACCGCGATGTCGAAGAGCGAGCAGCACACCAGCGCGCCGAGCCAGGGCATCGGCTCTGCTGAACTCGGAACGGGGAGCGCGGAACGCGGAACCGCGCCAGTTTCCGCGTTCCGCGTTCCGCGTTCCGCGTTAAATTGGTTCAGCAGCTTCGGCAGCTCGTGCTCTTGGAAGTCATACCCCACCTCCATCGGATGTCCGCTGGCCGGGAACTTCGCCCACGCCACCGCGAGCCGGCGGCAGAACTCCTTCATCGCCTCGTGCCGCGCTTCGTAGCTCAACAAGCTCGGCCAGACCCACGTCACCGAGAGCGGCGTCTCGCCCCAACCCTCGGCCTCGCAGCCCTGCGCGTCGCGCACCGTCACGCGCACGCGAGCGCAGGTGACGTAGCTGACCGTCTCGCCGCCGAACTTGAGCGGCATGCGCGTGTGGACCGGCAGGAAATACAGCGTGGCGGACGTGCAGCGGATGTCGGTTGGTTGGCTCACGCCGAAATCCTAATCTGGCTCGCAATCCCAATCCCATCCCTTTCTGCGCAGCGCCAGGTGAACGGCTTTCTCCGACCTGAAACAACACGACGTTCGGTGGCACTGGAGCATCTCGTATCATTCGCCGTCCAACGAGGGTGAAAACGAACTTCATTCTCATATCCACTGCGGC
This sequence comes from Limisphaerales bacterium, assembly GCA_040081795.1. Lineage (GTDB taxonomy): Bacteria > Verrucomicrobiota > Verrucomicrobiia > Limisphaerales > SXTU01 > SXTU01. The sequence continues at coordinate 9,529 of JBEBFV010000151.1, read as the reverse complement.
TGTTCTTCTTCTCACTGCCGTGTGTCCGATCACTGGCTTGGCGCAACAATCCAAAGTTGGCGGCTATGCCAAAGCCCCAGTGACCAACAAGGAGGTAGTTGCGGCGGCGGCCTTCGCGATCAAGGCGCAACAGGACGCGATCCAAAAGAACACGGACAAGGAGCCGCCAAAGCTAGAACTGGTCACAATCCTGCAAGCAGAGGAACAGGTCGTTGCCGGAATGAATTACCGACTGAAGTTCAGCGTGAAGTTGAATGGAAAAGAGAAGACGGCGGAAGCAATCGTCTGGTGGCAGGCTTGGAGAAAACCAGATCCTTACCAACTGAGTTCATGGACTTGGAAGTGATCGGCCAGCCGAACAAGGTCACTGGACCAAACACGGGAGGGCCACGTCAGATTTCCAACCGGCCGCCACTGGCCGTCCGCGTCGGCGAGTTCTGACATTCGATCACCCCATCGCTTACCGGATGAACTTCATCCGCCGCGCCGCGAAGGCCGTCATGCGCAGGAGGAGCAGGCCGTGTTTCCAGCGCTCGATGTTCGTGTCGCCATAGGTGCGGGCCTTGTAGCGGATGGGCAGGTCCAGGATGCGCAGGTTCAGCTTCGCCGCGCCGAAGAGCAGGTCGAAGTCGCCGAAGGGGTCAAAATCGCCGAAGTAGCCACGGTTCGCCGCGATGAGTTCGTAGTCGGTGCGGAAGAGAACCTTCGTGCCGCAGAGGGTGTCCTTGATGCGCTGGCCCAGCAGGTAGGAGAACGCGAGGCTGAAGAAGTGGTTGCCGATCATGTTCAGGAAGCGCATGGCCTCCTGCTCCATCGGATAGACGAGGCGCACGCCGTTCACGAAGTCCGCCGCGCCACTGCGGGCGACTTCGTAGAACTTGGGCAACTCCTCCGGCGGCATGGTGAGGTCGGCGTCGAGGATCATGAGGATGTCGCCCGTGGCGGCGGCGAAGGCTTCGCGGCAGGCGCCGCCCTTGCCCTTGCTCTGCTGCTTGAGGAGCTTGATGTTGCGCTGCGGATACTTGGCGGCGACGCGTTGGATTTCCTCCCAGGTGTTGTCCTTGGAGTGGCCCTCGATGAAGATGATTTCCGTGCCCTTGCCCAGCTCCGGCGTGCGCAGGACGGCAGCCTCGATATTGCCGGACTCATTGCGCGCGGGGATGACGACCGAGCAGGTGTAATGGCGGTCGGGCGGCACGGCGGGGCGCGGTCGCGCGACCATGAAGACGGCGAGGGAGAGGTTCGGTGCGAGGGGGCCGAGCCAGCGGTTGCAGGCCAGCTCGACGAGGGGAATGTCAACGGGGCAGGTGATTCGCGTGTCCTTCTTCACCAGCTCCCAGCCGGCGAGGTGCAGCAGATTCCTCATGTCGCCGGAGGAAAGCCAGTTCTGCTGAAGCGTCGGGGCCTTCCAGCCGCACGACTCCGCTGCGCCGAGGATGGGCTTCCAGAGGTTGCTGAAGAAGTTCAGCACGAGCCGGGTCTTCGGGTGCGCGAGGGCACGCACCTTCTCCAGGACGGCCTGCACGTCGGGCAGGTCGTTCACGAGATCCGAGAGGATGATGTAGTCGAACGGCTCGGCGCTGGTGAAGTCGAGCGCCTCGGCGACGCGAAACTCGAGCTGCGGATGCCGGGCCTTGGCCAGCTCGACCATCGCGGGGCTGAAGTCCACGCCCACTCCGCGCGCTGGCTTCACGGTGGCGAGGGTGTCGCCCAGGCCACAGCCGATCTCGAGCACGCGCTGGCCGGGCGGGATGAGGAAGGCGAAGTGGCGGTTGAGCAGCGTGTGGTAATGGCGGTCAGCCTCGCGGACGCGCTGTGGGGCGCGCTGCTCGTAGAAGTCGCGTCGGCTGGTCATTCGCGCTTTTAGCTACCGGAAGCGGCACGAAGTGGCGAGCGGCAAATCCGATGCGGCTTGCCGCGTCCGAAGCCTTCCCGAATCATCCGCCGCGATGTTTGCCGCCGTCTCACCCTTGCTCGCCGCCGCTGCCGCCACGCCCGATCCGCACCCGGCGATGATGCTCCCGTTCGCGCTGCTGCTCGCGGCCATCGCCACGGGGCCGTTCATCAACAAGCACTGGTGGGAGCACCACTACCACCACGTCGCGCTCGGGCTGGGGACGATCACGACGCTCTACTACGTCCTCGCGCTGAACGCGCCGGTGCGGATGATTCACGTCGGGCACGAATACGTCAGCTTCATCGCGCTCATCGGCTCGCTCTTCGTGGTGAGCGGCGGCATCCACATCCGCGTGAAAGGCGAGGCCACGCCGGGCGTGAACTGCGTCTTCCTGCTCGTCGGCGCGGTGCTGGCGAACTTCATCGGCACCACCGGCGCGTCCATGCTGCTCATCCGCCCGTGGATCCGGATGAACAAGTATCGCATCACCGCGTTCCACATCGTCTTCTTCATCTTCGTCGTGAGCAACGTCGGCGGCTGCCTCACGCCTATCGGCGACCCGCCGCTCTTCCTCGGTTTCCTGCGCGGTGTGCCGTTCTGGTGGACGCTGGAGAAATGCTGGCAGGCTTGGTGCGTCGCCGTGTTCGGGCTGATCGCGATCTTCTACGCCTTCGACAGCGGCAACTTCCTCCGCGCACCGAAGCCGATCCGCGACAAGGAGACCGCGCACGAGACGTGGAAGGTGGACGGCCTGCACAACCTCGCCTTCCTCGGCCTGATCCTCGGCGCGGTGTTCCTGCGCAACCCGCCCGGCTTGAGCGAGGCGCTCATGGTCGCGGCGGCGGTTGGCTCTTACTTCACCACGCCCAAGCCGGTGCACGAGGCGAACGACTTCACCTTCGCGCCCGTGAAGGAGGTCGCGTGGCTCTTCGTGGGCATCTTTGCGACGATGGTTCCCGCTCTGGATTACCTCGAACTCCACGCCGGCGCGCTCGGCCTGAACAGTGCGATGAAGTTCTACTGGTGCACCGGCGCGCTCTCCGGCGTGCTGGACAACGCGCCGACCTACCTCACCTTCCTCGCCGCCGCGATGGGCCGGCAAGGCCTCAGCTTGAGCCAGCCGGCCGACATGACCACGTTCGTCGCGCAGCACGACCACGAGCTTGTCGCCATCTCGCTGGGGGCAGTGTTCTTCGGCGCGATGACCTACATCGGCAACGGCCCGAACTTCATGGTGAAGTCCATCGCGGACGCGGCGAAGGTGAAGACGCCGAGCTTCGGCGATTACTTCTTCCGTTACGCCCTGCCCATCCTCGTGCCGCTCTTCGCGCTGGTGGGGCTGCTGTTCTTCTCGCAGTGGCGGATGTTCTGAATCCCGCGCGGGGGCGGAGCAGGCGCTACCGGCCATTGAGCGCGTTGCGGAGCTTATGCACCTGCTCGCTGGGGCCGAGGAAGACAAGGCGTTGGCCGGCGGCCAAAACCATGTCGTCGGGGGGATTGTAGTGCGGGATGCTGTCCTTCGTGGTCAGGGCCACGAGGCGCAGCGTTGGGTCCTGACCTGCGGGGCTTTGGCGGATGGGCTGGCCGAGGAACGGCGAGGCCGGCTCCACGTCCACCTCTTCGAAGCGATAGCCGCGTGGGTCGCGCACCATGAGGTCGAGGAAGGAAACCACTGCAGGCCGGATCATTTCCGATGCCATGCGCAGACCTCCGATGCGCTGCGGCGACACGATACTGTCCGCTCCCGCTCGCCGGAGCTTCTGCTCGGTCTCGTCCTCCTCGCACTTGCTGATGATGCGGATGCGTTCGTTCAACCCGCGTGCGGTGAGGACGACGAAGAGATTGTCCTTGTCTGTGGCGAGAGCGCAGAAAATCCCGGCAGCGCGCTGGATGCCTGCCTCGGTGAGGATGTGGTCGGAGGAGGCGTCGCCGGCGAGGTGGTTCACTTTGGCTTCGCCGATGTCGGAGCCCAACAGGTCACGGGTGGCTTCGATCGTGTGGAAGCATCGGAGTGTCTCAGGATTTTTGTCCACCACGACCACTTGCCGCCCGGTCTTGAGCAACTCGGCCACGACGTGCTCGCCTGTGGTCCCGAACCCGCAGACGATGTAGTGGTCCTGCAGTTGGGAGATGGCTTTGTCCATACGGCGGCGCTTGAGAAACTGCATCAGTTCGCCGTCGGCAACGAGGGCGGTGATGGTCAGTGCGCCGTAAGATACCGTCGTCATGCCGCCGAGGATCAAGAAGATAGTAAAGATGCGCCCCGCCGCAGAGAACGGGTGCGTCTCCCCGTAGCCGATCGTGGCCAGCGTGATGACGGTCATCTAAGCCGCGTCGAGGAAGTTCCAGCCTTCAATCACCTCGTAGCCGATGATGCCAGCCAGGAACGTCAGCGCGACGGCCAGCAGCAAGTTCCAGATGCGGTTCGTGATGGGCACGGTGGAATGACGGCTAAAGCGGCTGCTTCTTTTGCTGGCGCAGCTGCGCGCTCTCCTGCATCGCCGCGACGTGTTCCTCCTCGGTGAGACTTGGGTTGTTGATGTCCCGGTTAAGCTCGGTCATGCGGCGGTCAATGAAGTCGTTGCGCAGGCGCGTGAGCACGTCGCGCAGCATCGCGACGCGGGCCTTCTCGCGCTCGCCTTGGATGCGCGCCGCACGCGTCGCGTCTGCGCCCTCGCGGGCCTGCGGGCTGGCCAGCATCCGGTCGCTCTCGGCCATCGCCTGCGTGCAGAGCGAGCGTGTGGCGTCATCGGAAAGCTCTCCGAGCAACTGCGAGGGACTTTGCCACGATTGGTTCGCGTAGGCGGCGAGGCGGAGTGCGACAATTTGCCGGACGCCGAAGTGCGCGAGCCATTCGAGCCGCAGCGTGTTCGCCAGCCATTCCATCTGGTCGTCGCTGTGGAAGAGTGCTTGCAGCAGCCAGAATTCCTGCTTCGACGGCGGGGCTTCCGGCTCTGACTCCAACGCTTCCTCCGGCGACTGCGTGGTAGTGGGCTGGGAGTCGTAATAGTCGTCAGGTGGGCTGTCGGTGTCGGTGGCGTGTGCGGGCGATTTGGAGTCGCCGACTCTTGGCGTGCTGGGCGCGGTGGACGGCGGTTGCAAACCGCCGACACGAGGCGCGGGCTGCGCGTCGGTGCGGAGGATGAACTTGGGTTTGGCGGCGGCGATCTTTTTGAACTCCGCGCGCATGGACTCGGGCGCGACACCGAGGCGTGCGGCGGTCTTCTGGGCGTAGGTGTCGATGACTACGGCGTTGCTCGTCTTCTGCGTCGCCTCGGCCATCGAGCGCAGCACGGCGGAACGGCCCTTGTCGGTGCTGAGGTCGTTCGTGGCACAGAGTCGGTGCAGGTAGTAGTCGAAGAAGTTCTCAGCGTGCTCGATGAGTTGGTCGAAGGCCGGGCCGCCGTGGGCCTTGATGAAGCTGTCCGGGTCGTGCGGCGCGGGCACGGTGGCGACGCGGATGGCCAGGCCGCTGGCGAGCAGAATGTCCAGTGAGCGCACGGCGGCGTTTTGGCCGGCGTTGTCGGAGTCGAAGCACAGCACGACCTCGTCCGCATAGCGCTTGAGGATGCGGCAGTGGTCGGCGGTGAGCGCGGTGCCCTGTGGCGCGACGACGTTTTTCACGTCGGCCATGAAGCACGCGATGAGATCGAGCTGGCCCTCGCAGATGATGGCGCAGTCCTTGTCGGCGACAGCACGCTTGGACTTGTCCAAGCCGAAGATGACGCGGCCCTTGGTGAAGATGGGGGTCTCTGGCGAGTTGACATACTTGGCGGTCTTCTCGTCGCCTGCGAGCACGCGACCGCTGAAGCCCACGACGCGGCCCTGCTCGTCACAGATGGGGAACATGAGCCGGCCCCGGAAGCGGTCGTAGAAATGGTCGGCCCCTTCCTTGCGGATGATGAGGCCGCCGCGTTCGACGAGCGCGAGGTCGAAGCTCTTGGACTTCGCCCAGTTCACCGTGTCGTCCCACAAGTCCGGCGCGTAGCCGAGGCGGAAGAGCTTCACCGCCTCGGCGGAGACGCCGCGCTTGGCGAGGTAGTCGCGGGCGATCTGCCCTGCGGCATCGTTGGCGAGCGCGGCCTGCCAGCGCTTGCAGATTTCCTCGTGGAGATGGAGGAGCGATTCCTTCTCGCCGCGCTGCTGCTTGGCGTGCGGGTTGTCTTCGAACTCCAGCACGATGCGCGCGCGCTCGGCGAGGCGGCGGACGGCCTCGATGAAGGAGAGGCTCTCGTATTCCTTGACGAAGGTGAACACGTCGCCGCCCTTGTGGCAGCCGAAGCAATGAAAGATCTGGCGGCCCGGATTGACGTTGAAGCTCGGAGACTTCTCACGGTGGAACGGGCAGAGCGTGACGAAGTTGCCGCCGGCGCGCTTGAGCGGGCCGAGATAGCCGCCGATGACATCCACGATGTCGCTGGCGGCGCGGATTTCCTCGAGTTTCTGCGGTGGGATCAGACCGGGCATCGGAAGAGTTCTTGGGTCTGGGGTCTGTGGTGGTTGCTGGACGACGAACCCAGAACTCAGAGCCAAGAGCCCGGAACCGGCTTCACTTCTTCTCCGGAGGCGGCGTCGGCGCGGGCACCGGCTTGGGCGTGGAGATCACGTCGTCGAGCACGCGCTGCTGCTGCTTGCCGATGGTGTTTTCGTTGGGCGCGGCCTTTACGTGGCCGACGGGCGTCATCAACTGGTGCGCGAGATACTGGCGGATGTAGGGGCCGGTGAAGCTGTCGTAGAGCGCCGAGCGCTGCGCCATGCCCCACGAGGGGACGAGCACCATGCCAACTTCCTTTTCCTGAAGCTTGCGCTCGGCGGCGACTGACGCGGCGTCGAAGTAGCGCGCGCTCATGAGCGAGAGGATGGCTATCCAGATGCAGAGATAACGAATCGCGCCGGCCACCATGCCCAGCCGGTATTCCCAGCCGCCGAAGAAGTCGCTGTCCACGAGCTTGTTGCCGGCGCTCTTCTTGATGAAGCCGAAGAGGATGGAGACAGCGATGATGACCAGGATGTAGCCGCCCATGTTCGCCCACAGGCGCGGGAGCCTCGCCTGGGCCAGGAGGTCGCCCACCATTCCGTAGAGGAAGCCGGCGGCGACGACGATGACGAGCCATTGAAGGAAATCGAGAAGCTCCTCGGAGATGCCGCGCTTCTTGCCGCGCCAGCAGCCGAACGCGATGACGAGCCCGAGCAGGACATCGAACAGGCCGAACGACGGACCGGCGGCAGTGGTCTCGCCGGCCTTGGCAGCGGCCTTGGTCGCCGTCTCCGCGACGGCGGCCAGCATCGGGGTCAGTCCGTGGAACCAGCTTGCGGAGTCAACTTGCATGGCGACAACTTGCCGCGTTGTGGCCGGAAAAAGAAGGGGAAATGTGGGCGTTCCTCTCGGGAGTCCGCTCAGGGATTCTCCCGGAGCCAGAAGCGGATCGCGGTGGCTTGCGGGTGCTGCGGGCGCAGCTCCAGCACGCGGAGATAATGCGAGCGGGCCTTGGCCAACTGCTTGAAATTCTGCGAGCAAAGGTTGGCCAGCACGAAGTGCGCGCCCGCGTCGTCAGGAGTTTTCGCAAGCAGCTTCTCCAGCTCGGCGGCGGCGTCACGCAGGTAGCCGCCGCGCTGGAGCGCGAGCGCGAAGTTGAACCGCGCGCTCGCCGAATCCGGCTCCAGCGCCAGCGCGGTCTCGTAGGCGGCGGTTGATTTCAGCATGTCGCCCATCTGCGCGGCGACGATGCCGAGATTGTGATACGCCTCGAAGAACGCACCGTCCGCTCGGATCGCGCGCTGGTAGGCGGCGACCGCGTCGCTGTTCTGGCCGTTGCGCTGCGCGGTGAGGCCTTGCGCGAAATGATTTTGCGCGTCAGCCCGCGCGCCGGGAGTGGGCGCGTCCGGCGCCAGATAGGAATAACGCGGGCCAACCCAGCCCGGCGCGACGTTGTCCTCGATGCGCGGAGGCGCGGGTTTTGGAGCGGGCGGATCAGGACGGAAGACTGCTTCCGGCGGAGCGGGCTTCGGAGTGACAACCACCGGAGCGGGCGTCGGCGGCTTGGGCGCGGGAGGTTCGACTTTCGCGATGGAGGCGACGATGATGGGCTTGGCCGGTTCGGGTTCAGGTTTCTTCGCAACGACGGGTTCAGGTGGCGCGGGCTTGGGCAACGGCGGCGGCTCGGGCTTCGGCGCGACGACGACCGCAGGCGGCGGATTGGTCGGCGGAGCGACGACGATTTTGGGCGCGGGCGGCTTGGGAGAGATTTCGGTTTCGAGGTGCGAGACGACCTGCTGGATCGCGTCGAGGTTGTCCACCGTCGGATTGAGCGAGAGGAAGGCCTTGTATTTCTCCAGCGCGAAAGGCCGGTGATCCACGGGCCGGCGCGGGAGATAGTAGTGCGAGACGAGCGCCGCGTTGAAGAGCGCGGGAGCGTAGCCGGACTGCTGTTGAACACCGTTGTTGAACGCCTGAAAGGAGTCCGCGACGCGGTTGCGGTAGAGCTGCACGATGCCGAGCGTGTTCCAGACATCGGCCTGCTTGGGGTTCAGCGCGAGCGCGGCCTTGTAGCTCTTCTCCGCCGCGTCGAACTGCCGCGCGAGCGTCTCGGCGCGGGCGCGCTTGAGCCAGCCGTCCACGGCCTTGGGCTGCGAGATCGTGTAAGCTGCGAACTCGCTTGCGGCGAGGGCGGGCTGGCCGATCTCCAGCAGCAGGCAGCCGAGGTTGAAGCGCGCGGCGGCTAGGTTCACGTCCACTTCGAGCGCCTTGCGATAGGCGCGGAGCGCGTCGTTCGCGCGGCCGGCGTTGTGGTTCGCGAGGCCGAGATGGTTCCACGCCTGCGCGTTGCGCGGGAGCAGCACGGTGGCCTCGGTCAACGGAGCGATGGCCTCGTTGAACTTGCCGGCCTTGATGAGATGCTCGCCGTTGAGCAGCGCACGCGGCCCCGGCGGCGTGCAGGCCGCGAGCAGCGTGAGGATCGCGAGGGGAAGAAGCCTTCCGGCTGCGACGCACTTTTGATTGGTCAGCATCGTGCCCGTCGGTAACATCCGCCGCTCGCAGTGTCAAGAAACGCACAGGAAAGACAGAGAACGCTGCGTGCTGCGTGCTGCGTGTTTGAGTTTTGGTGCGCCCGAAGCCCAATACGCAACACGCAACACGCAACACGCGCAGCCATGTTGATCGCGTCGTCCGTGCTGCTGCTCGCTGCGCCGAACGCGTCGCGCGTTGAATTCCTCATCGTGGCCGATCTTGGATATTTGGAAATCTAGGAAAACACCACTTAAAGAGATCAATATTGATCTCATCGATCGCCCTCAGACGGTTTTAGTGTATCGGCGAGGACTCGAGGTTGTGTGTCAATCGATCGACGCATCTCAGGCAGAGCTTATAAGAGCTTTAATAAACAAACGATCTTTGGGCGAAGGCTGCACCGTGCTGGCGGAGCGGTCGGGCGCTGAAGAGCCGCCGGTGGGTGAGTGGTTTTCGAGTTGGGTGGGCCAAGGTATTTTGAGAGGGGTGGACCTATGAGCGATGAGATCAAAAAAGAACCATGGTATATGAGCAAGAAAGTATTGGTGATGACTTTTGTGGCGGTAGGGCCTTTGGCCTTGCCTCTGCTTTGGATGAATCCCAAGATCTCGATGTTTTATAAG
>JBEBFV010000580.1:0-3343 GCA_040081795.1 Limisphaerales bacterium | reverse complement strand
GGACAGCTCATACCACTTCACCGCCTCGCGCAAATCTCGCAGCACGCCCTTCCCCTCGTCGTAGAGGATCCCCAGCGTGTATTGCGCGAACGGATCGCGCTGCTCGGCGGCCAGCCGCACCCAGCGGACACCCTCCGTCAGGTCTTGTTTCACGCCTTCGCCCGTCAGGTAGGCGTCGGCCACCAGGCGTTGCGCGATCACATCGCCCTTCTCCGCAGCCGCCCGCAGCTCGCCGAACGTGCGCAGGGCAGGGTTGCCACCCGGCAGGAGCGAAGGTGCCGCCGCCGTCGCGCCGAGCTGGAGCAGCAGCAGCGCCGACAGCACCAGTCCGATGCGGACCAGCATTTTTCCCAATCGGAAAGGCACGTAGAACTTGCTCATGTTGCGAAGTCAGCCCGCTCTCACTTCTGCCAGTGGGAAAAAACTGCGGGCCAAGCGACCGCATCGTGGAAGTCGTCATTGGCAGTGTCAAGGTCGCGCTTGCCCGCCGCGTCTCGCCCGCTACGCTCCGGCCATGCGCTCCCGTTTTCTCGCCACGTTGTCCCTGCTTCCACTCCTTGCCGCGCTCGCCCACGCCGCCGCCCCGCTTCCCGGCAGCGCTCCGCTCACGCGTGCGGGCGACTACTCCGAGCAGATGGTCGCCGGCATCCAGAAGTTCCTGCTGCGCGAGACGGAAAACTCCGTCGCCGCGCGCGCGCAGTTCTGGAAGCGCGACCTGTCCTCGCCTGAAGCCTACGCGAAGTCCGTCGAGCCGAACCGCCAGCACCTCGCTCAAATCCTTGGCGTCGTGGACAAACGCATTCCCTTCAAGTCGCTGGAGCACATCGCCTCCACACGCGACTCCGCCGTCATCGCGGAGACGCCGCAGTTCAAGGTCATCGCCGTGCGCTGGCCCGTGCTGGAGGGCGTCACCGGCGAAGGTCTCTTGCTCGAACCCAAGTCTCCGATCCGCGCGCAGATCATCGCGTTGCCCGACGCCGACCAAACGCCAGAGCAGCTCGCGGGTGTCGCGCCCGGCAAGAACGCCTGGGCGCGCTCGCTCGCCGCCGCCGGCTGCCGCGTCGTGATTCCCACGCTCATCGACAGGCGCGACGAGTGGTCGGGCAATCCGCGCATCCGCTTCACCAACCAGCCGCATCGCGAATGGATTTACCGCCAGGCCTTCATGATGGGCCGCACCGTCATCGGCTACGAAGTGCAGAAGGTGCTCGCACTCGCCGATTGGTTCACTGCCGAGAACACGCATCACGCATCACGCATCACGCCCCTCCCCATCGCCGTCGCTGGATACGGCGAAGGCGCCCTCCTCGCCCTCCATGCCGCCGCCCTCGACACGCGCATCTCCGCCGCCCTCGTCAGCGGTTACTTCGACTCTCGCCAAGCGCTCTGGAAGGAACCCATCTATCGCAACGTCTTCGGCCTCCTCCGCGAGTTTGGCGATGCCGAGCTCGCCAGCCTCATCCACCCGCGCGCTGTGCTCATCGAGCACAGCGCCGGGCCGACGATCACCGGACCGCCCGTCGCGCGTGCGGGCCGTTCTGGCGGCGCGGCTCCTGGGAAGTGGAGTTTGCCCGACCTCGCCTCCGTTCAGGCGGAGGCCGCGCGCGCGGGCAAACTGACCGGCAAGGCCCCGGAAGTCTTCCACGGCAACGGCGGCGCCACCACCGGCCCCGGTTCCATCCGCACGCTCGAAGCCTTGCTCAAGTCCGTCGGCGTGACAGCCCGCCTGGACTTCCCGCCCGAGCAGCCGCTCGCCGACGCGCGCAAGGACTTCAGCCCCGACGACCGCCAGCGTCGCCAGGTGAAGGAGCTGGAGAACTTCACCCAGAACCTCCTCCGCGTGGCCACCTACATGCGGGACGAATCTTTCTGGGCCAAGACGAAAGTCCCCAACGCCGCCGCGTGGGACACCGCACGCAAGCCGTGGCAGAGCAACTTCTGGCACGAGGTCAACGGCAAGCTCCCGTCACCGAACGTCCCGGCCAACGCCCGCTCCAAGGAAATCCTCAACACCGACAAGCTCATCGGCTACGACGTGACCCTCGACGTGTGGCAGGACGTGTTCGCGTGGGGCGTTCTCCTGCTGCCCAAAGACCTCAAGCCCGGCGAGCGCCGGCCCGTCGTCGTCTGCCAGCACGGACTCGAAGGCGTGCCGATGGACACCGTCATCACCGACAAGACCAACCGCGCATGGGCACCCTACAAAGGCTTCGCCACCGCCCTAGCCGAGCGCGGCTTCATCGTCTTCGCCCCGCACAACCCCTATCGCGGCAAGGACGAGTTCCGCGCCATCCAGCGCCTCGCCAACCCGCTGGGCCAGCACCTCTTCTCCGTCATCTTCGCGCAGCACGAGCGCATCCTCGAATGGCTCGGCGCGCAGCCCTTCGTGGATGCGAGGCGCATCGGCTTCTACGGCCTGAGCTACGGCGGCAAGTCCGCCATGCGTATCCCGGCGGTGCTCGACGGCTACTGCCTGAGCATCTGCTCGGCGGACTTCAACGAGTGGGTTTGGAAGAACGCGACCGTGGACTGGCGCAGCAGCTACCTGTTCACCCCCGAATATGAGATTTTCGAATGGAACCTCGGCCACACCTTCAACTACGCCGAGATGGCCGCGCTCATCGCGCCGCGCCCCTTCATGGTCGAGCGCGGGCACGAGGACGGCGTGGGCATTGACGAGTGGGTGAACTTCGAGTTCGCCAAGATCCGCCGTTTCTACACCAAGCTGGGCATCGGCGACCGCACGGAGATCGAGCACTTCGACGGGCCGCACACCATCAACGGGCAGGGCACCTACGACTTCCTCCACAAACACCTGAACTGGCCGAAGCGCTGAACCCGAACTCCGAAGCTAATCCGGAACCACGCAGTTGAGCCACGGATGGAACACGGATGCAGGAGAAGACTTCTATAAGGAGGGCAGGAAGCCATGAGGGAGGCTAAGGCTGCTGCTGCTGTCTGGCTCCTGCATTCCTGCGCTCCTTATGAACCTAGAAACCGCAGTTACGGCGCAAAGACGCAAAGGCGCAGGGAGGAAAGAATTGGGTTGGGTTGCCATGCTGAACCGCATTCACCTGCGCGGTGAAGTCCGGCAACCGCATCGTTGTTGGCTGATAACAGTGGCTCTCCGCTGTTTTGAGTGAAAAGTGGCACGTCGCAGGCGCAGGCAGGGCCAAGGGGCAGGGAGCGCTTCGTTAGCTGCGAACTAACTGACCGTTAGCATCATTGTCAACCATCGGACTTTCATCAGGCTTCCCATTCTCACCAGCGCTGCTAGATTCATCATCCAGCAGAGCACCCAGAGCACACTCAACTCAAAGCAGCTATGAACCACAGCTCCAGT
>JBEBFV010000150.1:0-12516 GCA_040081795.1 Limisphaerales bacterium | reverse complement strand
ACTGGAACTGCTTCAGGAACGGCCACACCGCGCCCTGATACTCGCCGTTGACCTTCTCCAACTGCACGCGCGTGACGATGGCGTTCTGGAAATCGCCGACCATGAGCTGGCCCTTGAACGGCCCGAAGCGGTCGTCGGTGATTTCCACGATGCCGGTCGTCGAGCGCGCGAGCTTGTAGGGGAACCAGACCGCCGGCGGGTCGAAGCGCGTATGCTTGCCGTATTCCTCCTGCGGCGCGGGCCACGCGCTCGGGTGGCCGTAGAACTTGCCGGGCGTGACGTGGTTCAGCTTGCACGCCGCTATCCACTGGCCCTGGTTCTCAGAGACGAACACGTCGCGATCCGGGCCGAAGGTGCCGATGCCGTTCGGCTCGCGGAAGCCGGAGCAAATCGCGTCGAGCTTCGCGCCGTCGGGCGAGATGCGGATGCCCCAGCCCATGTAAGGCGCGTCCCAACGCCCGCTGTGGCCGGCGTTGGCGAGGATGAAGTTGCCCGCCTTGTCGAAGACCGGGCCGTAGACGAAGGCGTTGTAGCTGCCGGTGTAGCCCCAGCTTTGGTTCAGGCACTCGAACAAGTCCGCCTCGCCGTTGCTGTCCGTGTCCGTGAGCCGGTAGAGCGCCTGCTTGGTGCCGACGTAAATCTTCCCGTCGCGCACCGCGAGGCCCATCGGCTCGGCCAGCCCGCGCGCGAACCGGCGATACTTGGCGGCAGCGGGTGAACCGGTTGCGCCCTCGACGATCCAAACCTCGCCCGCCCAAGTGCAGATGGCGAGGTCGCCGTTGGGCAGGAAGTCCATGCCGCCGACGAGGAGGTTGGCTTCCTTGGGAAGCGGGAAGGCTTCGGAGCGGAAGTGAGGAGTGGAGGCGGAACTGGGACGACCAGAGCCACTCGAACCTAACTTTGGTGCCGGCGGTTGTTCGGGCGCAGACCCCCAAGTCCATTTTGGTGGACGCTCGATAGCCCGCGCGTATGCAACTGCTTCTGCATGGGTTCGGAATGACTCCAGATGTATCGCAATAGCTCTTCGTTTTCGCGCTCGATCAGCAACTTTGGACATCTTGGCCCACACCTGTGTTTCTAGCCGGGCTAGGTGTTCAACCGGATGCCCCTTCTCTGCGCCAACTTCGGTCGCAATCGAAACAAGATAATCGGCGTTCTGCTCCGCTAGGCGAATTTGCGAATCATCGCCGAACACATCGCCGACATGGATCATGAACCCCGCTCCGCTCCGCTCGAACACTACGGCAGAACCGATTACAATAGCCTTATTTCGCGGAGTCCCTTCCACATGCGCTAAAAACCAAAGCTCATCGTCGCACTGCTGGATACTCACTTCGCGCCAAATGCCATTTTCCGCAGTTGCTTGTGCTGGGTGTTCAATCACCTCAATCCGTTTCCCAGCCGGCGTATTGAAATGATAACGCAGGTCTACAAACAGCTCGCTCGGACGCTCAACTCCATTTGAGAAGAATGAAACGCCATCAAACGCGGCCCCCACAGGCAGTTTCTGAGATAATTTTTCTGGCGGTTGGCCCACCGCCCACGGAAACACTGGCGGCATGGTCCACAGCACTGTGCCGTCGTTGGTGCTGATGAAGGGCGACTTGGGCAGGCCGTATTGCGGGCCGAGGAGCGCGAGGCCCCGGCCTGACCAGACGGTGTGCGTGCGCAGCAGCGCGGTGTCGAAGGCCAGATGGAGGTTCGTCGCCAGCGGCACCACGATGCTGCGCGTGCTCTGCGGCATCGGGGCCATGCGGAACGGCTGGTCCGGCGGGTCGTAGTGCGGGACGACGGCGGCAGACTTGGCTTTTGTGGCTTGGGCGCGGACTTCCGTCGGACTGAAAACCGAGACGACGGCTGCGGTCAGCAGGAGATAGAAAAGCGAGCGACGCATGGGCGAAGTTTGCGACGGGGCAGGGGATGGGGCGATTCAAATTGTGGCGCAGGCCTGCTTTTGAATTGCAGGCGGAGCGTCGGTTGGCGTTCAATGCGGCCAGCATTGACCATGTCCACCGCTGCTGATTCCAACCCCCGCCGCATCCGCTCCGTCATGGTGGTGGACGACGACGTGGAGCTGGCGATGATGTATAAGGAGCTGCTCGGCTCGCAGGGATACATCGTCAGCACCGCGCCGAACGGCGTCGAGGCGCTCAAGATCATCATGCGTCACGACGTGGACGCGATCATCTGCGACATGATGATGCCGCACATGCCGGGCGACATGTTTTACATGGCGGTCGAGCGCGTGAAGCCGCACCTCTGCGCGCGGTTCATCTTCGTCACCAGCTACGAGGGCAACCCGAAGATCGAGGCGTTTTTCAAGAAGGTGAACGGCATCGTGCTCTACAAGCCCACGACGCTCGGCAAGCTCATGGGGACGCTCAACTTGTTGAACCAGCGGCTGGTCAATGCGGAGAAGAAGGCGTCGGGCGCGGCGTGAGGCGGTTTTCTGCGGCTTCGTAATCCTGAGCTGGACCCGAATCTAGCCCCTCCCCCAATGGGTGCGGCCTGGAGCAGGATCAGGATTAAGATTAGGAGCAGGAGAAAGCATGGGAACGGAACCGAGGTTTGACATCCCCTTGAAAAACCGTTCGCATCCCGGCGTCACAACCACCGCAAACGCACAAACACTTTTCCCATGAGCAAAAAATACAACGTCGGCATCATCGGTTACGGCTGGGTCGCCACCGCGCACATCCCCGCCATCAACGCCTCCTCCCAGGCGCAGGTCACGGCGGTCTATTCCTCGCGCCCACAGGACGGCGCGGAGTTGTCCGCGAAATACGGCTCGCCCATCACCACCTACACGAGCCTCGACGCCATGCTCGCGGACCCGAGCATCAACGCCGTCTCCGTCTGCTCCATGCCCAGCCTGCACGCGAAGCACGTCATCGCCGCGGCCAAGGCCGGCAAGCACATCATCATCGAGAAGCCACTCGCCATGTCGCAGAAGGACGTGGACGCGATGGTCGCCGCCGTCGCGAAAGCCGGCGTGAAGACGTGCGTGTGCTTCGAGTGCCGCTACAGCAGCCAGTTCCAGGCGACGAAGGCCGTCATTGATCGCGGTCTGCTCGGCAAGCTGCATTACGGCGAGGTGGACTACTACCACGGCATCGGCCCGTGGTATGGGCAGTTCCGCTGGAACACGCGCAAGAAGGACGGCGGCAGCGCACTGCTCACCGCCGGCTGTCACGCGCTCGACGCGCTGCTGCTCTGCATGGGCAGCGAGGTCACGGAAGTCACCAGCTACGACACGCGTTCGCAGAGCAAGATCTTCAAGCCCTACGAATACACGACCACGAGCGTGACCATCCTCAAGTTCAAGAACGGCGCGGTGGGCAAGTGCGCCGCCGTGGTGGACTGCCTCCAGCCTTACTACTTCCACACGCACCTCGTCGGCAGCGAGGGCAGTTTGCTCGACGACAAGTTTCACTCGCAGAAGCTCGGCACGCACAAGGCCAAGTGGAGCCAGCTCTCCATGAAGATGCTCGACTCCGGCGACGTGAGCGACCACCCGTATCAGTCGCAGTTCCAGGCCTTCTTCGACGCGCTCGACGCCGGCAAGGACATGGCCCTCACCAGCCTCGCCGACGCGGCGGCAAGCCACCGCGTGATGTTTGCCGCAGACAAGTCGGCGGCGACCGGCAAGACAGTAAAGCTGTAATTCCACGCAAGGCTCAAGCCGACAGCGAACAAGTGCGTCCATGGACAGCACTGGCAACACTTGGAAGCAGCACCTGCTGGCCGTCGGCTTTCGGCTCGCGTGCATGGTGGTCATCGCGGTGGCTGGGCTGGTCACGGCTGGCGGAGCAGAGCAACCGGACGGGAGCGAGCAGGCGCCGGGCGTGGCGGGACTGGTGTTCGTGGTCGGAGTGGTCGCGGCGCTCGTGTTCGCGTTTGTCGCCTCGGTGATCCACTTCTGCCTTCGGCAGCGGCCGCTCAAAACCATCCTGATTGCCGACGCCCTGCTGGCGGCGGCGTTCTTCGCCTTCATGGCCTACAGCGGCGCGAAGGCGAAATCGCAGCCCTCGCCCGGAGGCAAGAGAACTGCGGCGTTGCGCTCGACTCCGGATTGACCGCCAGCAGCAGCAGCCCAGGGCCCCTTGGCGCAAGTTTGGTCACGTGTTGTGCAAAATGCGGGTGGTTGAAGCCAGTCGTTGCGCTAGCCTGCCGCCGGTTGGGCAGCTCGTTCCCGACCCCGAATGAATGTCTCTCTCATTGGTCCGTCCGGCGCAGGCAAGGGCACCTACAGCGGCGCGTTGGTCAAGGAGTTGTGGCTCGAGCACGTCGCCACGGGCGACCTGTTCCGGCAGAACCTTCAGGACCAAACTCCCCTCGGCCTTTGCGCCCGGAAGTATATGGACCGGGGCGAGTTGGTGCCCGACGAGATCGTGGACGCGATGGTGGAGGACTGGGTGCGCAAGAGCGACCCGGCGGGGGACATTCTCTTCGATGGCTTCCCGCGCACGGAGTATCAGGCGCGTTTTCTGGATGACCTCCTGACCAGCCTCGGCAGTCCGTTGGATGCGGTGCTGCTCCTGAACATCAGCGAGGCGGAGATGCTGCGCCGGCTCGAAGGCCGCCTGATCTGCCGGCTGTGCAAGACGCCGTTCCACGTCACGCTGCGTCCGCCTGCGCGCGCGGGCGTTTGCGATGGGTGCGGTGGAGAATTGCAGCGCCGGCCGGACGACGCGCCAGTGCTGGCGCTGGCTCGATTGCGGATGTTTCAACGCACCGCCGGGCCGGTGCTCGACTATTACCAGCCCTCGGGCCGGCTGCGCGTCATCGAGGCGGACGGGCCGGTGGAGCAGGTGCAGTGGGCCATCCTCAGCGCCCTGGAATCGCTGCGCACGCGCGGCGCGGCGTTCAAGCCTACGGGGCCATCCGTCACGCTGCCCACGTGGCATCGGCAGGCGTTGATGCTGCCCGCCCACGAGCACCACGCGTGTCTTGGCCTCGTGCTGCTGGGCGGCCCCGGCTCGGGCAAGGGCACGCAGGCGGAACACTTGAGCAAGGAACTTCAGTTGCCGCACATCGCCACCGGCGATCTCTTCCGCGAGAATCTCAGGCAGGCCACTGAACTGGGGCGGCACGCGAAGGCTTACATGGATCGCGGCGAACTGGTGCCCGACGAAGTGACCGAGGCGATGGTGCGCGAACGGCTCGCGCGGCCCGACACGGTGCGCGGCTTCATCCTCGACGGCTTCCCGCGCACGTTGCCGCAGGCGGCGGCGCTGAACGAGATGCTCGCGGACTTGCAGCGAAGGCTGGCTGGCGTGCTGTGCATCGCGGTCTCGGATGACGCGATCGTGGACAGGCTGGCGGGGCGGCTGATCTGCCGGCATTGCCAGACACCGTATCATCGCACCTACAAGCGCCCGCGACTGGAAGGCGTCTGCGACCATTGCGGCGGCGAGCTGTATCAGCGCGACGATGACAACCCAGCCACGGTCCGCGCGCGGCTGAAGACCTTCCACTCTCAGACCGAGCCGTTGATTCAGTTCTACCGGGACGCGGGTTTGTTGACGCAGGTGGATGGCGAGGGAGAAGTCGCCAGTGTCATCGCCCACAGCCTCGCCGCCGCGCGCGCTTTGCAAAACGCCATCACATAAAGGAAAGGGAATTTATGTTCGAAGCCGCTGAACTCGGACGAAAACTCACCAAGGCCCAATACGACGCCGAGCTGCCCAAGCTTCGCTCCGCGCTGCTCGAATCGCACTTCGCGCTCAAGGACACCAAGATCCCCGTCATCGTGATCGTCTCGGGCGCGGACGGCGGCGGAAAAGGCGAGGTCGTCCACCGCCTCAACGAGTGGCTGGACCCGCGCGGCGTCGAGACACAGGCGTTCTGGCAGACCTCGGACGAGGAGCGCGAGCGTCCGCGCTACTGGCGCTTCTGGCGTGCGTTGCCGGCGCGCGGTCGCGTGGGGATTCTATTTGGCTCCTGGTATTCCGAGCCGATCATCAGGCGCGTCTATGGCGAGATCAAGGCCAGCAAGCTCGACACCGAGATGGATCGCGTCGCGTTCTTCGAGAAGATGCTCGCGGACGACGGCGCGGTGATCGTGAAGCTGTGGTTCCATCTCTCGAAGAAGGCGCAACGGCGGCGGCTGAAGGATTTGGAAAGCGATCCCAAGACGCATTGGCGCGTGCTGCCCACGGACTGGAAGCACTTCAAGCTCTACGACAAGTTCACCGAGGTTTCCGAGCGCGCGATCCGCCGCACGGACGCGGGCCACGCGCCGTGGCATCTGATCGAGGCCGCTGACCGCCGCTATCGCGAGCTGACAGCCGGGAAAATTCTGCTGCAAGCCATCGAGCAGAAGCTCCGTGAGCTGCAAAAGAACAAGCCCGCGTCCGCGCCGGTGTCCGCGAAGCCGCTGAAAACCCCACGCACGCGCAGCAAGGACAGCATCACCATCCTCGATCACGTGGACCTGACGCAGCGCCTCAGCGACAAGGAATACGAGACGCAGTTGGAGAAGTATCAGAGCCGCCTGACGCGCCTGACTTGGGCCGCGTGGGAGAAGAAGGTCGCGAGTGTTGCGCTGTTCGAGGGCTGGGACGCCGCTGGCAAGGGCAGCGCCATCCGCCGCGTGACCGCCGCGATGGACCCGCGCCTCTATCGCATCATCCCCATCGCGGCGCCGACAGACGAGGAGCGCGCGCGGCATTACCTGTGGCGCTTCTGGCGGCATCTGCCGCGCGTGGGCATGACGACCATCTTCGACCGCTCGTGGTATGGCCGCGTGCTGGTGGAGCGCGTGGAGGGCTTTGCGCGCGAGGACGAGTGGAAGCGCGCGTTTCTGGAGATCAACGACTTCGAGGAGCAGATGGCCGAGAGCGGCATCGTCGTCTCGAAGTTCTGGATTCACATCGGCAAGGATGAGCAGTTGCGGCGCTTCAAGCAGCGCGAGGAGATCGCCTTCAAGCGCTACAAGATCACCGATGAGGACTGGCGCAACCGCGAGAAGTGGGATGCCTACAAGTCCGCCATCAACGATCTGGTCGCGCACACCAGCACGGAGTTCGCGCCGTGGACGCTCGTGGCCGGCAACGACAAGAAGTTCGCGCGCGTCCAGATCGTGAAGACGCTGTGCAAGCATCTGGAAGCGGCGCTCTGACGCCAGCCGCCGGGATGGGGATCAAGCGCGCCGGCCAAATTCAACTCCCATGGCGCAGAACGAAAATCCATCCCCGCCCCGTGCCGGCGGTTTGCAACCGCCGTCGGCCGGCGACGGACACACTGAAGGGCGGTTGGGATCGTCCGGCACCAGCTCTTTGAAAGGCGACCTGTGGGGCGGAGTCTCCGCGATGCTGGTCGCGCTGCCTTCCTCAATCGCCTATGGCGTGACCATCGTGGCGGTGCTCGGCCCCGCGCACCTTGCCCAGGGCGCGGTCGCGGGAGTCATTGGCGCGGTGGCGCTGGGGATCACCGCCGCGTGTCTGGGCAGCGCCCGGTCATTGATCTCAGCGCCGTGTGCGCCTGCCGCTGCCATCCTCACAGCGCTGGGCGTGAGCCTCGTCGCGCAAGCGCACCCAGGTCAGGATGAGGCAGCGGTGGCGACGCGCGTCCTGCTGCTGACGACGCTTGTTGCCCTGTTCTCCGCACTGATCCAGATCGTGTTTGGAGTCGCACGCGGTGGGCGGCTCATCAAATACATTCCTTATCCCGTCGTCGCCGGCTACCTCAGCGGCGTGGGCTTGATGATGATTCTGGCCCAAGCGCCGAAAGTCTTCGGCCTCCACGCGGGGCCGGAGTTCTGGTCAGGACTGCTGCAACCCGGCCACTGGAACTGGCAGGCGCTGGCCATCGGCAGCGCGACGATGCTGGGCATGGTCTTCGCGCCCCGCCTGAGCAAGAGCGTCCCGGCGGCGATCATCGGGGTTGCGGCGGGCGCACTTGCGTTTGCGGCTCTGGCGCTCTGGAATCCGGAGCTTCGCGTGGTTGCGCACAACCCGCTCCTCGTCGGCCCGCTGCAAGGGAGCGTGTCCGATCTGGCGGCGCTGGTCGGCGCGCGTTGGAAGCTCGCGGGCAGCCTCTCCGCTGATGAACTCCTCGCGCTGCTCACGCCCGCCCTCACTCTGGCCACGCTGCTCTCGATCGACACGCTGAAGACCTGCGTGGTGCTGGACGCGATGACCGGCCAGCGGACGAACTCAAATCGCGAACTGCTGGCGCAAGGCACGGGCAACTTGCTCTCCGCGCTGCTCGGCGGCTTGCCCGGCGCTGGCACAATGGGGCCGACGC
Organism: Limisphaerales bacterium; assembly: GCA_040081795.1. Lineage (GTDB taxonomy): Bacteria > Verrucomicrobiota > Verrucomicrobiia > Limisphaerales > SXTU01 > SXTU01. Next base: position 4,266 of record JBEBFV010000150.1, on the reverse strand, counting down.
TGGTGAACCTCAGCAGCGGCGGCACGACGCGTCGCGCCGGCATGGTCAGCGGCGGCCTCATCCTCGCCGCGTTTCTGTTTGGCCGGCCGTTGATCGCGTGGCTTCCGATCCCGGCGCTTGCGGGCATCCTCCTTGTGCTTGGCAGCCGGATGGTGGACCGCGAGAGCCTGCAACTGCTCCGTCACCGCGCGACGTTCTTCGACTTCACGGTTATGGCGGCGGTCGTGGTGGTGGCACTGGCCTACAATCTCGTCGCCGCCGCAGGTGTCGGCATCGCACTGGCCTTCGCGCTGTTCATGCGCGACCTGATCCGCGGCTCCGTAATCCGCCGCAAGCTGCACGGCGACCAGCTTTCCTCGCGCAAGCACCGGCTCACAGTGGAGAAGGCCTTGCTCGTGCAGCATGGCCGACAGACCGTGGTCTGCGAGTTGCAAGGCAGTCTGTTCTTCGGCACAACCGACCAGCTCCTCACCGAGCTGGACAACGACATTCGCAACTGTCACTTCGTCATCCTCGACCTGCGCCGCGTGCAGTCCTTCGACTTCACTGCCGGCCATGTCCTCCAAGTCATCGGCAAGCAGGTCAAGGCCCACGATGGGTTTCTGATGTTGTGTGATCTCCCCGCGCGTCTGCCCACCGGTCTCGGCTTGGCGGATTACCTGCGGCTCCTTGGCATCCTGCAGGACGACGCTCATCTCAAGCTCTTCGAGAATCGCGACGAGGCGCTGGAGTGGGCCGAGGACCAGATTCTCGCGGGCACGGGCGCGGCGTCGCTCTCCGTTTCCGCGCTGCCGGACCTGCACGAGATCCAGCTCTTCGCCGGGTTGAAATCTCGCGATGCCTTCGCGCGGCTCGGCGAGATCATCGTGGAACGCACTGTGAAGGCCGGAGAAGTCATCTTCCGCAAAGGCGACACCGGCTGCGAGCTGTTCATCATCCGCCGGGGCAATGTCAGCGTGAACCTGCCGCTGGAGGCCGGCCATCGCTACCATCTCACCACGTTCTCCGACGGCCACTTCTTCGGCGACATGGCGTTCCTCGACCAGCAGCCGCGCTCGGCCGACGCCGTGGCCGTCACGGACACGGCGCTTTTCGTGCTGTCCCGCGCCCGCTACGAGGACCTGGCGAAGGCTTGCCCCGAGCTGGCCGTTGAAATTCTGCGTCGCCTCTGCCACGAGATGGCGCTCCGCCTCCGCTACTCCAACAGCGAGCTGCGAGCGCTGCATGAGTCCTGAGGCTCCTGGCCGATCAGACTTTCCCTCCGACCTCGTTTTGCCGATGCTGCGCGCATGAGACTCTTGCTGCTGCTGCCGCTGCTCCTCGCGCTCTTCGCAGGGTGCCAGTCCTTTCCGATGGGCTTGAGCGAGGCGCAGTGGAAGACACTTTCACCTGAGCAGCAGGCCGATTACACGCGCCAGCAGACACAGCTCAACGAGCAGCGCCGTCGCGAGAGCGAGGCCACTGAGCAGCGGCGTCAGTCCGAGGAAGGTGCGCGTGCCGCCGAGGAGCGTCAGCGCTTGCAGTTCGCCTACGCCCGCGCCCGCCACGGCGACATCGTCACAGTGACCATCCAAGGCGGCATGGTGGCGATTGACGGGAAGCACCGGCCTTACGAGCCGGTGCGCTTCGACCTCGTGCGCGGCGAGCGCAAAGAAATTGAGTTTGTCCAGCAAGGCCGCTCGTCGAGCCGCAACAAGATTGATGTGCGCCTCAGCGACGACGGGAACACGTTCTACTTCGACGAGTCGGCCCGCGACCGCATCTCGCTCATCAGCACCGGCTGGGAGCAGGGCAAGACCCACGGCCCGATTGACATCCGCGACGGCAACAGCCGCTCCGTCGCCAGCGCGATCACGATCAACCTAAAGTTCAAAGAGCTGCCCGGCGCGCCCCGGAGGAGGTAGGGGGGGAAGTGTTCAGTAGTCAGTGTTCAGTTTTCAGTGGGCTTCTGGAGTTGCAGTGTCGCTGCCATGTCGTTGAGCGCACCGAGCCAAAACCTGAACACTGATTACGCGTCTCTGAACACTTCCGTCACCGGGTTCGCCTGAATGGCCTCAACCGCGAGCCGTCAGTTCCTCAAGCTATGGCCAACCACTCCGCCCCCTTCTGCGACGGCTTCGCGCGCCGCGACTTTCTCCGCATCGGCGCTGCGGGCGTGCTGGGAACCCAGTTCTCGCTCGCCAGCATGCTGGCCGGTTCCGCGCAAGCCGCTGCCGCCGCGCAGGACAAGTCGCTCATCTACATCTTCCTCAAGGGCGGCTTGAGCACGATTGACACCTTCGACCTCAAGCCCGACGCGCCGTCCGAGGTGCGCGGAGACTTCAAGGGCATCCCGACGAACCTCCCCGGCGTCCACGTCTGCGAGCACCTGCCGCGCGTCGCCCGCGTGATGGACAAGTTCTCGCAGATCCGCTCCTTCACGCATCGCTCGTCCGATCACGGCCCTGCTGATCATTATATGCTCACGGGCTTCTTCCCGTCGGCGGGCTTCAACGGCGGCCTCAAGCCGAACAACCAACACCCAGCCTTCGGTTCCGTGCTCGCGCAGAAGCTCGGACCGCGTGGATCCGTGCCGCCCTACGTCTGCCTTCCCGGCATGCACCCCAGCGGCAGCTCCGCGTATCTCGGCGCTGCGGCGGTGCCCTTCGTCGTCGAGACCGACCCTAACGCGCCGAACTTTACCGTGCCCGATCTCGCACCGCCGATGCACATCGAGAGCAAGCGCCTCGATGCTCGCCGCGAACTGCTCGCCCAAGTGGACCGTTATCACAAGACCGCCGAGGCCGCCGCCAACGCCGGAGCGCGCAACGTCAGCGTCTTCAGCCAGCGCGCGTTCGACCTGATGACCTCGCCCGACGCGAAGAAGGCCTTCAACCTCGCCGCCGAGCCGGACAAGCTCCGCGACGACTACGGTCGCAACACCCTTGGCCAGTCCTGCCTCTTCGCGCGGCGCCTCGTGGAGAGCGGCGTGCGCTGCGTGACCATTGACCATGCGAACTGGGACACGCATGACGGCAACTTCAACACCCTCAAGACCGCGCTCCTGCCGAAGCTCGACGCCGCCATGTCCACCCTCTTCCGCGACCTCTCCGATCGCGGGATGCTAGAGAAGACACTCGTCCTGGTGAGCGGCGAGTTTGGACGGACGCCGAAGATCAACAAGAACGCCGGGCGCGACCACTGGGGTCCGTGTTTCACGGTGATGCTCGGCGGCGGCGGCATCCAAGGTGGGCGCGTCGTCGGTGCGAGCGACAAATGGGCCGCCCAGCCCGCGCACACGCCCTACGGCCCCGAAGACATGGCAGCGACGCTCTATCAGCTCCTTGGCCTCGACCCGCAGGACGAGATGCACACCGCCGAGGGCCGTCCCATCATGATCGCCAACAGCGGGCGCGTGATTAAGGAACTCCTGTAGCCGCCGGCCAGCGACCGCCTGCATCGCCAGCTCGGCGCTCCCGGAGTGCCGCCGCCTTCCGACTCCGCCGACAACTTGGAACTTCCAGACTTGCGCTCCGACTTGGCGCGCATTTAGTGTCCCGCCGCCGATTTGGGATGCCAGTGTAGCTCAGTGGCAGAGCAGCTGTTTCGTAAACAGCAGGTCGTCGGTTCGAACCCGACCATTGGCTCCAGTCAGGATCAAGGGGTTTCAGGGATAACGTGAGAATTCCCGCAGTTTTCTTCTGACAAGGTTCTGACAAATCACTTCGGGATCGGAGGGCATAACGAAAAGCCCCCAAGGTGAAAAAGGGTGTCGTGGAGTTTTGGAGAGTTAGGAAGTGGGTGTTGATTCCCAGAATTCATCCGAAATCGTCATCCCAATGTGACGGACGTAGTATCGTTTTCAGACCTCCACGCTGTTCCCCATGGACGAAGCACTGGAGGAAATCCACCGGAGCTGCGAGGCATGGGGCATCCCCGCGAGGAGCAATGGTTGGTGGAGTTGAGCACGCTGGGCGAGTCCACCTACTCCATCTTCGCATCATCCCGATGGAGCCAGGTGGTGCGTCCAACCAGCTCCGGTTGCTCAATCGGCATGGGATGCTCCGCGCCGGACGCACTGAACCCGAACTCCGAAGCAAGTTCAGCCGCGGAAGGACGCAAAGAACACAGAGGGGCCGGGCTGGGGAGGGCTGAGGTTGAAAACATTTCTGCCGGTTCCGTTTTCCTTTCAGCAGCTTTGCTTTGCGCCCTTTCAGAGGGTGTTCGGAAATTAGCTGCAAGTGCCTGGCCTTGGATGAGCTGGGCGGAGAAAACTGTATGGCGGCA
>JBEBFV010000579.1:0-3354 GCA_040081795.1 Limisphaerales bacterium | reverse complement strand
CCCACTTCTCGCCGAAGAAGTCGGCGGCGACGACGCCTTTGCCGCCGACGCGCTCGGCGAGCGGGACGCTGAGGTCGAGGATGGCCCAGTCGGGGAGCTTGGGCGTCTGGAACGAGTTCGACGCGCCGGCGAACTGTGGGAAGGTGAAGCCGCTGTTGATGACCACGTAGCGCGACGGGTTCAGCGGATTCGGGAAGATGAACGCGGGCGCGTGCTTGGTGGCGTCGTAGGTCTTGCCGCCGACTTTGATTTCCTTGCCGGTCCACTGGATGGGCAGCTTGCTGGCGATGCGTGCGAGGAGCTTGTTCGACGACGGGTCGCCCCAGAGGACGAGGTTGCTGTTCTTGATGTCGTCGTCGGTGATGTCGGAGTCGTCCTTCACGCGCGGCGAGCCGCGGAAGTAGCGCCGCCAGTGGAACGCGGCCTCGGCCAGTTCGGTCTTCGCCCACTGCCCGACGGCGGCGTTCAACGGCTGACCGGTGGGCCGCACCATCACGAACGAGTCCATGAAGGCGTCGTCAATGGGGCCTTGGAGGTTGTGGCGTTTGGCCAACGAGTTATCGGTGGTCTTGGTGTCGATAGCCCAAACCCCGTCATTCTTGGCAAACCGAATCATCGGGAAAACCTTAATGTTCGGCTGTCCTTTGAACACAGGCTTGCCGTTGATGAAAAACCGGATGCCCTGTTGGTTCCCAATCGGCCTTCCGTAGTTGAGTGTGAACGCAGAAACATTCGCAGTTGTGACGCGGAAGTTTCCATCCGAAACTATGTCCGCATTGAGTTCCGCCTGCTCCCAATGTTTGTCTAACGCATCAATTGTGACCCAATGCGTTTGGTTGAACTTGAGCGAGTGCGTAACCAGTCTCACGCGTGCTGGTTGATGGTTTACTCCTTTTGTCGTCGCCTCATCCACGAGCTTGGCCACGACCACCTTCGCGTCCTTCTCGTAGGAGTGGCCGGTCTTGGGGCCGATGATGTGGGTCATCTTCACGCCGTCTTTGAGCAGCGCGGCTTCCATGAGGTCGGCGGCGGCTTTCTGCGCGTCGTCCTCGCCGCTGTAGGCTACAAGCGTCGAGTTGGCGAGGTTGATGGGGCACGCGAGCGGGTCGTAGAGGTTCCAGAGCTTCTGCTCATACCACGGGATGGCAGCGAGGCCACCGGGCTTATCGGCAAGCTTTTGGTAGTTCTTCACATCCACGAAGCCCGCGCCGGGATTGACGGAAGCGAACTTGTCCGGGTGATGCGCGCCGAGATGCCACGCGCCTGCGCCGCCCATCGAGAAGCCGCGCATGGCGAGCTTGTTGCGGTCAATCGGATAGCGTTTCGCCGCGTGGTCGAGGGCTTCCCACACGTCCACCTCGCCCGCGAACTTGAAGGCGTTCATGAAGCGGCCGTAAGGGTCCAGCACGAAGGCGTCCTCCGGCAGGAACTGTCCGCCGCCGCGCTGCTGGCCCTCGATGAAGGCAATCTCGTTGAGCGTGTCGCCGCGTCCGTGCAGCCAGAAGTCGAGGCGGCGGCGGGGCTTGTCATCGCCGGTGAGGTAGGTCACCGGCACCTTCAGTCCGTAAGGCTGCACCGAGCCGTCAATCTTCGACACGTAGCCGCGCACGACGGGGACGTGCGTAAGCGTGGTCGGCGTCTTGGCCTTGCCTTCGAGTTCCTTCTTGAGCGCGAGCAGGCCGGCCTTGGTGTTCCACGGCGCGTTGCCGGCGGCGAGCTGCTTGGCACGCTCGGAGCCGGTCTTGAGCAGCGCGCGGGCGGAGTTCAACTGGTTCGTGCTGGTGAAGATGTCGTCCTCCAGCGCGTAGCGGACGGCGTTGTGGTAAATCTGCACGTCGGGCAGGAGGGCGAGCAGCGCGGGCTTGCCGGCGAGCGAGGAGCGAAGTGCTTCAATCTCCTTGCCCAGCGCGGCGGCACCGGTGGTCAGCTCGGCCTTCACCTCGGCAGGCACGACCACGCCGGGCGGCGGGTTGAGCTTCTTGGGATTGGGCTGGAGGTTCGCCGGTGGGGCTTTCTTGGCCGGGGCTTTGGTGTCAGCGGCTTTCTTCTCGGCAGCGGTGGCGACACTGAGGGACAACACGAGAGCGAGCAAAGCGAACGGCAGTTTCATGCGGCCAGATATTGCAGAGCACCCGGAGCTTGGCGAGTGGCAAAGCATGAAGGCGCAATCACGGCACATCTCAGTTTCTTGCAAGCATCGGAGTCGTCCCTGTCGGTGTCGGCAGCAACCTGAAAGGTTGCCAGCCATTAGCCGGGGGTTGAGCGAGTCGGCGAGCGACACCCCCCGGAAACGATGCGGGATGAACGCGACCCCGGAAGGGTCGCAGCCCGGTTGGGTGAATCGCGGTGCTGGCACCCCGCTGGGGTGCTGGACACCAAACCGGCGACTACCGGGGGTGTCGCTCCGCGCAACCCCCGGCTAATGGCTGGCAGTCCTCCGGGCTGCTCTTGAGCGGAGCGGCCCTTGCCAGATACTTGATATGCCCAACAATCACCCAGCCAGCGGCCAGCTTGGCTTCACTTCCTCATCCAGCGAGGTCGGGGCGACGCCGTGCCGGAGCTTGCGCTCGGCGAGGATGCCGACCATCGCGGCGTTGTCGGTGCAGAGGGATTTGTCGGCGAGGCGGAGGGTGAGATTGTTTTCTGCGCAGGCCTCGGCGAGCTGCTTGCGGAGGGCGCGATTGCACGTCACGCCTCCGGACGCGGTCACGCACTTCACACCGAGGCGCTTCGCGGCGCGCACGGTCTTGGTCACGAGCACGTCCACGATGGCGGCGCGCACGCTGGCGCAGAGGTCGCGGACGAGGTCGGGATCATCCAGCACGAACGGCTGATCGCGGAGGAAGTAGCGCACGGAGGTCTTGAGGCCGCTGAAGCTGAAGTCGTCGTGCAGGTCGCGGATCATCGGGCGCGGGAAGTCGAAGGCACGCGGGTCGCCCTGCTCGGCGAGCGCGTCCAGCTCCGGGCCGCCGGGATAGGGCAGGCCCATGAGCTTGGCGGACTTGTCGAAGCACTCGCCCGCCGCGTCGTCCACGGTGCTGCCGAGGAGGTGGTGCTTCAGTTCGGCCTCGACGAACACAAGCATCGTGTGGCCGCCGCTGACGATGAGGGAGACGTTGGGCTGGAAGCTGGAGAAGTCGGCGCGGTGGGTCGGCGTGGTGCGTGATGCGTGATGCGTGACTTCAGCCGGGACAATCCACGGCGAGTAGAGGTGCGCCTCGTGGTGGTGGATGCCGAAGAAGGGTTTGCGCAGGGCGAAGGCCATCGCCTGCGCTGCGCGCGCGCCGATCATCAGCGCCTGAGGCAGGCCTGGGCCGATGGTGGCGGCGATGGCGTCAAGTGCTGTAGCGGCGC
>JBEBFV010000578.1:0-3357 GCA_040081795.1 Limisphaerales bacterium | reverse complement strand
TTCCGCCCTTTCAGGGCGGCGATACTTCTATCCCGCTACCCGGGGCGTTGCCCCGGGCTGTCATGTCTGAGGCTTTCAGCCTCGACTTCGGAATTCGGGTTCAGTGGAACAGCACGCGACTGGCTTCCCTGATTACTGAAAACTGAACACTGATTACTTCCCCCGCTTCGCCCGGTGCGCCTTGGTCTTCGCAATGTAAGCCACCGCGTCCGGCGTCTTGCAGTCCGTATCGCCGTGGTCCACCTCGACCTTGCCGATGCGCTTCGCAGCGGCGACGGCGAGCTTCTCCAGCTTCTCATTGCGCACGCCGATGGCGATGAGCACGCCGTTCATGGCGTAACGCACGTGGTTTTGCGCCCTGTGGATGTCGCGTTCGATGGTCTTGAGCAGCGAGGCAAACTTCGCATCCGGCAGCGTGGAGTTCATCGCGAGCCCACCCACCACGTCCCATCCCGCCACGGCCACGAACTCCCGGGCATCGGCACACCACTTCGCCGCCACATCCTCCGCCACGGAGGATCTTGCGGCGAACGTCGAGAGGGCACCGGCGATGGCGCGATCGTCGCAGTCCTCGACCCAGGCACCGAGGATTTCGGCGGTCGCCAGCTGCGGGTCGGCGATCATCGTGGCCAGCACGCGGGCGTCGTGCCAGCCGGAGGCCCACAGGCCGAGGGCGAGCGCGTGATCGCACTTGATTTGCCGCGTCATCTTGCCGAGGACGGCGTAGCTGACGCCGAACATCTTCGCACCGACGCCGTGACGGGCGTAGGTCTTGCGGGTCTGCGCGGAGCCGGCGGCTTCGAGTTGCTGGAGGGCTTGGGTGAGTGTCATGGCGGTGGTTGAGGTTGGTTGGATTAAACTCAGCCGCGCCCCAAACTCAAGCTCGCCGAATGTGCCATTCGCATCGTTGCGTGAACTGAACCTCGACAACGGGCCGTCCGTGCCGGACAGTCTCGCTGGTCAATACAACCGATGCGCACCGGACAAGAACTCATCAAGGCGACGAAGCCTTTTGCCCACGACTCCACCGCCCGAAGCTGGTGGTATTTTCTTTCCACCGCCGCCCTGCTGCTGGCCACGCTCGCCGGAACACTCTGGAACGAAACCTTCGCCGTGAAGCTGCTGTGCAGCGTTTTCGCAGGCCTGCTCATCCTCCGGCTGTTCGTCATCTACCACGACCAGCAGCACCACGCGATCCTCCCCAAGTCCTTCCTGGCGGAAATCCTGATGCGCGTGTTTGGCATCCTCTCCCTCAGCGCGAGCAGCATCTGGCGCAGCTCCCACAACCATCACCACAACCACAATTCCAAGCTGCGCGGCTCACACATCGGCTCGTTCCCGATCATGACGAAGGCACAGTTCCTCAAAACCACGCCCTCCAAGCGCTTTTGGTATCTCTTCGCGCGGCATCCGCTCACCATCCTCTTCGGCTACGTCACCGTGTTCATCATCGGCATGTGCATCACGCCGTTCCTCAACAACCCGCGCAAGCACTACGACTGCCTCATCGCGCTGCTGTTGCACATCGCGATTGGCGTCGTCCTCTACCTGACCCACGGCTGGCAAGGCGTTCTGCTGGCCCAGACCCTGCCGCACTTCATCACCTACGCGCTCGGCTCCTACCTCTTCTACGCGCAGCACAATTTTCCCACCGTCTCGTTCACCGACCACGCTGGCTGGACCTATGAAAAGGCCGCGCTGGACTCGTCCAGCTACATGAGAACGAGCCGGCTCATGGCGTGGTTCACGGCGAACATCGGCTACCACCACATCCACCACCTGAACGCCCGCATCCCGTTCTACCGGCTGCCGGAAGTGCTGCGCGAGATGCCGGAGTTGCAGGCGGCCAAGACGACTTCGTTTCACCCGGTGGAAGTCTTCCGCTGCCTGCGCCTGAAGGTGTGGGACACCGAGGCGCAACGCATGGTCGGCCTGCCGCGGATGTCCTGAGCGGTTGTGGTAGCCGCCGAGGTCAGGAGGCGGACTCTCTCGACACTCTATCGCGCCCGGTCCGCCTGCTCCGCCTCCTCACTTCGGCGACTACACGGAATGACCCTTGACTCACTCCCGCCGCGCGAGACGATGCCGCCATGCGCTTCGTCCTCGTCCTGCTCGCCGCATTCCTCCTACCCCCCCTTTCGTCCCGCGCCGCCGATGCGCTCGGAGACTACGTCCGCAAGCCGGATTCTTCCTTCGCGTGGAAGCAGAGCGAGCAGCGCGACGTGGATGCCTTCACGGCCACGAAGCTGGAGATGACTTCGCAGACCTGGCGCGGACACGTCTGGCAGCATCAGGTGCTCGTCGTGCGCCCGCCGCAGTTGCGGAACAAGGACATCGCCTTCCTCTTCATCACCGGCGATGGCGATGTGTCCAAGCTGTTCAACCTGCTCAAAACTCTTGCCGAGCGCGGCGGAGCCATCGCCGCTGCCGTCAACCGCGTCCCGAGCCAGCCGCTCTACGACGGGCGCAAGGAGGACGCGCTCATCGCCTACACGTTCAACGAGTATCTCAAGACCGGCGACCGCGAGTGGCCGCTGCTGTTCCCGATGGCGAAGTCCGCCGTTCGCGCGATGGACGCGGTGCAGGCCTTCGCCAGCGAGGGCGGCGGCACGAAGCCCGTGCGCTTCGTCGTCTCCGGCGCGTCCAAGCGCGGCTGGACCACGTGGCTCACCGCCGCCGCTGACACGCGCGTGGCCGGCATCGCGCCGATGGTCATAGACATGCTCAACATGAAGGCGCAGACGCAGTGGTCGCAGAAAGTCTATGGCAAGCAGAGCGAGAAGATTGGCGATTATACCGAGCTGAACCTCATCGAGCGAATGGACGAACCGCGCATGGTTGAACTGCGCGGCTGGGTGGACCCGTTTAGTTACCGACGCGCCTACACTCTGCCCAAGCTCATCCTGCTCGGCACCAACGACCCATATTGGACCGTGGACGCACTCCGCCACTACTTCCACGAGCTGCCCGACCCGAAGCTGATTTTCCAGACGACCAACGCCGGCCACGACCTCGCGGGCGGACGCGAGGCGACGCAGACGCTCGCCGCGTTCTTCCAAATGCTGGCCGACCGCGAGCCGCTGCCGCAGATGAAATGGGACTTCAAAGGCGGCTCCCTCGAAGCGCCGAGCGTGGACGTGGCGCTGACCCCGGCCGCGAAATCCTTCCGTTTGATGACGGCGGATTCCAGTGACCGCGACTTGCGCAATGACAAGTGGTCCGGCACCGAACTGAAGTCCAACCCGGGCCGGCAGGTTTCCGCGCGCGTCGAGAAGCCTGCGTCCGGCTACCGCGCGTATCTCGTCGAGGCCGAACTCACCGCGACCACCGGCCACACCTACAAGCTCTCGACCGAGG
>JBEBFV010000577.1:0-3364 GCA_040081795.1 Limisphaerales bacterium | reverse complement strand
CACCCCGCCCTGGCGGCAGACGCGCCGAAGGAAAAAGCCAAGACCGCCGCCCCAAACCCCGTCGCCCCCAGCGGCCCCGAGCGCGAGTCCGCCAACGCCCTCGCCGGCCTCGACGCCGGCACCGGCCTCAAGGCGCAGCTCTTCGCCAGCGAGCCGTTGCTCCTCAGCCCGTCAAACGTCGAGGTGGACCACCTGGGCCGCGTCTGGGTTTGCGAGGTGGTGAACTATCGCGGACGCAACGGCACTCGCCCCGAGGGCGACCGCATCGTCGTCCTCGAGGACACCGATGGCGATGGCAAGGCCGACAAGCAGACCGTCTTCCACCAGGGCCGCGACATTGATTCCGCGCTGGGCATCTGCGTGCTGCCCAGCCTCGACGGCAAGTCCACCAAGGTCATCGTTTCCTGCGCGCCGAATGTCTTCATTTTCACGGACGAGAACGGCGACTTGAAGTCGGACAAGAAGGAGCTGCTCTTCACCAAGGTCGGCAACCCGCAGCACGACCACTCGACGCACGCGTTTGTCTTTGGCCCCGACGGGAAGCTCTACTGGAACGTCGGCAACACGGGCAAAGGCGTTTCCGACAAGGACGGCAATCCCATCACCGACCGCGCGGGCAACATCGTCAACGACGGCGGTAAGCCCTACCGCCAGGGCATGGCCTTCCGCTGCAACCCGGACGGCTCGGAGTTCGAGGTGCTCGGCCACAACTTCCGCAACAACTACGAGGTCTCCGTGGACTCCTTCGGCACGCTCTGGCAGTCCGACAACGACGACGACGGCAACAAGTCCGTCCGCATCAACTACGTCATGGAGTTCGGCAACTACGGCTACGTGGACGAGTTGAACGGCGCGGGCTGGAAGACCGGCTGGGACGCCGCGAACAAGAAGGCGAAGCTCTCCGACGACGAGAAGCCGCGCTTCCACTGGCACCTCGATGACCCCGGCGTGGTGCCGACGATGCTCGTCACCGGCGCTGGCTCGCCCACGGGCATCACGGTGTATGAAGGTGATTTGCTCCCTGCTCCGTTCCGCGGCCAGGTCATTCACTGCGACGCCGGGCCGAACGTAGTTCGCGCCTATCCCGCGAAGACTTCCGGCGCGGGCTACACAGCGAGCATCGCGCCCGTGCTCACCGGCACGCGCGACAAATGGTTCCGTCCCGCCGACTTGTGCGTCGCGCCGGACGGCTCGCTCATCATCGCCGACTGGTATGACCCCGGCGTCGGCGGCCACGCGATGGGCGACCTCACTCGCGGCCGCATCTTTCGCGTGACCGTGCCCGGTGCGGAGAAATACACCTCGCCGAAACTCAACGTCACCACGCCCGCCGGAGCCATCGCCGCGCTGAAAAGCCCGAACCTGACCGCGCGTTACCTCGGCTACACTGCGTTGAAGAACAGCGGGGCCAAGGCCGAGGCCGAGTTGGTGAAGCTCTTCAAGGGCGACAACGCCCGCCATCGCGCCCGCGCGCTCTGGCTGCTCGCGCAACTTCCCAACGGCAAGACCCACGTGGCCACCGCGCTCAAGGACAAGGACGCCGACATCCGCATCACCGCGCTGCGCACCGCCCGCCGCTACAACCTCGACCCGCTCGCCGCCACTTCCCAGCTCATCAGCGACTCATCGCCCGCCGTCCGCCGCGAGTGCGCCATCGCTCTGCGCCACAGCAAGGCCAGCGAGGCACCCGCGCTCTGGACCAAGCTCGCGCAACAGCACGACGGGAAGGACCGCTGGTATCTCGAAGCGCTCGGCATCGCAGCCGACCGCAACGAGTCAGTGTGGTTTTCCGCTTGGCAATCCGTCGCCGGTGCGAACTGGAACACGCCCGCTGGCCGCGACATCATCTGGCGCAGCCGCACGCCCGCCGCCGCGCCGCTGCTGGCCAAGCTCGTGCTCGACGCTAAGACGAGCGCCGAGGACAAGGCCCGTTTCCTCCGTGCGCTGGACTTCATCCCCAAGTGCAAGGAGAAGGACGATGCGCTGGCTGCGATTGCGCTCGGAGCGCTCTGACGCGGAGTAACGGGGACACTCTTGTCCCCGGTTCGGCTGGCTCCGGCAAAGTTTGGTTCAGCCATTCTCCGCTGCCGGCTGCGGGACAGGAGTGTCCCGCCTACTCGCGCCGTCCAGTGCCGCGAGAAAGCCCCGCGCCTTCGCGAGCGTCTCCTCGTATTCCGCCGACGGCACGGAGTCGGCCACGATGCCCGCGCCGACGTGAAAGTGCGTGCGGTCCGCCTGCCGCACCGCTGTGCGGATGGTGATGCTCAACTGGCTCTCGCGGTTGAAGCCCAGGTAGCCGTTGCAGCCGCAGTAAGGCCCGCGCGTCACCGGCTCCAGCTCGTCAATGATCTCCATCGCACGGAACTTCGGCGCGCCCGTGATGCTGCCGCCGGGGAAGCAGGACGCGAACGCGGCGAAGTGCGTCACGTCCGCGCGCAGCCGGCCCTCAACGGTGCTGACGAGGTGCTGCACCTGCGGGTAGCGCTCCAGCCGCACCAGTTCCGGCACCTGCACGGAGCCGTATTCGCAGACGCGCCCGAGGTCGTTGCGCAGCAGGTCGGTGATCATCACCAGCTCGGACATTTCCTTGGGGCTGGTCTGGAGCTCGTAGGTGAGCTGGGCGTCGCGCGTTGGGTCGGCGGAGCGCGGGCGGGTGCCCTTGATGGGCCGCGTGGTGATGTGCGGGCCGCTGAGGCGGAGAAAAAGCTCCGGCGACGACGAGGCGATTTGAAACTCACCGCAATCCAAGTAAGCCGCGAACGGCGCGGGCGAAACGTCGAGCAGCCGCTCGAAAAGTTTCCAGCCGCTGAACTGCGTCGGTGCGCTGAGGCGCTGGGCCAGGTTCACCTGATAAATGTCCCCCGCCCGGATGTAGCGCTGCGCCTGCTCGACGCGGGCGATGTAGTCGTCACGGGTGAGGTTCGACACGACGGCCTGTAGCGGCGGTCTGTGACCGCCGTCGCCCGAAGACCGACGCTCACAGAGCGCCGCTACAGGGGAGTCAAGTTGCACCAGTCGCTCTCGCCACCACGTCAGCCGCTCCTTCGCCCGCGCTTCGCTGCGCGAGCCGTCCACGTCGAGGCCGGTGGAGACAATCCACGTCTTGCCGAGCCGATGGTCGAAGACGACAAGGCTGTCGTGGAAGCCGACGTGGCAATCGGGCAGCTCCAGGTCGTTCACCGAGCGGCGCGGGAGCTTCGGCTCGACGAAGTGCTTCAGGTCGTAGCCCCAATAGCCGAAGCAGCCACCGAGCGGGAACGGCAGATCCACCTCGTCCAGCAGCTCGTAGCGCGACATCAGCTCGTCCAGCACGCGCCACGGGTTGCCGAATTGGGTCTGGGGTCTGGGGTCTGGGGTCTGGGGA
>JBEBFV010000149.1:0-12600 GCA_040081795.1 Limisphaerales bacterium | reverse complement strand
GTCGCGAGCTGGCCCACGGAAGCGGGCGGGGCGGGCGCGGGCGCGGCGGCATTGCGGGTGACGAGGTCGGCGGCGATGTAGGCGAAGGTGCTCGCGGGCGCCTCGATCTCGAGCCAGTCGCCGTTGCGGCGCAGTTCCTTGACCGCCGTGCCCTTCGGCACGCGGCCGATGACGCTGAAATTCTCGCCGGGACCGGAGCGGACGTTCAGGCGCGGCACGGCGACGGCGCCGTTGGTGAGGAAGTGCGTGCTGACCCAGACGGGCGTGTTCGAGGGCAGCGCGATGCGCAGCCACTTGGCAGGCTCGTCCTTGCCGGGCTTGGGGTGGACGATCTCCTCAAGCACGGTGATCTTCTCGCCCTGCTTGAGCTGGGTGACGATCTCGCTGCCGGTGGTGGGCTGGCCGCGGACATTGATGCGCGCGGCCTTGACGACAGCCTCATCCGCCGCAAACGCGCCCGCGACACTGAGGCACAGCGCGGCGGCCAAGGGGAACTGGCACTTCATAGTTCCGCCAGTAGAGCTTTTCCCCGCCCTCCCTGTCAACGCCGCGCGCGGTGAAAGGAGGCGCATGGGAATCCCCAAAAAGTTTCACCCGTCCGTAACGAATCTGCGCTTGCCCGCCCGAAACCCGCTGACTACGGTTCGACCATCGCGCGTCAGGAAACTGATCCGCAATAGCGCCCAAACCAACCTCGCAACCAACCGCATGAAAACGCCTGCAACCCGCCGCAGCGGCAGCTCCCAGTTTGCCTTCACCCTCATCGAACTGCTCGTCGTCATCGCCATCATCGCGATTCTCGCGGGGATGCTTCTGCCGGCGTTGGGCAAAGCGAAGGACAAGGCGAAGCAGGCATCCTGTCTCTCAAACTTGAAGCAGTGGGGACTGGCTCAGGGTATCTATGCAACCGACAACGAGGACCGGATTCCTCGTGATGGCATGGGACAGAACGGCCAGTATCCTGGCAACGTGTTTAACGGGATTCAGACGGGTCGCATTGAAGATCCCGCCGCTTGGTTCAACACATTGCCACCTGGAATTGACAAACCCCTGGTCACCTACTGGACTACGCCTGGAGTCGCCAACTTCGCTCTTAATTCCGTAAACCTGCCATTTCCTGGCAACGGCAGGGGAAAACTTTTCCAATGTCCGGCAGCTCGGATGACGCCAGCGGAAGGAGCGCTCGTCAGCAACGGCAGCGGCGCGGATCAGGGCAGATTTGGTTTCTTCAGCTACGGAATGAACATTGACCTGAAGCAGATCGCATGGGCCGCCGGCAATACAGTTGGCATGACAGCTAATCGCGCACCCTACCCTGAAATGCCTCGGGCCGGTCAAATTAACAAACCCTCCAACACTGTTTTGATGCTCGACCAGATATTTGCCACAGGCGAAGGGTTCGGCGCTGGTAACAACACATACTCCATCAATCCGGCGGCCCGGTGGCGTGCGTTCCCCACTCGCCACGGCAAGGTAGGAGGAAACATCAATTTTGTGGACGGTCACGCAGCCTTTTACAAAACGGAATTCTTTCTCCCTCAGCAAGGGAGTGGGTTTGAGAAGCTGACCGACGTCATCTGGGATCCGGCCTATCGCGGCGTGAACCCGTAGAGCGGTCTGAGTAAATGGAATTGTGGAGACGGCCGACGCCCACGCCGGGTTCACACGATGACAAGATGTCATACGTGTTCCAAGTTGCATGCCAGTTGAGAGGCGTGCTCAAAACTGTCCCAATTTATGAGCCTTGAATCTGGCGGCTGTATTCGGTGATGGCATACCGGTCCGTCATCCCCGCCAAATAATCACACACCGCGCGCGGCCGGACTTCCCTCCGCGCGCGGTTTTGTGTCAGACCGTCCACTTCGTCCGGGTGCTTGAGCAGGTGGTGGAAAAGTTCCTCCAGCATCCTCGTCGCGCGGACGTGCGGCTCGTGGACGGCGTCGCTGAGGTAGAGGTTTTGGTAGAGGTATTTCCGAAGCTCGAGGTTCAGTTTCCGCCGCGCGTCGCTGTAGCGGATGAGCGACTTCGAGTGGAGGCGCACGTCGTCGGCTGATTTTGGCCCAGCGGCGGCAATGGCGGCTTCGCTCGTCTCCACCACGTCGCGCACGTGGTCGTCAATGAGGCAGCGGATGATGAAGTAGCGGCGGCACTCGTCCGGCAGCTCGCCGTGCTCGCGCCTCGTGCGGCGCGCGGCTCCGGCCCAGAGCTTCACGTCGCGGCGGAGCTTGGACTCGGTGAGCAGGCCGGCATCGAGGCCGTCGTCGAGGTCGTGGCTGTAGTAGGCGATTTCGTCGGCGAGGTTGGCCACCTGGGCTTCGAGGGAGGAACTCTTGGCGTCGAAGCCGGGGCGTTTGCTTGGATGATCGTAGGCGGAATAGTGCTTCACCAGGCCCTCGCGGACTTCCCATGTGAGGTTCAGGCCGGGGAAGCCGGGATATTTCTGCTCCAGCTCCTCGACGATGCGCAGGCTCTGGCGGTTGTGCTCAAAGCCGCCGTGCTTGCGCATCAGCCGGTCCAGCGTCTCCTCGCCTGTGTGGCCGAAGGGCGAATGGCCAAGGTCGTGCGCGAGCGCGATGGCTTCGGTCAAGTCCTCATTCAGCCGCAGCGCGCGCGCGATGTTCCGGGCGATGCCGGCGACTTCCATCGTGTGCGTGAGTCGGGTGCGGAGGTGGTCGCCGGTGCCGTTGAGGAAGACCTGCGTCTTGTATTCCAGCCGACGGAAGGCGCGCGAGTGGATGACGCGGTCGCGGTCGCGCTGGTAATGCGTGCGCCACTCCGGCGGCGACTCGGCGTGCCTGCGCCCGCGCGTGTCGGCTGAGAACTGGGCGAACGGGGCGAGGAACTGCCGCTCGCGGGCTTCGAGTTCAGTGCGCGTGCAGGGCATTGGAAACGCGGAGCGCGGAATGCGGAGCGCGGAAAATGCAGTCAGTTCGCCAACAGCTCCTGCACCGCAATCCCCCGCAGCTCGAAGAGCCGGCGGATGGTGTCCTCGATCAGGTTGTTCGGGCAGCTCGCGCCGGCGGTGATGCCCACGGTGATGGTTCCGACGGGCAGCCAGCTCGGTGTGGTCTCCTCGACGTGCGTGTGCTGGTTCCAGTGCCGGATCAGCGCGCCGGACTCCATCTTCGCCGCGTTCTTGATGAAGTAGGTCGGCAGCACCTTCTCGCCCATCTCGGCCAGGTGCGACGTATTGGATGAGTTGTAGCCGCCCACGACCAGCAACAGGTCGAGCTTGGTGTGGAGGAGCTTCTCCAGCGCGTCCTGCCGGTCCTGCGTCGCGCCACAGATCGTGTCAAAGAAGCGGAAGTGCTCCTCAAGTTTCTCCGCGCCGTATTTCGTTTCCATCGCTGCCTTGAAGCGGCGCTGCACCTCCTCGGTCTCGCCGCGCAGCATCGTCGTCTGGTTCGCCACGCCCACCGCCGTGAGATGAAGGTCGGGGTCGAAGCCGGGCGAGTAAGCGCCCTTGAACTTCTCCAGAAACTCCGCCTTGTCCCCGCCGCGCAGGATGAAGTCGCAGACGTAATCCGTCTCGCCGAGGTCGAAGACCACGAGGTAGTGACCCGCGCCATAGGCCGTCGCCTGCGAGGTCGTGGCCTTGGTCTCCTCGTGCTTGGCCTTGCCGTGGATGATGCTGGTGACGCTCTCCTTCGAGTATTGGCGGACGCGCTTCCACACGCTCATCACGTCGCCGCAGGTGGTGTCCACGAGCAGGCAGCCCTTCTCCTCCAGCTTGCGCCGCGTGGCGACCTCGGTGCCGAACGCGGGAATGATGACCACGTCCTCGCGCTGCAACACGGCGAGTTCTACGTCCGTCGGCTTGTTTGCGAGCATGCGGATGCCGAGGTTGCGAATCTGGTCGTTGACCTCGGGGTTGTGGATGATTTCGCCGAGCAGGTAGATGGGCTTCTCGGGCGGAAAGGAGCGCCGCGCCGCGTAGGCGAGGTCAATCGCGCGCTCGACGCCGTAGCAAAAGCCGAACTCCTTCGCGAGCTTGATGGTCAGGCCGGGCGCGGAGAGTTGGTTGCCGTTGGCGCGGATGCGTTCGACCAACGTGCTGCGGTAGTGTGATTCCACCTGAGCCTGCACGGCTGACATGATCTCGGGCCGGCGGAGGTTGATTTTCTGCGGAGGCGCGGGCGGCGCAATCGTTGACATGACGAGGCTAGTCTAGCGCGGAGCGGGGCGAGGTCGAGCGTAGGTTTTGGCCCGTCTGTCGCGGCGGTCTGTGACCGCCGATCTTCGCGTCATCAGCCCCAACTCGGCGGTCACAGACCGCCGCCACAGGGCTGGGTCAGGGAATCCTCTTTCGCCGCGCGGAACGCCTTTGCTACCGTCCCGCCCGCATCGAATGAGCAACCCAGACCCATCCGCCACGCCCGCGCCCGCACCGAGCGACTTCATCCGCGACATCGTCGCCCAACACGTCGCCGAGGGGCGCCACCCGCGCATCCACACGCGCTTCCCGCCCGAGCCGAACGGCTACCTGCACATCGGCCACGCCAAGAGCATCTGCCTCAACTTCGGCATCGCGCGCGAATTCGGCGGCATCTGCAACCTCCGCATGGACGACACGAATCCGGCGAAGGAAGAGGTCGAGTATGTCGAGAGCATCCAGGCCGACGTGAACTGGCTCCTCGCCGGCTGGGCCGATGACAAGCTGGGCCTCAAGCCCAAGGGCGCAACACCCGCCGCGCAGAGCGTGAATGGAAAACCCGACTTCCACCTTCCCGCAGAGACCTCTCACGCATCACGCATCACGCATCACGAACCCTTCTACGCCTCCGACTACTTCGACCAACTCCACGCCTACGCCGTCCAGCTCATCGAGAAGGGCAAGGCCTTCGTCTGCGACCTCTCGCCCGAGTTGACCGACGAATACCGGCGCACCGCGAAGGAATCCCCCTTCCGCAACCGCTCCGTGGCCGAGAACCTCGACCTCTTCGCCCGCATGAAGGCCGGCGAATTCCCCGACGGCACCCGCGTGCTGCGCGCGAAGATTGACGTGGCCGCGCCGAACATCTGGCTCCGCGACCCGCTGCTGTATCGCATCCGACACGCCGAGCACCACCACACCGGCGCTAAGTGGTGCATCTACCCGATGTATGACTTCGCGCACTGCCTGAGCGACTACCTCGAAGGCATCACGCACAGCATCTGCACGCTGGAGTTCGAGGTCCACCGTCCGCTCTACGATTGGATTCTAGGCTCGCTCGACCTCCCGCGCGCGCTGCCGCACCAATACGAGTTCGCCAAGCTCATCCCGAGCTACATGATCGTCTCCAAGCGCAAGCTCATCGCCCTCGTGAACGACAAGATCGTCACCGGCTGGGACGACCCGCGGCTCCCCACCATCAGCGGCATCCGGCGACGCGGCGTGACGCCCGAGGCCCTGCGCGCCTTTGCCATCGGTGTGGGCGTGACGAAGTTTGTCAGTGTCACGGACATCGCCCTCTATGAGCACGCGATCCGAGAGGATTTGAACAAGCGCGCCCTCCGCCGCCTCGCCGTGCTCCACCCGGTCATGGTCGTCATCACCAACTATCCCGCAGGCCAGACCGAGGAACTCGACGCGGTGAACAACCCCCAGGACGAGACCGCCAGCACACGCAAAATCCCCTTCAGCCGCGAGCTGTTCATCGAGCGCGACGACTTCGCCGAAGTCCCCCCGCCGAAATACTTCCGCCTCAAACCCGGTGGCGAGGTGCGCCTCAAATACGCCTACATCATCAAGTGCGACGAGGTGGTGAAGGACGCCGCCGGCCACATCACCGAGCTGCGTTGCACCGCCGACCTCGACAGCAAGACCGGCGGCACGAACTCCGCCCGCAAGGTCAAAGGCACCATCCACTGGGTCAGCGCCGCGCACGCCGTGGACGCCGAGGTGCGCCTCTACGACCGCCTCTTCACCGAGGCCGAGCCGGAGGCGGATGGCCGCGACTTCAAGACCGTGCTCAACCCCAAGAGCCTCGAAGTCATCGCCGCCAAGCTGGAGCCGTCCTTGAAAGAGGCCCGTGCGGAGGACCGCTACCAGTTCGAGCGCCTCGGCTACTTCTGCTTGGACAAGGACAGCACGCCAGAGAAACCCGTCTTCAACCGCACCATCTCACTCAAAGACGCATGGGCGAAGACGGCGGTGAAGGCCTAGCGGTCCGTTCGCCATCTGTAGCGGCGCTCTGTGAGCGCCGGACGAAATGCTGGACGCATCCCCAAACTCGGCGGTCACAGACCGCCGCTACAGTGGCTTCGTGCCGCGAGAGTTCCCGGACTTGCCGTGCGCAGCGCGGCCTGTAGTCTGCGCACATCGCATCAGCATCCTTGCCTTTCGAGGTGCCGTGTCCGGCTTTGGTGAGGATCGCGAGCGACAACTTGTCTGTCACAAACCGAAGCCAGCATGAAACTCATCGCCTACTGCCTCATCGCCGCCATGACCACCGCGACCATCACGACAGCTCCGGCGGCGCCTGCCGCAGCGAAACCCAAGGGAGAGCCGTTTGGCAAAACGGCTGACGGCACGCCCGTCGAAGTTTTCACGCTGGCCAACGCCAAGGGGATCAAGCTTCGCGCCATGACTTATGGGGCGATTGTTCTCAGTCTCGAAACACCCGATCGCACCGGCAAGAGCGCCGACATCGTGCTGGGCTATCGCACGCTCGCCGAATACATCAAGAGCACGCCCTACTTCGGAGCGATAGTCGGGCGCTATGGCAACCGCATCGCGCAGGGGAAGTTCACGCTTGATGGGAAGGAGCATTCGCTGGCGGCGAACAACACCCCTGGCGGCATGCCGTGCGCGCTGCACGGCGGCTTGAAGGGCTTCGACAAGGTGGTTTGGCAGGGCGAGGGCGTGACGCAGGCGGGCGCGCAGGGAGTGAGGTTCCGTTACGTGAGCAAGGACGGCGAGGAGGGCTATCCCGGCACGCTCACACTCACCGTCACCTACTGGCTCTCCGACAACAACGAGTGGCGCGTGGATTACCTGGCCACGACGGACAAGGCCACGCCGGTCAACGTGACTCAGCACAGCTACTTCAACCTCAAGGGCGAGGGCAACGGCGACATCCTCGGCCATGAGCTGACCTTCAAGGCCTCGAAGTTCACGCCGGTGAACGCGGGGCTGATCCCCACGGGCGAACTGCGGGCGGTCAAGGGCACGCCATTTGACTTCGCCACCGCGCACGCCATTGGCGAGCGCGTGAACTCGACCGACGAGCAGATGAAGTTCGGCGGCGGTTACGACCACAACTGGGTGCTCGACAACCAGACCGGCAGCCTCGCCCTCGCCGCCGCCGTGCATGAGCCGACGACTGGTCGCACGATGGAGGTGCTCACCACAGAGCCGGGCCTGCAGTTTTACTGCGGAAACTTTCTCGACGGGAAACTCACGGGCAAGAGCGGACGGGCTTACCAGTTCCGCAACGGCTTCTGCCTGGAGACGCAGCACTATCCCGACTCACCGAACCAGCCGTCCTTCCCCAGCACGACCCTGCGGCCCGGGCAGACTCTGAAGAGCACGACGGTGTTTCGTTTTGGCACCAGGTAGGAGCAGGCCTCGATCGGGAATGTTTCCAATTACCGACGAGGGGGAGGGAGCTGGCGACGTTACTTCCGGCTGACATCCAGGCACAGCAGGTCGCCGGGCGCGTTGCGGACGTAGATGCGGGCGTTGGCCAGCACGGGGACGATCCAGCATTTCTTGCCGATGACCTGCGAGCGGGCGAGAGCTTCAAACCGCTGCGGGTTCGCGGCGACGACGAGCAGTTCGCCTGTCTCGCTCAACACAATCAGCTTTCCATCCGCCGCCATGAGCGAGCCGACGCCCATGCCTTTCTGCGCCCACTTGGTCGCGCCGGTCTGCCAGTCCAGGCAGCGCAGCTCGCCCTCCGCCGGCTTGCCGGCCTGGCCGTGGAACGCGTAGAGGTTCCCGCCGATCACGACGCCCGCGTTGAACTGCGTCCACGACTCCGTCTTCCAGCCCGCAACAGGCGAGCCGTCGCGCAAGTTCAGCTTCACCGCCAGCGCGGTTTCGCCGGAGATCAGCACGGCTCCGTCCTGCACCAGCGGCGCGCCTGCGTTCGTGTCGTAGGCCGAGGTGAATTTCCGAGTCCAGCGCACCTTGCCTGTCGCCACTTCCACAGCGGCGCACTCGCGGTGCGTGAGGATTGCGACGCATCGCGTGCCGTCGAGGTCGAACGGTGTCGGCGTGGCGTAGGCGGCGGAGCTTTTGCCGCTTTGCCAGACGACCTTGCCCGTGGCCTTGTCGAGCGCAGTGCCGTGGCTGCCGACGTTCAGGATGACGAGCTTGCCCTCGACGAGCGGCGAGCCGGCGAAGCCCCACTCCGGCACCTCCGCACCCAGCTCGGCCACGAGCTGCTTCTGGTAAACGACCTTGCCACCCGCCAGGTCCAGGCAGAAGAAGTCGCCCTGCCGGCTCAGGTGAAACACGCGGTCGCCGTCAATCGTCGGCGTGCCGGTGGTGCCGCCCTCGAAGTATTTGTTCCCCAGCGGCGCGGCGTAGGAGTGCTTCCAAAGTTCCTGACCGGTCGCTGCGTCGAGGCACCAGAGCGTGTCCTGCCCCTTCGCGCGCCCGTCGTGGCCGGTGGCGATTAGCTTGCCGCCGCTGACGGCGACGGTGGAGAAGCCGATGCCCAGCTTCGCGCGCCACGCGACCGTCGGCCCCTCAGCGGACCATGCGGAACTCCAGCCGGTCTCGCGCGAGATGCCGTTCAAGTCCGGCCCGCGGAACCTCGGCCAGTCGGCGGCGTGGGCGGCTGCGATGGAAACGAGGAGGAGCACGACAGCGGGGGAGGAACGCATGGGCGGAGCTTGCCCGTGCGAGCATCGGAGTCAAGGGTGGCGCGGACGGCGGCGCTTCTGCGCTTGCGGCGGCGGCGGGCATTGGGCTTAATCGCCGGGCCAGGGCCTGCGGAATGTTGACAGGTGAACCCCGCCAGGGCCGGAAGGCAGCAACGGTAACTTGCTCGCATCTGCCGCAGTCACCCTGGCATTTCTTCTTAAGCAGCTTCCAATCGCGAGCTTCCGCCTACTTCCCTTCACCCGCCGGGAACCGCCGCCGCAACGTCTCCACGAACACCGCGTCCGCCCGTGCGCTCACCATCTCCAGCGGCGAGTAGCCGCGCTGCCATGCCCAGCGCACTGCGAGCGCGATGAGAACGGCGGTGATCAGCATGTTCGGCCAGGCGTTGAGCGCCCATTGGCCGCTCCAGATCAGGCGCGGGTCGGAGGAAAAGGGTTCGAGGTATGGGATTGGCCACTGATCGCCGTCCGGACCACGGGCACCAATGATGTCGCAGAGCAGATGGAGGTGGAAACTCAGGAACACGAGCAGCGCGGTCATCCCCTTGCGGTGCGCGAGACACGCGAAGGCCGCGGTGACGAGCAGGCAAAATCCGATGTTGTGTCCGAGTTCGTGGTGAAACTTCCCCCACCAGTCCGTCGCCCCGCGCGTAGCGAAGTCCACGACGATGCCGAACCCGTCGAGGTCGGGGATGACGCCCGCCACGCTCACCAGCATCCGCTCGCGCGGGTTCAGCTCCGCTGTGTGCGCCAGCGCCCAGCCAGCGAGGAAGTGTGTGATGGGACTCATAGGTTTGTTCCGGGATGTTTCAGCCACGCTTCGACTTCCCGGCGTGTCGGGATGCTCGATTGCGCGCCACGTCGCGTGACCGCAATGGCAGCGGCGGCGCAACCGAAGCGTGCCGCTTCGCGCGGTCCCGCGCCGTCGACAAGCCGCGTGACGAACGCCCCGATGAATGTGTCGCCCGCGCCGACAGTGTCCACGGCGTTGACCTTGAAGCCCGGCACGTGGCCGGTGAACTCCGGCGTGTCTACCCAAACGCCGTTCGCGCCGAGCGTGACGAGCACGCGCGGACAGGCGGAACGCATCTTGATGGCGACGGCGGCACCGGCGGCGCTCGCAGCGTCGCGCACCTCGGAGCCGCTGAGTTTGGCCGCCTCGTTTTCGTTGGGGATAATCCAGTCGCAGAGATGCAGCAACGCGTCGCCCACGGGCGCAAAGGGCGCGGGGTTCAAGATGGCTGGAACGCGGGCTTCCCGGGCGAGGCGCAACGTGGCTTCCACGGAGGGCAGCGGCGTTTCCAGTTGCACCACGACCGCCTTCGACTGTGCGAACAGGTCGCGATGCGCCTGCACGTCGGCGGCGGTGAGCGTGTCGTTTGCTCCGTTGGCGACGACGATTTGGTTCTGCCCCGTCGCATCGAGGACGATCATCGCCGTCCCGCTGGCCACATTCGCGCGCCGCGCGACGCCGCGCGTGCTGACGCCGGCTTCCATGAGGCTCGCCACCATCTCGTCGCCGAACGCGTCCTGACCCACCGCGCCGATGATGGCGGCGGGCATGCCCATGCGCGCGATGGCGTAGGCCTGATTCGCGCCCTTGCCGCCTGGCGCACGACGGAAGTTCTTTCCCAGAATCGCCTCGCCCGGCACAGGAAAGCGCGGTGCCTCGATGAAGAGGTCCATGTTGAAGCTGCCGACGACGGTGACCATGCGCCGGTTGTAGCCGAGCCGGTGCTCGTCGGCCAGAGCAATGGCCCGCAGCGTGACACAGACTGAAATACGCCGCGCGCTGATGCGTCTGACAGTCGTGCTTTCCCGGCGACTGCCTTTGATGCTTTTGTTCTCCCTGACCGGAGCGGTCTCCCTCTGCGCCGCCACGCCGGAGGAGGGTGTCGCCTTCTTCGAGAAACGCGTCCGCCCGCTGCTCGCGGAGCACTGCTACGAGTGCCACGGCGGCAAGAAGGCGAAGGGCGGCCTGCGCCTCGACTCGCGCGACGGCTGGGTCAAGGGCGGCGACTCCGGCCCCGCGTTGCTCCCCGGCAAGCCCGACGACAGCCTGCTCATCAAAGGCGTCCGCCATTGGGACAAGGATTTCAAGATGCCGCCGGACACGCGGCTCGCGCCCGCGCTCGTCGCCGACCTTATCGAGTGGGTGAAGCTCGGCGCACCCGACCCGCGCACGAACGCGCCGGCTGCGGGCGCGACTGTCGCAGCGAAGCCCGCCTACGGCATCAGCCTCGAAGAAGGCCGCAAGCACTGGGCCTATCAGCCGGTGAAGGCGCAGCCGCTCCCGAAGCTCAAGGACAAGGCCTGGCCGCGCAACGACATGGACCACTTCACCCTCGCCCGCATGGAGAAAGCCGGCGTCACCCCCGCGCCGGATGCTGATCCGCGCACCTTCATCCGCCGCCTCACCTTCGACCTCACCGGCCTCCCGCCGACGGCCGCTGAAACCGAGACCTTCGTGCGGGAGTTCACACTTTCTCACTCTCCCACTTTCTCACCTGCTGGCGGGGCCGGTGGGAAAGTGAGCAGGCGGGAAAGTGAGAGCCGCGCCATCGCTGCCGCCGTGGAGCGTCTGCTCGCCTCCCCGCATTACGGCGAGCGCTGGGGCCGCCACTGGCTCGACGTCGTCCGCTACGCCGACACCTGCGGCAACGCCTCCGACTACCCCGTGCCGCAGGCCTACAAGTATCGCAACTACGTCATCGCCGCCTTCAACGCCGACAAGCCCTACGACCGTTTCATCCGCGAGCAACTCGCCGGCGACCTCCTCCACTCCAAACTCGAAACCCCGAACCCGGAACTCCTGGTGGCTCCCGGCTACCTCGCCATCGCGCGGCACTTCGGCGGCGGCGGCGGCGAAAAGCACCTGACCATCGAGGACGCCATCGAGAACACCGGCCGCGCCTTCCTCGGCCTCTCGCTCAGTTGCGCCCGCTGCCACGACCACAAGTTTGACCCCCTGCCGCAGGCCGATTACTACGCACTCTACGGCATCTTCAGCAGCACGACCTTCCCGCACCCCGGCAGCGAGGGCATGAACCGCCCGAAAGACCTCGTCCCGCTCCTCGGGAAGGCCGAACTCGAAACCGCCACGAAGACTTGGAAAGGCCAACTCGCCGCGCTCGATGCCGAGGTGAAAAAAGCCGAGGCCGCCAAGGCCGCCGCCGACAAGCTGACCGACGCAGCGGAGAAGAAAGCGAAAGCGGACGAAGCCACCAAAGCCATCGCCGCCGCGAAAGCGAAGCACAAGCAGGCCAGCGAAATCGTCCCCTACGAGCTCGCCTACGCCGTCGCCGAGAGCAAACCCGCCAACGCCCGCCTCCATGTGCGCGGCGACCCGACGCGCCTCGGCGAGGAAGTCCCTCGCCGTTTCATCCAAGTGCTCGGCGGCCAGCCTTTGCCGAAGGACTGCGGCAACAGCGGCCGCCTCGACCTTGCGAACTGGATTGCCGATTCCACGAACCCGCTTACCGCGCGCGTGCTGGTAAATCGCCTCTGGCAGCAGCACTTCGGTCGCGGCCTCGTAACCACGCCGAACGACTTTGGCACGCGCGGCCAGGCGCCGACGCATCCCGAGTTGCTGGACTTCCTCGCGCACAAGTTCATCGAGAGCGGTTGGTCGGTGAAGGCGATGCACCGGCTCATTTTGACCTCGCACACCTGGCAGCTCGCGAGCGGCGACGAGGTAGGGCGCGCTGTCCCCAGCGCGCCGAAACCATCCGATGCGCCCGGCGGCGCGGTGAGGACACCGCGCCCTACCCACCTCATCGCCGACCA
>JBEBFV010000576.1:0-3391 GCA_040081795.1 Limisphaerales bacterium | reverse complement strand
CCCATTTGTCATCATCGGCATGAACGCCATCGCCATTTACATCGGCGTCTCCATCGTGCCGTTCGCGCGCATCGTGGGCATCTTCACCAAGCCGATCGCGGCGGGTCTTGGCGAGTGGGGCGCGCTCTTTTCGGCTGCGGCTGTCTTGCTCGTGGAGTGGCTCGTTCTGTTCTGGATGTATCGGCGGAAAATCTTCATCAAGGCGTGACGATGACCATTCAACCGGGCGAACAGCCTGCCATGAAAATGAAACGACCCGCCCTGGCCCTGGCTGCGGCGCTCGCCTTCGTCCCCGTGGCGCAGGCGGCGGAATCTGAATTCCAGTCTCCCGGCGTCCGGGACAAATTGCCGGCCTTCTACGAGAAGCTGGCTTCCCGCATGGACTATCCGCTGTCGTGGTTGAGCGGCAGGCACGACAACTACGCGTCCTGGCAGAAGCAGGCCCGGGCCAAGGTGGTGGAGTGCCTGCTCGCCGCGCCGCCAGCCGTGCCGTTCGAGCCCAAGGTCATCGCCGAGCAGGACCGCGGCAGCTACGTCGCCCGCAAGGTGGTGTTCAACGTGACCGGCGACAGCCGGGTGCTGGCGTATTTGCTCGTGCCCAAGTCCGCCGGGCCGCATCCCGCCGTGCTGTTACTGCACGATCACGGCGCGAAGTTCGACATCGGCAAGGAAAAGGTCATCAAGCCGTGGGACGAGCCGCCCGACAAAATCGAGTCCGCGCGGAAATGGGCGGAGCGGAGTTACGGCAGCCGGTTCATCGGCGACGAGCTCGCCCGGCGCGGCTACGTCTGTCTTGCCACCGACATGTTGAACTGGTCAGACCGCGGAGGCGGCGGCTACGAGCAGCAGCAGGCGTTGGCGGCGAACTTGATGCAGTTTGGCACGTCCTTCGCCGGCCTGATCGCGCATGAAGACCTGCGCGCGGCGGAATTCCTGGCCAGCCAGGCCGGGGTTGATCCAAGGCGAATCGCAGCGATGGGCCTGTCCGTCGGTGCTTATCGGACCTGGCAGCTCGCGGCGCTGTCGGACCGCATCTCGGCGGGCGTGTCGGTTTGCTGGATGTCCACGCGAAAGGGCCTGATGGTGCCGAAGAACAACGCGACCGGCGGCCAGTCCGCTTTCACCATGATCCATCCGGGGCTGGGCACCCAACTCGACCATCCCGATGTGGCCAGCATCGCCTGCCCGAAGCCGATGATGTTTCTGGCCGGCAGGCAGGACGCATTATTCCCTGTGGCCACTGTGGAGGAGGCATTCTCCAAAATGCGCCGCGTGTGGGAATCTCAACACGTTGGCGCGCGGCTGGTGACGCGCCTCTATGATGCCCCGCACGAATTCAACACCGCGATGCAGGACGACGCATTCACATGGCTGGACGCCATGTTCCAACCGGCGAAGTGAGGGCGCGGCATCGAGGCGGCAGCCTCCACCCAGCCGGTTCATGGCCTCTCGAACTCGCAGGATATTCCGCGGATGTTTCCAAGGACATCGGGACATCACGCACCCTCCCCGAAGCGGAATGATTTTGTTGCGCCATCGTTGCTAACCGAAACGCAGGCCGTGCCATAGTTTATCAGACAGACATGAAAAACATCACCCTCCACCGCCGGGCATCCCTCGCCTTCACCCTCATCGAGCTGCTGGTGGTCATCGCCATCATCGCCATCCTGGCCGGAATGCTTCTGCCGGCGCTGGCGAAGGCCAAGTCCAAGGCGACGCAGGCCCACTGCTCCAACGCCCTCAAGCAGATTGGCACCGCGATGACGCTTTACACGAGCGACTTCGAGGATTTGTTGCCGGGCGCAAATCCCTCCAATCCCCCGGGTCCCTCACAGTATGGTTTGGACATCGGCATGGGGGCCAGATACCGGACTGGTGACCCGGTGAACCAGCACCGCCAGATTATTTTTTACCTCCATCGGTATCTGGGAGAGGCGAACATCACCGCAAATTTTCAGACGGCGAAGGTGTTCCAGTGCGCGGGATTCTTGCGATTGAATCAGCCGACCACGGGAACGCCCATCAACTACGGGAGGACACAGCCCTACACCAATGGCTCCGTCTCTTTCAACGGCACGCCGGCGCCGTTCGGTTCTGCAGCCCCCAGGCGCATCACGCAGCTTCAGGACATCGGGACACCGTCGGATGTCTATTGCCTGAATGACGTGGACCAAGTCGGCAATCCCTCGAATGGCTTCAGCGCGCAGTTGCCCCGGTTCCCCGTTCATAACAGCGTGCGCAACGCCGCCTTCTTCGACACGCACGTGGAGGCCATCAAGGTGAAGCTTCCACGCATCACCTTTTAGTTCCGGCGGGTTTCCGTCCAGTTCAGGCCATGCCCACGTCGAACACGATTGGTCCACGCTTGCGGTGAAGTTTTCCATCCATGAAGCCACAGCCATTCACATCCAGCCGCCGCCACCTCCTGCGCCTTCTCGCCGTTGCAGCGCTGCTCTTCCTCGGCGCGACCACCCGCGCCGCCGAGGCTTTGCCGCCGCTGCCCGATGGTGCCTTCACCATTGTCGTTATCCCGGACACGCAGGGCTATGTCGGCAAAGGCACAAAAGCCACGCCCACGCTCCAGTCGCCGGTCACCAACATCGTCTTCGCCAACCACGTCCGATGGCTTCGCGAGCACGTCCGCGATCAGAACATCGTCTTCGTCAGCCAGGTTGGCGACATCGTGGACATTGACAACGACACACAGTGGCAGCTTGCCCGCCAGAACATGGATGTGCTGCACGGCCTGGTGCCCTACGGCATCGCCGTCGGGAACCATGACATGAAAGTCAACGGCGATGCCGCGCTCTTTCAGAAATACTTCCCTGCGGAGAGATACCGAGGGTTCAAATGGTATGGCGGCTCCTTTGAGTCCACGAAGGTGGACGAAATCCTGTTCGGCAACAACGTGAACAGCTTCCAGCTCTTCTCAGCAGGCGGGATGGATTTTGTTTTCCTTCACCTCGAATGCAACGCGCCCGACCCGGTGCTCGCATGGGCCGGGGAGATTCTGAAACGCCACGCTGGCCGCCGCGCCTTCATCTCCACGCACATGGATTTGGGCGTGATCGACAAGCCCAAGACGGAGGAGGGCTACTCGAAAGACCCGCAGGGCCGGATGCGCTGGAGCAAAATCCACCGGGAACGAGGCAACACCCCCCAGCAGATGTGGGAGAAACTATACCGCAAGCACGCCAACCTCGGCTTCGTCTTCTGCGGCGACCAGAGCCGCGTGACCGCGCTGCATCTCACCGACACCGGCGATCACGGCAACACCGTCCATCGCCTCCTCTCCGATTACACGTCCAGCGGCCCCTTGCGCCTCTATCGCTTCCTTCCGGCTGAGGACAAGGTGCAGGTCATCACCTACGACACCACGATGCTTCAGGTG
>JBEBFV010000575.1:0-3394 GCA_040081795.1 Limisphaerales bacterium | reverse complement strand
GGACGAGCGAGCGGTCTTGCTGCGCGCGGACGACTTCAAGGTGCTCGATGCGTTCCGCCACCGTCTCCACATGGCCGAACATCATCGTGATGCTGCTGGCCAGGCCGAGGCGGTGCGCGGTGTCCATCACGCCCATCCATTGCGCGGTGTCGGCTTTGAGCGGGGCGATGCGGTTGCGCACGCGGTCCACGAGGATTTCCCCGCCGCCACCGGGGACGGAGCCAAGCCCGGCGGCGACGAAGTCCTTGAGGATTTGCTCGACCGGCTCATTGAAAAACTCGGAGAACGCGACCATCTCGCTGGGACTGAAACCGTGGACGTTGAAGCCGGGGAACTTGGCGCGGATATGCGACAGCAAGCCAAGATACCACTGCTTGGTGAGCTTCGGATGGTGGCCGCCCTGCATGAGAATCTGGTTCCCGCCAAGCGCGATGGTCTCCTCAATCTTCCGGTCCATCTCGTCGTGCGTGATGATGTAGGCGTCGCTGTCCTTCTCGGTGCGGTAGAAGGCGCAGAACTTGCAATAGACGTTGCAGACGTTGGTGTAGTTGACATTGCGATCCACGATGTAGGTGACGATGTCGTTGCCGCGACCGCCGTGCGCGGCGGCGCGATGGAGCTGGCGGCGGCGGTCGGCCAGCGCGCCCAGCTCCTCCAGCGGGAGCGCGTAGAGGCGCAGGGCTTCGGCGCGGTCAATGCGCCCGCCGTCCCAGACTTTTTGGAGCAACTCGTCGAGTGACGCGTCGTGAATCACGGGGGCACTCTAGCAGCGGCGCGGGAGTGGACAACCCCGGAGCACTCCGGGGGAGCACGCGCAGCGTGAATTCCGCTCGCTCCGCGCGGCGTCAGAACCTCGCTCAATCATGAATTCACGACTCTTTCTCTGCCTGCTCTCAGTGCTCGCCGCTTGTGTTTCCTTCGCCGCGCCTGCGCCGGCGGTTTGGAAAGCCGGCGTCGCCACCGCCGTCATCACGCCGGAGCAGGCGATGTGGATGGCGGGCTACGCGAGCCGCACGAACGTCAGCCGGGGAAAGTTCGATGACTTGCACGCCAAGGCGCTCGCGCTGGAGGACGAGCGCGGCGGGCGGATGGTTTTTGTCACGCTCGATCTCATCGGCATCCCGCGCACGCTGCGGAAGTCGCTGGAGGCGCGGGCGGAGAAGGCGTGGCAGTTGCCGCCGGGCGGTCTGCTGTTGAACGCGTCGCACACGCACAGCGGGCCGGAGTTCCGCGTCGGGCGTGCGCCGGCGGATGACGGGGAGTTCAAGCCGAGTTCGCTTGGCGACAGCTATGGGCGCGATTTGGAGAACAAGTTGTTTGCGCTCATCGGCAAGGCGCTCGAAAGCCGCGCGCCAGCCCGGCTGGCCTACAGCTTCGCACGCGCAGGCTTCTCAATGAACCGTCGCCTCCCGACGAAAACCGGCTACCAGAACAGCCCCTATCCCGACGGCCCCGTGGACCAATCGGTGCCGGTGCTGCGCGTCGAGGGCGCGGATGGCAAACTGCGCGCGGTGCTCTTCGGCTACGCGTGCCACAACACGACGCTCGCGCTCTACCAGTTCAGCGGCGACTACGCGGGCTACGCGCAGCAATACTTCGAGGCCGACCATCCCGGCGTGGTCGCGCTCTTCATGCTCGGCTGTGGCGGGGATCAAAATCCCTACCCGCGCGGCACGGTGGACCTCGCGCAAAAGCATGGCCGCGCGCTGGCGACAGCGGTGGAAGCCGCGCTCGCCACAACGCTCAAGGCGGTGAACGGCCCGCTCCGCAGCGCGTATGCGGAAATCCAAATTGACTACGCGCCCGCGCCGACTCGCGATGAGTTCAAGTCGCGGCTCGACTCAAAAGACCGTTACGAGGCATCGCACGCGAAGCGGATGCTGGAGCGCTTGGACAAGGGAGAGAAGCTGCCCACGCAGTATCCGTATCCCGTGCAAGTCGTGCGCTTTGGCGATGCGCTGACGATGGTCACGCTCGGCGGGGAGGTGGTGGTGGATTACGCGCTACGCTTGAAGAAGGAACTCGCCGGCCCCGCCGTGTGGGTCGCGGGCTACTCGAACGACGTGATGGGCTACATCCCGAGCGTGCGGGTGCTCAAGGAAGGTGGCTATGAAGGCGGCGGCGCGATGCGCTTCAGCACGACGCATCCCGGCCCGTGGGCGGAGTCAACGGAGGAACGCATCGTCAGCCAGGTGCTTGAACTGAACCGGAGCCTCTCCAAGTAGGAGACGACGTGAGGAGTCTCTGACTGTTCTCCTTCTCCCTTCGCGGAGCGAGAGGAGAAGGAGGCCGCAGGCCGGTTGAGGGGTGCGAACGCCAATGGTGTCCAAACGAAACCCCTCACCCCAGCCCTCTCCCCTCATCCGATGAAGGGAGAGGGAGGGAAGAACGCAGGGTCCACTGGCGGTTCCGCGTCATCACATTCAGAATCGGTGTGAGACTCCTCACGTCGTCTCCTACGAGGATTTCACTTCACCGTCAGCGTCATGTCCTCCATCAGCGCGAGGGCGACGGCTTCGGTGATTTCGCGCACGTCGAAGGTCGTGATGATGCGGCCGGCGTAGCGGTCGCGACCGAGAATGTCGGAGGCGCTGGCCTGGCCGAGGATGGCGGCGTCTTTCAGGCGGATGGCGGAGACTTGGATGTCGGGGACTTGATAGACCTTGTCGCCGGAGACTTCGCGTATGACGAGCTGGCGACTGGAGATGAGGACTTCAATGGCCACATCGGCAACCTTCGCGAGCGCCTCACGGTCCTTGCGGGCGGCCTCGCCGTTGGTGTCTTTGAGAATCGCGTCGAGCGAACGGTTCGGTATGAGCTGCGTGGCGATGCGCTGGTCGGCGAGCGACGCGCCGCCCATGCGGAGCGGGCGACCGAAGAGGCGCTCGACGTCGCGGGCGGTCTGCTTGTCGGCGAGCGTCGGCTCGGGGCGGGCGGTTTCGGTGAAGCGGTTGTCGCGGGTCTGGCGCTGGTTGGTGGTGGTGACTTTGCCGGGGCCGGGCGGGAACTGGCCTTGCACCGCGCCACCGGAGAGCGTGACCCCGCCGCCTGCGTTGATGGTCACAGCGTTGTTCGGCTGAGCGGCGTTCGCGGCGGCGATGGTGGAGTCCACGGTTGTGCGCGTGGTCTCGGTGCGCTCGTTGCGGGAGGCGAGGCGCGCGCCGGTCTTCTCGTCCACGAGGTCGCGGTTCACATGGATGAGGAAGCGCGGGCTGCCGAGCTTAGGGTAGGCGGCCTTGAACTTCTCGATGACGGTCTGCGCCTGCTGCGGCGTGATGAGCTGCGGCAGGCCGGTGATGGGCTTCTGCTCATACACGTAGGTGCCGGGCGTCGCGCCGGGCACGGCGGGCGCGGTGGTGACAGGCACGGGGGCGTTCGCGGGCGGCGCGACGCC
>JBEBFV010000148.1:0-12726 GCA_040081795.1 Limisphaerales bacterium | reverse complement strand
GCGCGCGGCACGACGTATGGCCTGCGCGAGGCGTGGGACCGCTTCCTCTCGTGGTGGGAAGACGTGTGGGGGCAATGCCTCGCCCTCGTGTGCTTTCTGGGAGTCATTTACGTCATCGCCCTCGCCATCAAGCGGAATGGCTTCAAGGGGCTGGGAGCCATCGCCGTTGTCTTGCTCATCGTTTCCATCATGGCGGGAATGATGTTGCCCGCGCTGTCGAAGGCGAAGGGCAAGGCGATCCGCATGAAGTCGGTGAGCAATCTCAAGCAGATCGGCCTCGCCGCGCAGAACTTCGCCGCCGCCAACGCTGACCGGTTCCCGGACAACTTCGAGGAGATGCAGAACGAATTGGGCAGCGAGAAAATTCTTTCCGACCCGGCCAGCGGCGAGCGCTACGTCTGGGTCGGCGCGGGCAAGCCCATGCACGCCGACACCTTGCTCGCCTTCTCGCCGGTGGAAGACAACGGCCGCAGCGCCGTGTTCGGCGACGGCAGCGTGCGGCAACTCAGCGGCTCCGACTTCGTGCTCGCCCAGCAGAAGGACGCGCAAATCGTCGCCCAGTCATCGGTGCGGCAGGCGCAGGGCGTCGGGATGAAGAAGGATGCAGCGGATGCGAGCGTGCGTGCGCTGGCACTACAGACAGGCGGCAATGTCCTTGTTGGAGGAGATTTCACAAAGTTCAATACTGATTCACGGAGCCGCCTCGCCCGACAAGACCAGCCGGCCAAGTCGCAGGCGTTGCGCGCGGAGATGGAGCAACTCGCCGACGTGGACAAGAAGCTGGCTCAACGCGAGAAGTCGGAATCGCTCGCCCTTGCGGAAAGCGCCCGCAAGCTGGACCGGTTTGGCGTCGCCGCTGATGAATTCAAAGCCAGGACGGAGGCCGGGGCGTCGGAGCTGCCAACGGTGGGCCGCTTCTTCCGCTCCGTTTCACCAAAGCCCGCCTCCGGCCCGGTGCCGGTCACGTCACCACCAGCCCCGGCCTTGGACCCGCAGGGCAATCCCATCGCCACGGCTGGCACTCTTACATTCGCGGATGGCGTCACTAACCAGACCTTTGCTGTCACCACTTTCGACTCGGTTTCGGGGGTTCAACGCAGGGGTGGCTTGGCTGGTAGTCCCGCTGGAGGTCAGTTCCAACTCGGCGCGCTCGCCGTCGGCGGTGGAGCGGTATCGGGAACGCGCTTTTCCATTGGCGGCGTGGCCGTCGCAGCCGCCGATGGCGATGTCGCCCAGACAGTCGCCGGGATGCGGTCCATCCGCATTGATATTCCGCGCAGCGGGCAGGCGTTCACATTCACCAAGGTGCTCAACCTCAAGTCCGAGCCGCTGGGCATCGAGCTGGCGCTGATGCCGCTGGGCAAGTTCCGCGCGGCGCAGTCCGCCGGGCAGCTCGCGCTGTTCGTCGGCGGGCTGCTGTGGGTGCTGCTCTGCTGGCGCAGCGCGGAGCGCAGCAGCTTTGGCATCGCGCTGGGCATCGCGCTGGCGCTGGCGGGCGTGGTGTGGCTGGGGCTATCGGCGCGCACGCTGCATTGGGTGCTGATTGTGGCGGTGCCGGTCGTGGGCGGCGCGGCGTTGCTGTGGGCGGCGTGGCGGATGTGGCCGAAGAAGGAAGTGATTAGTGATAAGTGTTTAGTGATTAGTGAAGCGCCCGTCGGCAGCGCAACGGTCGCGGAATCGAAGCCGGCGGCGAGTAACAGCGGCTCCGGCCCAGTGCCTCCGACGGCGGCCTTGCTCCTCTTCGCCTTCCTCACCGCGAGCCAGTTCGCGCCCAGCGCACTCGCCCAACAACTCCCCACTAATCACTACTTACTAATTACTTCCCCCACCGTAACGCTCCAATCTGCAACCTACGTGGGAACGCTCCGCGAGAAATCCGCCGAGTTCACCGCCACGTTGGTGCTTTCGTCCACGGGCACGAACCAGACCTTCACCCTCTTCGGCGGCGACGTGGCCATTCAGAGCTTCACCGCCAAGTCCGGCGAGGCGCGGCTCGTGCGCGAGGGCGCGACGGCCCGCGTGTGGTTGCCCAAGGCCGGCGCGGTCACGGTGGAGTTGAAGCTGCTCGCGCGGCTCGAAGGTGATGCGACGAAGCGCCGGCTCGGCTTCGGCCTGCCGCCCGCGCTGGCCAGCCAGTTCAGCGCGGTCATCGAGGAGGCGGATGCGGATGTCGAGTTCCCCAGCGCCGTCGCCTTCAAGCGCACGCCCGCCGGCAAGCAGACGCGCGTCGAGGCCATCATCGGCTCGACCGACCGCGTGGACCTCGCGTGGACGCCGCGCCTCAAGCGCATCGCCGAGATGGACGCGACCATCTTCGCGCAGACCGCGACGCTCGTGACCGTGGGCGGCGGCGTGGTGAACTCGCGCGCGGTGGTGGATTACCAAATCGCGCAGGGCGAGTTGCGCCAGGCGAAGGTGCGTTTGCCCGTCGGGCAACGGCTCTTGCGCGTCGAGGGCGAGGGCGTGCGAACGTGGGAACTGATGGCCGAGGGCGGCGCGGACGTGCTCACCGTGGACCTGCTCAAGGGTGTGACCGGGAGCTGGCGGCTGACCATCGAGCTGGAGAAAACGCTCGGCACACTGCCCGCGACGGTGCGCGTGGAGGTGCCCATCGTGCAGGACGTGCGGCGCGAGTCCGGCCTCGTGGCCGTGCGCGGCGCGGAGGAGACGAGCCTGGCGGTCGAGACGGCGACGGACTTGCAGCGCGTGGACAACACGGAGTTCAATCGCGCGAGCAAGCTGAACGTCACCGACCTCGTCAGCGCGTTCCGGTATTTGCGCAGCACGTTCGCCTTCGCGGTGAAGGCCGAGGCCGTGCAGCCGCAGATTGACGCGACGGTGATGCAGCGGCTGCGCGTGGGCGCGGAGGAGCTGCGGCTCGCGGCGGAGGTGAGCTACATGGTGAAGAAGGCCGGCATCTTCCAGTTGCGCGCGCAGATTCCGACGGGCTGGCGGATTGAGACGGTCGGCGTGGTGGACGCCGCGTTGCGCGCCCGGGGCAGCGCCTTCGGCCTCGTGAACAACTGGACGGAGAAGACCGACGCCGGCGTGCGCGTGCTGGAAGTTCCGCTGCGCGAGCGCACGCAGGGGCAGGTCTCGCTGCTGGTCATTCTCGCGCAGACGTTGAAGGAGCCGCCCAAGGCGCTCGCCGTGCCGGCGGTGCATCCGCTGGGCGTGGACAAGCTGAACGGCTTTGTCGCGGTGAGCACGGAGGCGGGCTTGTCGGTGAAGACGGAGAGCTTCGACGGCTTGAGCGAGATTCCTGCCGCGACGATGCCGATGGGCATCTACCGGGGCCTGAGCGAGCAGCCGACGCTGGCCTTCAAGTTCCTTTCCACCGAACCGAGCGCGACGGCGACGTGGCGGCTGGGCATCGCGGCGGAGCAGTTGGAGTCGTGGGTGCGCGCCGAGGTCGTGAACCTCATCAGCGTGTCCGAGACGCTCGTGAGCGGGCGCGCGCTGGTGCGGCTGGACATCGCCAATGCGCCGGTGAAGGAGTTCCGGCTCAAGATTCCGCTGACGGTGACGAACGTGGACATCACCGGTGCGAACATCCGGCGGCGCGACCAGACGGGCGAGGTGTGGCGCGTGGAGTTGCAGAACAAGCTGCGCGGCCAGCACACGTTCATGGTGACGTGGGAGCAGGCCCGCGCCGTGAAGACCAACGCAGCCGTAGATGTGCCGGCGGTCGAGGCCGTGGGCGTCGAGCGCGAGACGGGGTCGGTGGCGATTCTCGCGAAGCCGCCGTTGCAAGTGTCGGAGAAGGCAAAGACCGGCGAACTGCTCGTCGCGGACCCGCGTGAGTTGCCCGAGTGGGCGGCGGCTTACGCGAGCGGCGCGAAGGGCGAGCAGGTCGTGCTCGCGTGGCGTTACCTGCGGCCCGGCTGGAAGCTCGCGGTCACACCGCAGCGCTTCGCCGAGGCGGCGGTGTTGCAAGCGCTGGTGGACAGCGCGCGGCTCACGACCGTTGTGGCCGACGATGGGCAGATGATGACGGAAGTCTCGCTGTCCGTGCGCAACAACGGCCGGCAGTTCCTCGAAGTCGAGCTGCCGCCGGAGGGCAAAGTGTGGAGCGCGTTCGTGAACAGCCAGCCGGTGCGGCCCACGAAGCAGGGCGGCAAGCTGCTGCTGCCGCTGGAGCAAAGCGCCGGCGACGGCGCGCTGCCGGTGGAGTTCACCTACACATCGCAGGACAGGTTCCCGAAGAGGAAGGGAGGCTTCGCACTGGCATCGCCGAAGTTCGACGTGCCGCTGAAGAACGCGCGCTGGGAGCTGCTGCTGCCGCCCGACTACGAATACACGGACTTCGCCGGCACGATGGGCCGCGACGTGAGCGGCGCGCCGGTGGTGACGGTGAATTACTCGGCCACGGAGTATTCGCGGCAGGAGGCCCGCAGCAAGGAACTGCGCGACAACGAGGCGAAGGCTGCCTTCGGCAACCTCAAGAGCCTGCTGTCATCCGGGAAGCTGAGCGAGGCGAACAACGAGTGGTTCAACTACAAGCGCAACCCCGGGCAAGGCGGAGGCGGGAACAAGGGCGCGGAGGTGGATGAGATGAGGCAGTTGAAGGAAGTCGAAGTGCAGCTCCGCCGCTCACAGGCGAGCAACCTGGTGCAGGCGCAGCAGGCTTACACCCTGGACAACGCGACGAAGCTGGGCGTGCAAGTTGACCATCAGCTTGCCGCCGGCAACGACGGCAAAGGCGCGCAGGTGCATGCTGGCCAGCAGGTGCTTCTATACGATGAACAGGCCGCCGAGCAGCAGTTGGAGAAGCTCCAAAAGGCCCAGGAAGTGACCGTCGCGACTGTGCAGCCGCTGCGGGTGAACCTGCCCCTGCGCGGCCAGCGCCACGCCTTCACGCAAGTCCTCCAGACCGAGGTGAACAAGCCCATGACCATCGAGTTCGCCGCGCAGAACCTCAAAGCCGGCGGCTGGCTGAAACCCATCGCGCTGACGCTCGGCGCCTTCCTCGCGCTGTGGATCGCCGTCGCGCTGTTTGCCCAACGGCGGACGGCGTGAGGTTGCGTTTCAGTCAGAGACTCCTCACGTCGTCACCTACGAGGGCAGGGTTCCGGTTGCTTCCGCTGCCAAAGGCGTCTTCAATCGCGTCATGCAAACTTCCCTTCGCACCACAGCGCTGGTCGCCGCGTTTGGCCTCGCCAGCCTCGCGGCCAGCCACGCCCAGACCGCCATCACCCACTCGTTCCTCGCCCTGGGCGGGCAGACGCGCATCGTGGACGGCGGCGGCAAAACCACCTGGACTTACCCGCACGCGACCCGCGATGGCTACGTGCTGCCGAGCGGCAACCTGCTGCTCACGCTTTCCAAGTCGAAGGATTATCCCGGCGGCGGCGTGGTCGAGGTCACGCGCGATGGCACGAAACTCTTCGAGTGGAAGGGCACGCAGGCTGAGGTCAACACCGCGCAGATCGTCGAGGGCGACCGCATCATGGTCACGGAAGCCGGTCCCAAGCCGCGCCTGCTGGAACTCGACCGCGCCGGCAAGGTCGTCCTGGAGTTTCCCATCTCTTGCCAGCTCACGAACCACCATATGCAGAGCCGCATGGCCCGCAAACTTTCGAACGGCAACTACCTCATCCCGCAGCTTCACGACAAGGTCGTCCGCGAATACACCCCCAAGGGTGAAATCGTCTGGGAGGTGAAGACGCCGAACTGGCCGTTCACCGCCATCCGCCTCGCCAACGGCAACACACTCATCAACTGCACCTACGGCCACGTCTCCATCGAGGTGGACAAGGCGGGCAAGACCGTCTGGCAGGTGGACAACTCCAGTTTCGACAAGCCGCTCATCAAGGACGCCTGCGGTGGCCAGCGCCTGCCCAACGGCAACACCGTCATCGCCTGCTACGGCATCGGCGCGGACCGCACCAAGATGATTGAAGTCACGCCCGAGAAGAAAGTCGTCTGGACCTTCGTCGAGGCGACCGGCCCCGGCGTCCACCACTTCCAAATCCTCGACACGAACGGTAAGCCCCTCGAAGGCGTGCCGATGAAATAAGCCTCCGGGCACTCCGTCCCATTCTCCGTGCGGAATTTCAATCAGCAGTCTGACAGCTGGGCGCGGCTCCTTCTCTTGGGCTGGTTGTGCTTGGCCGGGTGCTTTGCCCAGGCGGCTGCGCCTGCCTTCCCTGCTGAGGACTTGGAGTTCTTTGAGAAGCGCATCCGCCCGCTGCTCGCCGAGCGTTGCTACGAGTGCCACAGCGCGGGTGCGAAGAAACTTAAAGGCGGCCTGCACCTCGACTCCCGCGATGGCGTGCTCAAGGGTGGCGACACGCGTCCTGCCGTCGTTCCCGGCCAGCCGGAGAAGAGCCTGCTCATCGAGGCTGTCCGCTACGGCAACCAGGACTTGCAGATGCCGCCCAAGTCGCGCCTGAGCGACGCGCAAATCGCCGACCTCGCCGAGTGGGTAAAGCGCGGCGCACCTTGGCCGACCGAGGCCGGAGCCGCGCGCGTGGCTGCGAAGGGCTTCGATGTCCAGCAGCGCAAGCAGGCGCATTGGAGCTGGCAACCACCGCGTGCCGAACCTGTGCCCAGAGTGAGAAACGCCGACTGGAGCAGCCAGCCTGTGGACCGCTTCATCCTCGCAAAACTCGAAGCGAAGCAGTTCCAACCCGCGCCTCCCGCCGCCCCGCTCACCCTCCTGCGCCGCCTCCACTTCGACCTCACCGGCCTGCCGCCGAAGCCCGAGGACGTGGCGGAGTTCGAGCGCCTGACTTCAATCGGCAATCGGCAATCGGCAATCGGCAATCTCGCTGACCGCCTCCTCGCTTCCTCCGCCTTCGGCGAACGCTGGGCACGCCACTGGCTCGACCTCGTTCGTTATGCCGAGACGCGTGGGCACGAGTTCGAGCCGCCCATCCCGAACGCCTACCACTACCGCGACTACGTCATCCGCGCGCTCAACGCCGACGTGCCTTACGACCAGTTCGTAGTGGAGCATCTCGCCGGCGACCTCATGCCTAAGCCGCGCCTTCACCCGGCCACCGGCGGCAACGAATCCATCCTCGGCACTGGCTTCTGGTTTCTCGGCGAGGAGGTGCATTCACCCGTGGACATCCGGCAGGACGAGTGCGACCGAATGGACAACCGTCTCGACGTGATGTCGAAAACCTTCCTCGGCATGACCGTCGCCTGCGCCCGCTGCCACGACCACAAGTTCGATGCCATCTCGCAACGTGACTACTACGCGCTCGCCGGCTTCGTCATCAGCAGCACCTACCGGCAGGTGCCGTTCACCGAGATGGAAAAGCATCGCGAAGTCGCTGCGGAACTCGCGCAACTCCGCGCCACTGAGCAAAGCAAGTTATTGCAAGCCACCGCCCGCGCGCTGCGCCCCGGCGTAGCGGGGACACTCCTGTCCCCGATAACCAAGACCTCCTCCACCGCTCCCACCCAAAACCCATTGGGGCCAGGGGTGTCCCCGTCGCTGCGCGTGCTCGTGGACTATGCGCGCCCGGGCCCGAAAGAATGGGTGCAAGATGGCTGGATGTTCGGCACACGGCCCGCGCAACCTGGCGAAATTATTTTCGGCGACAACGAGCAACGCCCGCTCGCCGGCCTCGTCACCCGCGCCGCCGCCGTGCGCGATCCAGCCTGGAACCGCTTGGCCGCGAAGGGCGTCGAGCGCGACGCGGGCACCCTCGGCGAGTGGGAGCGCAGCGGCCAGACCCTGCGCACGCCGGACACGACACTCACCGCCAGCAGCCTTTGGTATCTCGTGCGCGGCTCCGTGCGCGCCTTCGCGACGGTGGACTCGCACACCCTCATCAAGGGGCCGCTGCACGGCGCGTTGCTGCGCGAGTTCAAGGACGACCGCAACCAGTGGCGGTGGGTCGAGCACCCGCTCGCGGCCTACAAGGGGCACCGCGTCCACGTCGAGTTCAACCCGGTGGGCGCGGCCCCGCTCGCCATCGCGATGGTCGTGCAGGCGGACGCGAAACCGGAGTTGCCCGCCGCGCTGGCCGCGCCCGCAGTGAACCCACCGGCGGCACAACTCGCGGCGTCGCGAGAGAAGTTGCTCGCCGTCATCGCGGAAATGGACTCGGGCCGCGTGAGCGCCGAGGCCGCGCCGATCGCGGATTGGCTGGTGCAAAACCTCGACCGCTTCTGTCCGCCCGGCAGCGCGGAGCGGGAGCAGCTCGCGGTCGACGCGAAGCCCGCGCTCACCCGCCGCGCCGAGTTGGCCGCGCGCATCCAGCCCGTCGCCGAGGTCGCTCCCGCGATTCTCGACGGCAGCGGCGTGGACGAGTTTCTCCTGGTGCGCGGCCAGCCACGAAACCCCGGTGAGCGCACGCCACGCCGTTTCCTCGAAGCGCTGGCCGGGACGGAGTCACCGAAGTTCGCGACTGGCAGCGGGCGGCTCGAACTCGCGAAGCAGTTGGTTGACCCAGCGAATCCCTTCACCGCACGCGTCATCGTGAACCGCGTCTGGCACCACCTCTTCGGACGTGGCCTCGTGCCGACGGTGGACAACCTCGGCGTGCTGGGCCAGCCGCCGTCGCATCGCGAGCTGCTCGACCACCTCGCTGTGCATTTCGTCCGCGACCTGAACTGGTCGGTGAAGCGGCTCATCCGCGAGCTGGTGCTCACGCGCGCTTACCAGATGGCGAGCGCACCGACGGACGCACGCGCCGAGCAGCTTGACCCGGAGAACGCCTTGCTCCATCGCATGAACCTGAAGCGGCTCGAAGGCGAGGCCATCCGCGACGCCGTGCTCACCGTCTCGGGTCGTCTCGACGCGAAGGTCGGCGGGCCGAGCGTGATGGTGCATCTAACGCCGTTCATGGACGGACGCGGCAAGCCCAGCAGCGGCCCGCTCGACGGCGCGGGCCGGCGGAGCATCTACACCTCGGTGCGCCGAAACTTTCTGCCGCCCATGATGCTCGCCTTCGACATGCCCATCCCCTTCACCACGATGGGCCGTCGCAATGTCTCGAACGTCCCCGCACAGGCGCTCATCCTGATGAACGACCCGTTCATCGTGGAGCAAACGCGCGTCTGGGCGAAGCGCCTCGCGTCCGTGACCGACCCCGCCGAGCGCGTGCGCCAGATGTATCTCGCCGCTTTCGCCCGCCCGCCCGCGGACGGGGAGCTGAAGGACGCCCTTGCCTTCATCACCGCGCAGTCTCAAAGCCTCGGCGCATCGCCCACTGACAAACGCGTCTGGGCCGACCTCGCCCACGTGCTGTTCAACGTGAAGGAGTTCATCTACCTGAACTGATGCGCGTGAACTGCCAGACCGTTCAGCCCTCCGGGCTGGAGTTACTCCGATTCCAGTATTCCGTCTCATGACTTTCCGCCCTGCTCTCCCCCTCTCCCGCCGCGCGATGCTCGCCCGGTGCGCGAACGGTTTTGGTGCTCTTGCCCTGGCATCGCTGCTCGCTGACAAAGCCCTCGGCGGCACGGCCAACTCGCTTGTTCCACGCGCTCCGCACCACCGCCCGCGCGCTCGCTCGGTCATCTTCCTCTACATGGACGGCGGGCCTTCGCAGGTGGACACCTTTGACCC
The DNA here is from genome assembly GCA_040081795.1 of Limisphaerales bacterium. GTDB lineage: Bacteria > Verrucomicrobiota > Verrucomicrobiia > Limisphaerales > SXTU01 > SXTU01. The sequence goes on along the minus strand of JBEBFV010000148.1, from coordinate 3,197 downwards.
AAAGCCCCGGCTCACGGCGGAGAACGGCAAGCCGTTCGCCATGAAGATGGAGCCGACGCAGTTCAACAACAACGGCAGCACGCTTGGCTCGCCGTGGGAATTTCAGGCGCACGGGCAAAGCGGCATTCCCGTCAGCAGCCTGTTCCCGCACGTCGCGCAGTGCGTGGACGACCTCGCCGTGGTGCGCTCAATGACCAGCGCGTTCTCCGAGCACACGAACGCGAATTACTTCCTGCACACCGGCAGCGGCTTGCAGGGTCGGCCCAGCATGGGCGCGTGGGCGGGCTACGGCCTCGGCAGCGAGAACGCCGACCTGCCCGGCTTCGTCGTGCTCAACGGCGGTCTCATCCCGCCCGGCGGCCTCGACAACTTCAACAGCGGCTTCCTGCCGGCGACGTATCAAGGCTCGGTCTTCAAGACCGGCGCGAACCCAGTGGCGAACGTCCTGCCCACTGAGGCGAAGCCCGAGTTGCAGGACGCCAAGCTCGCGCTCATGCGCAAGCTCGACGCCGGCGTCGTGGAGCGTTTCGGCAAGCTCGACGCGCTCGAAAGCGCCATCGCGAACTACGAGCTGGCTTATCGAATGCAGTCTGCGGTGCCTGAGCTGATGGACGTGCTCGGCGAGAGCGAGGCGACGAAGCGCATGTATGGCATCGGCTCTCCGAACCGCATGACCGCGACCTTTGCCGAGCAATGCCTGCTGGCCCGACGGCTCGTCGAGCGTGGCGTGCGCTTCATCGAGCTGACATGTCCCGATGGCGCGGGCGACCGCTGGGACCAGCACAGCAACTTGCGCGACGGCCACGAGAAGAATTCCCGCGCCGTGGACCAGCCCATCGCAGGTCTGTTACGTGACTTGAAGTGCCGGGGCTTGCTCGACTCCACGCTCGTGGTCTGGGGAGGCGAGTTCGGGCGCACGCCCTTCGCACAGGGCACAAACGGGCGCGACCACAACCCCTTCGGCTTCACGATGTGGCTCGCCGGCGGCGGTGTGAGGGGCGGCACCATCTACGGTGCGACCGACGACTACGGCTACAAGGCGGTCGAGAACAAGGTGGCCATCCACGACCTGCACGCGACAATTCTCCATCTGCTGGGCATAAACCACGAGCACCTCACCTTCCGCTTCAGCGGCCGCGACATCCGCCTCACGGATGTGCATGGCGAGGTGCTGCACGGGATTTTGAGCTGAACCCCGTGCCGGCGGCTTGCAGCCGCCGTTTGTGGGAGGCATCAACACCTGCCTTGTCAAAGCTCACCTAATCCGGCGGCCGCTCGCCTTCACCTTGGCCCTCCGCTAGGAGAAGGAGGACATTCAACCGCTGGGGGCGCTGTGCGGTGCGCGCGTGGACACGGCGCGGCCACGCCGGCTCCCCTCGCCCAGCGGGAGAGGGTAAGGGTGAGGGAGAATGGCGACGAAGTATTGAGACTGGCCGGTCATCCGCAACAGGTGAGCCGCGCCCTATTTCACTGGTTCCTCCCAGACCACTGCAAGATCGTCACTCAGCATGCCAGCTCATCTGTCACCACAAAGCATCCAACCCGAGCGCACGCATGCGTCCTTATCAATCACCTCAATTCGATACTTTCTGTTGCCGGGAAACAGGCCAGGAGAATGGCCCGGTAGAGACAATCTTCGTCTGGACGCGAAGGAGGTGGAAATCATTCTTCGCCGTCCACTGCTTGATCATCGAGTGCGATCGCCAGAACTGCCAAATCAAAACACTCAAAAGAAGCCCACCGCAAGGGACGCAAAGGAAATGACTCGGGGGTCAGTCTTCTTCGCGTCCTTCGCGTCCTTTGCGTGAGACTGTGGCCGGGCTCTCGATCTGCGTGGGGGCAACTCCGAGTGACAGAGTCAGTTGCTCCGCGGCCACCAAGGCTTCCGCGTCGAAGCCCAAGTCACGAAGCGTCGCGGCAAAGTCGGCCGCGAATCCGTGCGTGGTGAAGATTCGGCGCGGGCGCACTTGGCGCACGAGCTCGATCAGCTCTTTGAAGTCCGCGTGGTCGCTCAGCGGGAACGCCGCGTCCACGCCGGAGCGATACTTGCAACTGCTGTCCATGGCCCAGCCAGTGGCTACGGCGAGCCGGCACGGGCCGAGCGCAGCGCGTTGCGGCGACTGCGCAAAGGTCGGCGGGCAGATGAAAACGCGATCCTTTTCAGTCGAGGCATCGAGCATCTCGTAATCGCCGAATCTCTGGCCGCACTGCTCATAGATTCGTGCCAGCGGGAGCACGGCTTCGTGGACAGCGACGCGCAGGCCAGTGTCCGCCAGCAGGCAGAGAAGTTCCTGTGCCTTGCCGAGGGTCCAGCCGAGGAGCACGGGGGTTTCGCCTGCGGCAAGGCCTTCGCGGCAGAATCGCAGCAGGCATTCCACGATCTCGGCTGTCGGTGGGAAGACATATTCCGGGCGGCCGAAGGTGGTTTCCATCACCAGCCAGTCGCAGCCGCGCGCGACGGTGAAGTCGCACGGCTCGCAGGCGTCGCTGCTTCGCAGGCGGAAGTCACCAGTGTAGAGCAGCGAGCCGCCGCTCCACTCCACGAGCACCATCGCACTGCCGAGGATGTGGCCCGCAGGCAGGAGCGTGAGCGCGAAGTCACCACGCGGACCACTGAACTCCGCCCGCTCGCCAAATCGCAGCACACGCTCCTCACGCTGGCCGCCGAGGCGTTGGCGCAGCAGCCGCGCGGTGGGCTCGGTGAGAATGACACGCTTGTGACGCGCGATGTGGTCGGAGTGCGCGTGGCTGACGACGGCCCATTCGTCCGCCGCGCGCGAGTCATGCGCGTCGAGCCACAGCGCCAGCTCGGAGAAATGAGCCGCGCCACGCTCGAAGCGGAATGGGCGCGTGCGCGGAGTCATCGGCGGCGATGCTGGCGGGAGGGAAGGGAAGGTTCAATGCCTCACGCAAAGGACGCGAGGGACGCAAAGGGGAGCGTGGCCTACTGCGTGCGGCCCCGCTACGCCCCCTGCGTCTCAGCCTTGCCGCCACCGACGAGCTGCGCTCCCTCGCGGCGGCAGAGCGAGACGAATTCCTCCTCGGGCAGACTCAGGCGCCGCCCGCGCCGGTGCAGCACGCCCCAGTTGCGCATGAGCTTGCGGCGCCCCAGCGGCAGCGCCACGAGCGTGCCGGCGGCGATCTCATCGCGCGCCACCCACGCCGCGAGGATGCTCACGCCCAGCCCGCGCCCCACC
>JBEBFV010000147.1:0-12736 GCA_040081795.1 Limisphaerales bacterium | reverse complement strand
CTTCGGACGTGGGCGTCCGCGCTCCATCGCATCACGAGACTTATTTCTGGCGCGTGGATGAAGTGGACGCGAAGGGCGAGGTCACACGCGGCGACGAGTGGCAGTTTCGTCCACGGCACCTGGCGTTTCCCACGGCGGAGGGTTACGGACGATTCGCCATCGGCGGACGCGGCGGACACGTCATCGAGGTCACAAACCTGGATGACAGTGGGCCAGGCAGTTTGCGCGCGGCGGTGGAGGCGGAGCGGCCGCGCACGGTGATCTTCAACGTCTCCGGCATCATTACGCTGGAGTCGAAGCTCGTGGTGAAGAATCCGTATCTCACCATCGCGGGCCAGACCGCACCAGGGAAGGGCGTGTGTGTGCGCAAGTTCAATCTCGGCATGATGGGCGCGCACGATGTCATCATCCGCCATCTGCGCGTGCGGCCGGGAAATCTCGCCGGCCTGACGCTCGACGGCATGGGCATGGCGTCGAGCGACCACTGCATCATTGACCATTGCAGCATCAGTTGGACGCAGGACGAGGCATTCAGCTCGCGCGGCGCGCGGAACATCACGCTCCAGCGCACGCTCATCTCTGAGGCGCTCAACGCGGCAGGGCACAAGAAGTATCCGCCCGGCACGCAACACGGCTACGCGGCGAGCATCGGCGGGAACGTGGGGAGCTTTCACCACAACCTGCTCGCGCACAACGCGGGGAGGAACTGGAGTCTGGCGGGCGGCATTGACCGCTTGAACCGGCACACGGGCGCGCTGGATTTGCGGAACAACGTCGTCTTTAATTGGAAGCACCGCGCGACCGACGGCGGCGCGGCGCGGGTGCAGTTCGTGAACAACTACTACAAGCCCGGCCCGGCCACGGCGCACTTCCTCGAGCTGGTGCCGCAGTTCGAGAACCCGGCGTTCGGGCCGCAGATTTACTTCGTCGCGGGCAATGTGATGGAGGGAAAGCACGGGCCGGAAGGTCCGCTCGGGCCGTTCGTCGGCACGCGGGCGAAGCCCGAGACGGCGTGGGAGAAGTTCACGGTGGCGACGCCGTGGTTCGAGTCGTTCGTGACGACGCACTCCGCGGGGGAGGCTTACACGAACGTGTTGGCAGACGTGGGTTGCAATCGCCCGGCGCTGGATGAGCACGACTTGCGCGTAATTGCCGAGGTGCGGGCGGGCACGGCGCAGTTCAAGGGCAGCACGACGGGGTTGCCGGGCCTGCCGGACACTCAGGAAGACGTGGGCGGCTGGGAGAGTTTTCCCGTCGAGCGCCGCGCGGCGAACTGGGACAGCGACCGCGACGGGATGCCGGACGCGTGGGAACGGGCGCGCGGGTTGAATCCAACCGATGCGCGCGATGGCAATGCCGACCGCGACGGGGATGGCCACACGAACCTGGAGGAGTATCTGGGGTGGTTGTGCGGGGAGTTTGGGGATGTGAAGGGAGTGACGAAATGAAACTTCAACTGTGGTCGTGGAATCGGCGCGTGTCTCCGCGAGGTTTTGGACTGCGCCAGCCCTCTGGCGTTTTGGAATTGCGGCCATCGCCGAAAGCGGCAGAGGACTGCCGCAGTCCAAGACGCTGGCGCGACGAATCAACGCGCTGGTTGGCTCTCGTTTGCACTTGGCTGTTCGTCACCATCGTCCGAACTGAGGCACAGGACTTCGCCTTCACGGAGCAGCCGGACCGGCTGGTCATCACGCACGGGGCAAAGCCGGTGGCGCATTTTGTCTTTAAGGACGCGGCGATTCTCCGGCCTTACTTCGCGCACGTGCATGCGCCGGATGGCTCGCAGGTCACGCGCACGTATCCGCCGGTCGCGGGGAAGGACGCGGTGGACCACGCGACGATGCATCCTGGCGTCTGGCTGGCATTCGGTGATATGAGCGGGAATGACTTTTGGCGGAACAAGGCGGTGATGCGGCACGAGCGTTTCAGCGCTGCGCCGGTGGTGCAGGCGGCGCAACTCACGTTCGCGACGGAGACGAGCTTGGTGGCCACGAACAACGCGAAGCTCGCGACGCTAGGCTCGAGTTTCGTGGTGAGCCGCGTTGGTGAGGGATTTCTGCTGACGTGGGAGGCGAGCTTCACGGCGGCGGTGGATGGTTTCGCTTTTGGCGACCAGGAGGAGATGGGCTTCGGCGTGCGCGTCGCGACGGAACTCACGGAGAAGAAGGGTGGCGTCATCACGAGCAGCAGCGGCGTGACGACGGCGAAGGCCACGTGGGGCAAGACGGCGAGTTGGTGTGATTACAGTGGCGTGCTGGGCGAACGGCGCGTGGGCATCGCGGTGCTGGCGGACGCAAAGAACTTTCGCCCGAGCTGGTTTCACAACCGCGATTACGGACTGATGGTGGCGAATCCGTTCGGCGAAAAAGCGTTCACAAAGGGCGCGACGAGCCGCGTGCTGGTGCCTAAGGGTGAGACGTTCCGGCTGCGCTTCGGCGCGTGGATTCACTCGTCGAAGAAGGATGGGCTGGCAGATGTGACTGAGGCGTGGGAAAATTTTCAGCACAGCAAGCCTGCCAGCACGCCATGAGCCCTCACGCCACTTCACCACGCCTGCGGCCTGAAGGCCGCGCTCCAATGCGGCGGGGCGTTGCGTTGGTGTTGGGCGCTCTCCTCATCTCCGCTCTCGCGGCCGAGAAGCAGGTGCCAGCTTTCCCGGGCGCGGAAGGTTTCGGGGCGGTCACGCGCGGCGGACGCGGCGGGCGGGTCATTGAAGTCACCAGTCTGGCGGACAAGGGGCCGGGCACGTTCCGCGCGGCGCTGGAGGCGGAGGGGCCTCGCACGGTGGTCTTCCGCGTGGCGGGCCTCATCACGCTGGAGTCGCCGGTGAAGATTGCGCATCCGTTCATCACGGTGGCGGGCCAGACTGCGCCGGGCGACGGAATCTGCGTGCGCGGACACACGACGGAAATCAACACGCACGAGGTCATCATCCGGCACCTGCGCTTCCGGCGCGGCAACCTGCGCTCGCGCGACGACGCGCTGGGCGGCTACCCGGTGCGCAACATCATCCTCGACCACTGCTCGTTCAGTTGGGGCCTCGACGAGAACGTGTCGCTCTACCGCTGGCTGGAGGAGACGCCGGACGGCAAAATCACGAAACTGCCCGCCGAGAACGTGACCATCCAGTGGTGCATCTCCAGCGAGGCGTTGAACTTGAACAACCACGCGTTTGGCGCGACGTGGGGCGGGCGAAACGTTTCGTTTCATCACAACCTTTTCGCCTGCAACACGGGCCGCAATCCGAGCATCGGCTACGGCGACCATGTGGACTTCCGCAACAACGTCATCTTCAACTGGGTCCACCGCACCGTGGACGGCGGCGACGCCAGTTCATGGGTCAATGTCGTTGCCAACTACTACAAGCCCGGCCCCGCGACGCTGGGTTACGACGTTCATTATCGCATCGCGCGTCCGCAGCACCTGACCATGTTCAGCGAGGCACCGACGCCGGGGAAGTGGTTCGTTTCGGACAACTTTGTCGCCGGCCATCCCGAGGTGACGCGGGACAACTGGGCTGGCGGCGTGCAGTTCGATGAGGCGGAAGTGAAGGAGGCCGGCAGCTTGAAGGAGCTGTTGGCGCGCGTGCGCGGGGCGCAGCCGTTCCCTGCCGCGCGCATCACGCAGCAGCCGGCCGAGCGCGCCTACGAACTGGTGCTCGCACAGGCCGGCGCGACGCTCCCGAAGCGCGACCCCGTGGACGCGCGCATCATCGCGCAGCTGCGGACGGGGCAGATGCTGTTCGCCAACGGCATCATCCTCACGCCCGCCGACGTGGGCGGCTGGCCGGAATACGCCTTCAACACGGCTCCAGCCGACACCGACCACGACGGGATGCCGGACGAGTGGGAACGGAAACACGGTCTCAATCCCAACGACGCTGGCGACGGGGCGGCGGACACGGACACGGACGGGTTCACGAATCTGGAGGAGTTCCTGAATGGGACAAATCCCCAGCAGTTCACTGAAGTCACACGGCCCTGAGCTGCCGCAAGCGGAGCGAGCCCCTCCCGAAGCTTGACGAAAGGCATGGAGGCTCGGCGAGACAAAGGCGTTGTCCCCACAGTTCACAACTGCCAGCATGCGCTTACGGAGCTGCATCGTGCTGTTTCGACTCGGCATGAACTCAATCTTAATCGTGGATGACGATGACCGGGGGCGGCTGACGCTGGAGGCGTTGCTCGCCGGGGAAGGTTGTCAGCTCCGAGCTGTCGCCGATGGCCCCGCTGCGCTGGCGGAGGCGGCCAACACGCCGCCTGACCTCGTGCTGCTCGATGTGATGATGCCGGGGATGGATGGCTTCGAGGTCTGCCGCCGGCTGCGAGCCGATGCTCGTCTGCGCGAGGTGCCGGTGGTGATGGTGACGACGCTCGATGACCGCGAGTCGCGGCTGCGGGGCATCGAGGCGGGGGCGGATGATTTCATCAGCAAGCCGTTTGACTCGGCGGAGCTGCGGCTGCGGGTGAGGAGCATCTTGCGGCTGAACCGCTACCGCCGGCTCGTCGGCGAACGCGAGCGGTTTGAGAAGATGTTTCAGCTTTCGGCCGAGGGGATTTTCATCGTGGACGGTGGCGGGGTGGTGAAGCTGGCGAATCCAGCCATCGAGCGGCTGCTCGGCTTCGATGCCGAGACGCACATGGTTGGGCGCAGCTTGATGGACTTCATCGCGCCGGAGCAACTGGAGCATTGCATGGCTTGTTTCCAGAAACTCATCACCGGCAGCGGCGAGCCGGTGCGAGTGGAGACGTGGTTCAGGCGCGCGATGGGCGAGGCGGTCGCGGTGGAGGTGAACGCGGGCAAGTTCGAGTGGCTCGGCGCGCCGGCGGCACAGGTCTTCGTGCGCGACATCACGGAGCGGCAGGCGCTCGCGCGGAAGGTGGTCGCCGCGCAGGAGGCGGAGCGGCGCTACATCGCGCGCGAGCTGCATGATGAAATCGGCCAGCACCTGACCGGCTTGAAGCTGAGTGTCGAGCTGGCCGGGCAGTTGCCGACGGATGCGCTCCCCGCGCAGCTCGCCGAAACTCGCGCCCGCGTGGATGAACTGCTCGCCAAGGTGCGCGGCCTCTCGCTCGACCTTCGCCCGCAGATGCTTGACGAACTCGGCCTGCTGCCCGCGCTGGAGCTGCTCTTCGACCGCTTCACCGCGCAGACGCGGGTGCGCGTGGACTTCAAGCAGGTCGGCCTGGCCGAACGCCTCCCCCCCGAAATCGAAACCGCCGCCTATCGCGTCGTGCAGGAGGCGCTTACCAACATCGCGCGCTACGCGAAGGTGACGAAGGCCGACGTGCGCCTCTGGCTGGCCGAGGGCGCGCTCGGCATCCAAGTGGAGGACGAGGGCGCGGGCTTCGACGCGGAGACGGCGGCGAGTCGCAGCCATTCCTGCGGTCTGGCCGGGATGCGCGAGCGGCTCGTCCTGCTCGGCGGCAGCCTGCGGATTGACTCCGCGCCGGGTGCGGGAACCTGCCTTGTCGCCACGCTGCCACTCAAGTCCGCGCCCGCGAGCTGACCACCCACATGACCACCATCGTCATCGCCGAAGACCACCACGTCGTCCGTGATGGCCTGCGCGCCTTGCTCGCGGCGCAGAAGGATTTTCAGCTCGTCGGTGAGGCGGCGGATGGTTTGGCGGCGGCGCAGCTCGTTGAGAAACTTCAGCCCGACGTGCTCGTGCTCGACCTCACACTGCCGCGCCTGCACGGGCTGGAAGTCGCTCGCCAGGTCAAGAAGTCGTCACCGAAGACGCGCGTGCTCATTCTTTCCATGCACGCGAATGAAGCCTACGTGCTCGAAGCGCTGCGCAACGACGCGGCGGGTTATCTCCTCAAGGACTCCACCGGGGCGGAACTCGTCCGTGCCGTCCGCGACGTGGTGGCCGGGCGTCGCTACCTCAGCGGCTCGCTCTCCGAGCTGGCGATTCAGGCCTACATCCAGCGCAAGACCACCGACACCGCGCAGGACATGTATGAGGCGCTCACCGACCGCGAGCGCGAGGTGCTCCACCTCGCCGCTGAGGGACTGAACAACCCGGACATTGCGGGAAAACTCTTCATCAGCCCGCGCACCGCCGAGACGCACCGCGCGAACGTCATGCGCAAGCTGAACTTCAAAACCCAGACCGACCTCGTCCGTTTCGCCATCCGTCGCGGGATTCTGCCGATGTGAACTGCGCGCACGGTCGCGCTGTCACTTGCCTCCCTGCTCGCCCAGCTTTTGCCGGAGAAACTCCCGGTCGAGCGCGTCCTTCTCGCGGTAGGTTTGCTTCATTCGCAGCATCAGTTTGGCAGAGGCAAACGGAATGGGCACCCCGTCAATGGTGCGCGTCTCCACTTCCGGCAGGGCTTCGCCGTAAGTCACGCCGCAGGTCTTCAGCATCAAGTCCACGACGATTTCATCCGCGATACGGACAACGATGTAGTTGTCGAGGTCATCGGGTTGCATCTCGCGCACCGCCTTGTCGGGAAGAATTTCCAATGCCAGCCGGACGCGCTCCTGGTTTGCACGCGATGGTTCAATGAGCAGGTCAATGTCCTCGGTCGCGCGGACCAGCCCGTGCTGGTTGATGGCCATGCCGCCGACCACCACGTAGTGCGCGCCTCGTTGGTTCAGCTCGCGGCAAAGTCGCGCGAGGTCTAGCTGCTCGGGCGGGCGCGGCGGAGGGAGGTCTGCATTTTCCATTCGTTGAACTCCTCGAATGTCTTGAATCGGAACACGCCCTTGGGCCCGACGCCGCAGCCAAGGAGTTGGTGCGAGGTGCGCTGCAGACGGTCGAAACGCTCGCCCGGCGCGGGCAGGTTGCGACCGCCGATGACCTTCATTTCACCCTTCACGTCCGCAGGCTACCACACGCCACGAAGCCGCCGCAACCCACCTTCCGTCTCCGGGCATTCCCCGCTGCGTTTCCGTAAGTGCCCGAATGCTCCTTGGCCGCCCGCTCCCGTAGCGTCGGCGGCCTATGAGAACAACCTGTTCCACTAACGGCCCTCGCAATTGCGAAGGGAAAACCAACTGCAACCTCCGCCAGCGCTTCGCCGCCTCGGTCTCGCGCTGCGTGAACTGGTTCCGCTCGTGCTTCACGCGGCGCACCCAGGTCTGGGCGCTAGCCGCGTGGCTGGCGCTCGGAGCCGGCGCAGGCCACGTGCCCGCGCAAGACCGGAACGGCCTCACCGCCATGCTGGTCACGATGAAAGTCGTGCCGCTCGCGGATGGCCAGGAGCGGCTCGTCCATGCCCGCGAAGTTCGTCCGGGCGAAACGCTGCACTACGTCGCAACCTACCGGAACGCCTTTGCCTCTGGCATCCGCGAACTGCAACCGGTCCTGCCGATTCCTGCGGGAATGCAATACGTCGCCGGCTCCGCCACGCCGCAGCCCACACACGCCAGCCTTGACGGCCGCGTGTTCGCGCCGCTCCCGCTCAAGCGCCTCGTGAAGCTCGCTGATGGCTCCACGCGCGAGGAACTTGTCCCCGCCGCCGAGTATCGCGCGCTTCGCTGGTCGCTTGGCGACCTCGCCGCCGGCGCTTCCACCAACGTCACCGCCCGCGCGCGGCTCCTCCTGCCGGGCGAAACAGCCGCCAAGTAATCCACCACCGCGTTCGTTCCCGCGCGCCTTCTCCCGTTCCCCCACTGGGGAGCGGGCCGGGGTGAGGGGGCAGCGAACACCCACGATTCCCCAACAACACCAACGCAAAAACTAAACTGAAAAATCCATGAAACTGAAATCCACCACTGAAACCCTCCGCTCGCGCCTCGCGCGCCTCGGACGACACGTCACACAACTTAAACCCCGCGCCCTCCTGCGCCAGGGCACCGCGCTGCTTACGCTCGCGGCGTTCCTCAACTGGTCGGCGCAAGCCGCCGCGCCGCCTGCCGGCGCGACCATCGGCAACCAGGCCAGCGCGACCTACACCGATGGCTCGAACACCAAGCGCACCGTCACCTCGAACGTCGCCGTGACCATCGTGCAGCAGGTCGCGAGCTTCACGCTCACGGCGGACAACGCGAAGACCGCGTCGCCCGGCGGACAGGCCACGTTCCCGCACACGCTGGTCAACACCGGTAACGGCTCCGACGCCTTCGCGCTGTCGCTCGCGAACCTCACCGGTGACGACTACGACTTCACCGGCCTCGCGATTTACGCCGACGCGAATGGCGACGGCATCGCAGACAACGCGACGCCCATCACCACCACCGGCCCGCTCACCGCAGGCGCGGTGTTCCAGTTCGTGGTCGCGGGCATCGTGCCGGCCACCGCGTCGGCTAGTCAGGCGGGCAAGGCGCGCGTCACCGCCACGAGCGGCTTCGACGCCACGCAGACCGCATCGAACACCGACACCGCCACGGCCAGCGCGAACGCCGTCATCAGCGTGAGCAAGGCCGTCAGCGTCGGCTCCGGCCCGTCGCCCAGCGGCCCCTACAGCTACACCATCACGTATCAGAACTCGGGCAACACCGCCGCGACGAACCTCACCCTCACGGACATCATCCCGACAGGTCTGACCTACGCGACGAACAGCGCGCGCTGGAGCGTGACCGGCTCGACCGTCCTCACCGACACGAGCAATCTCGACGCACAGGGCACCACGCCGAACACCGTCACCTACGACTTCGGCGTCACCGCGCCTGGTCGCGTGACGGCGGTCATCGCGAGCGTCGCGCCCGGGCAGTCCGGCACGCTGACGTTCCAGGTGAATGTGAATTCCGGCGTCGCTCCCGGCCCCATCAACAACCGCGTCAGCTACAGCTACAACGACGGCGCGAACCCGGTCGGGCCGTTCGACAGCAACCCCGCTGTCTTCACCGTGCAGCAAACTGCCAGCGTGACGTTGAGCGGCTCCACGGTCGCGAGCGCGTCGCAAGGCGGCACGGTCACATTTACCAACCTCCTCACCAACACGGGCAACGGCACCGACACGTTCGACATCACGGTGGATTCGAGCAGCTTCCCCGCCGGCTCGACTGTCGCGATTTTGCAGCCCGACGCGAACACGCCGATGACCGACAGCAACGGCAACAACCGCCCCGACACCGGTCCGCTCGCGCCCGGCGCGGCCTACAACGTCGTCGTGCGCGTCACGCTGCCGCCCGGCGTGACCGGCGGTGGGCCTTACGCGTTGAGCAAGCGCGCCACGTCCGCGAACAACAGCGCCGTCTCCGCAACCGCGAGCGACACGCTCAACACCATCGCGCCCAACACCGTGGACTTGAGCAACAACTCCGCCGGCTCGGGCGCGCCCGGCTTCGGCAACACCGGCGCGGGCAGCGGCCGGCCGGCCTGAAGCCGCCGCCGTCACGGTGAACACGAACGCGCCCAGCACCACCTCGCGCTTCACGCCGTTGTTGTAGGAAGCTCCTTGCCTGCTCGACAACGCTTCTCATTATGCCACGATACCGGCGAAGGCATCAGCCAGCGATGAAACACAAAGTCACGGACAAGAAGCCGACGCCGTTATACCGGCAGAAGCCGCCCAGCCGGAAACAACCGCTCAAACGGGTAAGCGTTCGCATCGCAACACCGAGCGAACTACGCGAGGATGTTTTGGAATACGAGGTAGCACCGAGCCGAGGCCGCGTGGCACCACCGCTGGTCACAAGTCTAACCGTCCGTAAAAAGCTCATCCCGTTTGGCTGGTATGGGGGCAAGTTTTCTCACCTCGATTGGCTGCGACCATTGCTGCCCGACTGTCATCATTACTGCGAGCCGTTCGCCGGTTCGGGCGCGGTCTTGCTCAACCGCGAACCCGCACCCGTGGAGACGTTCAATGACCTCGATGGGGAAGTCGTGAACTTCTTCCGCGTGCTGCGCGAAGAAAAGGACCGCCTCGTTGAGGCCATCGGGCTGACACCGTTCGCCCGCGAGGAGTTCGCCAAGGCGTGCGAAATATCCCCCGACCTTTCGTCACTGGAACGCGCCCGGCGCTTCTACGTCCGTGCACGCCAAGTCCGCACCGGATTGGCGCAGACCGCGACGATTGGGCGCTGGGCGAACTGCAAGAATACCAGCCGGGCCGGCATGAGCGGCGTGATTAGCCGCTGGCTCGGCGCGGTCGAGGATTTGCCCGCCGTTGCCGAAAGGCTGCTTCGAGTGCAAATCGAGAACCGCCCGGCGCTTGATGTGATACAGCTATACGACTCTCCCACCACCTTGTTCTACTGCGACCCGCCTTACGTGCATTCCACACGGGGAGACTCCAAGGCTTACGGTTTCGAGATGAACGACCGCCAGCACCGGGAACTGGCGGCGGTCTTAAATCGTGTTCAAGGCATGGTCGCCCTATCCAATTATCAAGCGGACATTCTGGACGAACTCTTCCCCGCCCCAAAATGGCACAAGTTCGCCACCGCCCCTCGCACCGTCCATTCCACCAAGGACAAGCGCGTCGAGGTGCTGTGGACGAACTACGACCCACGCAACATCACCCGCAACGGATACGCTACCCATGGACAACTGTTCCCCGCTGCTTGACGCCTCGCTGAAACGCGCTCTCGCAAAGAAGAACCGCTCCTTCATTTCCGACATCGGCATCGCTGAACGCATCGCCTCCGTTGTGAATTGTCCGAGCAACCGCGCCGGCGCGCGCCTGCTCATGGCCTGCATGCTGGCTAGGGTGCATCGCCCCGAGGTGGACCCACGAAAGCCCTACACCAAGATTAAGTCCGATGATTCTTTTTCCGGTCGCACTTACGACGAGCAATTCATTGGCGACTTCATCACGCGGCACAACCTGCCCTGCAACTCCACCACCGCCTTTCTCACACCGACTCTGCGGAACATGGACCAGACGCTTACCACGAAGGTCGTCCTCGTCGGACGACCTGCGGTAATGTATCAGAACGCGTTGCTGGTCCTCGCCGATGTTCATGCAGAGCGCCTTTCGGCGAGCGATGTCCTTGACGAGATTATCCGCCTGTTGCTCATCGAGCGTGATGCGCAGCAGGCACGTTTGAAAACCCTCCTCTCCGGCGTCGGGCGCGTGACCGACGCCCTTCCGCTATCGAGCGAGGATACCGTGAGTCTCATCGCGCAACATTTGCAATGCAAAGGCTCCAGCCGTCTGCCAGTGCTCATCGTCGCCGCTGCCTATGAAGCCGTGCAGGAAAAACTCGGCGAGCGCGTCCTGTTGCTCACCGGCCACAATGCTGCGGACGAACAAACCGGCGCGGTCGGGGATGTGCAAATCACGCTGTTGGGTGACAACCAGGTCGTGACCGGCTACGAGATGAAAAACAAAGCAGTGTTCCCCGGCGACATTGACCGCGCGCTCCAGAAAATCGCCGCGCAAGACCCGCGAGTTCACAACTACATCTTCATCACCACCGAACCTACGAGCGTGGACGTCCACGAATACGCCCGCTCCAAGTATGATGAGACAGGCGGCGTGGAAATCGCCATTCTCGATTGCATCGGGTTCCTGCGGCATTTCCTCCATCTGTTCCACCGGCTCCGCAAGACCTTCCTCGACCACTACCAGCGGCTTGTTTTGGCAGAGCCAGCCAGCGCCGTCAGTCAGCCTTTGAAGGAAGCCTTCCTAGCCCTGAGGTCTGCGGCGGAAAGCGCGGACTAGAATCACCCCAGACCCAAATCGGCGAGCCTCGCACGAACTTTGAGCAACAGCGGGAAGGCACACGGCCAGCGCGGACACTGATTACCAAGCCTCGCAGCCACCTCGCCCGACGCAATTTGGTTTCCTCCGTGCCTCGCCCACGGCTCTTTATGCCCCGAAAGCCCGCCACGATGCCCGGCGTGCCACTTTTCAAGCAGGGGGTGTATTCCTACGGCGTAGGAATGCCTCCCGGGTCCGTAGGAGCACTCCCCCGGTGCGTAGGAAGGCACGCCCGGCACGTAGGAGCAGACCCGCTGTCCGTAGAGCCTGACGCGCGGCACGTCGGGACGCGGGCGCGGTTTGTAGGTGCATCATCGCGGCACGGCGGCAGGATGTTCGATTTCGTCGGGCTTGCACGGCGGTGCATCGTCCGCTAGTCTCGGCACACAGACGTAAGAAACCAGTCCATAACCCTGCACGCCCATGAGCACTGACATCAACACCAGTCACGCCTTCGTCAAGGAACGCACGGAGAAGACCCGCGCCGTGCAAGCGACGCTCGCCACGGACTCCTCGTGGACATGGCCGCTCAAGACCCTCGCACAGTGGGATGCCGACATCGTCTCGCTCGATGCCACGGTGAACGACAGCCTCGCCAAGGTGACCGCCGCATTGAACGTCAACCAGCTCACCGCGCGCGGCCTGCTCGATGCGCGGTTCGATGCCATTCACGCCTTTACCCTGCTCGCCGTGGGCGTGATGCGCGTGCGCGCCGCGTCACTGCCCGGTCTGCTGCAAATCGTCAACGACCTCAGCGCGCGGGGCGACAGCCGTCGCACCATCGAGGATGAAGCGGATGACCTGCTCGCCGCATGGGAGGAATGGGAAGAGCAGACGGCCGCGGCGTTCACCCCCGCACCGGGCAAGACGCTCGTGGAGTTCAAGCTGCTGCTCGAAGGTGCGGCAGGTGCCGGACAGGACACGAACCCGAAACTCGGCACGCTCAAGAAGAACTACAAGGCCGCGCTCGCCAAGTGGCGGCGCAGCGCGGGCGTGCTCAACGTGCTTTACTCGCGTCTCGAAGACGAGTGCATCGCGTGGTATGCAGAGGCCACGAAGGTCTTCCCCGAAGGCACGGCTGAAGGCGACCTCATCCGCGAGGAAATCCCGACGAACTACAACCCGCCCACACCCGC
>JBEBFV010000574.1:0-3402 GCA_040081795.1 Limisphaerales bacterium | reverse complement strand
ACGGCGACCTTCTGGATCAAGGCAGCCTTCGGCGCGGCGATCTTTACGTTCTCCCGGGCCGCTTCGAGAATGCCCGTGGCTGCGACGGACGCTGCAAACGGCGAGCGCGCTGGCTCGACGGCGGGCGGCGGCGCAGGCGGCCGCTGCTGCATCTGCCGCACCAGCAGGAACACGCCGACGAAGCCAGCGAGGGCGAGGTAGAAGGTTACTTGGCGGAAGAGGAGCATGGTGAATCAGATTTAACGCAAAGACGCAAAGGCACAGAGACGCAAAGAAAATCCAGGACGAGCGAGAGAACAGGCCAACAACAGGTTTGTCTTAACCTCTGCGTCTTTGCGTCTTAGCGCCTTTGCGTTGAACTGGGTTGTCATTCGCTCAAATCGGGGTTGCCCGCCTGATCATGCACGCGCTGCACGCGGCCGTCCTCCATCTCGGTCAGCCGGTCGGCGTATTTGAAGATGCGGTTGTCGTGCGTGACGACGATGACACTGCGGTCGGGATGGCGCGCGACGTCGCGGAGCAAATCCATGATGTGGCCGCCGGTGTCCTTGTCGAGGGCGCTGGTCGGTTCGTCACAGATGACGAGGCGCGGCTCATGCACAAGCGCACGTGCGATGGCGACGCGCTGCTGCTGCCCGCCGGAAAGATTCGTGGGCCGCTCGTGGCCGCGCCCGGGCAGGCCAAGCTGGTCGAGCATCGCCTCCGCCTTCTGCTCCGCGACGCGGCGGGACGCGCCGTTGATGAGCAACGGCACGGAGACGTTCTCAATGCACGAGAGCGTGGGGATGAGATTGAACTGCTGGAAAATGAAGCCGACGTGGCTCTTTCGGAACTCCGTGATGTCGCGTGGCTTCATTCGGTGCAGCGGTGAGCCGAACACGTCAATCTCGCCGCCATCGAAGTTCAGCGTGCCGGCGATGACGGACAGGAGCGTGGTCTTCCCGCAGCCACTTGGGCCGACGATCATCAGCAGCTCTCCCTGTCGCGCGTTGAAGTCCACGCCTTTGAGTGCGGGCACGGCAGCCTCGCCCGTGCCGAAGGTCTTGCTCACGGCTCGGACGTGGACGGCGAGTTGAGTTGAAGCGGTGGCACTCATATCAGCCACGGAAGACAATCGCCGGCTCGACCTTCCACACTTTCCTGATGCCGAGCATCGCGCTGAAGCAGCAGATGCCCATCACGATGGCGAAGGTCATCGCCGGGAGCTGCCACGGCAGCATGAAGGGCGGCTCGCCTCGCCCGAGCACGGCGTGCCCGAACGCCGTCACCAGCAGCGCGCCGATGCCGTAGCCGAGGAAGCCCACGGTGAGCGATTGCACGAGGAGCATTCGCGCCAGCAGGGCGTTGCTCGCGCCCATCGCCTTGAGCGCGCCGAGATGGCGGAGGTTTTCATGGACGAACGCGTAGAAGGTCTGGCCCGAGATCGTCGTGCCCACGATGAAGCCCAGCACGATGATGGAGATGAACGCGATGGGTATCCCGGTGTTGCGGAAGTGCCACCAGATGGTCGCCCAGAAGAGTTCATCCTCGGTGTAGGCCTTCATGCCGGTCTCGGCCTGGATTTGTTTCGCCGCGCGCTCAGGCGTCCAGCCGGGCGCAGGCTCGGCCAGCACGAGCGAGAGCATCTTGCGCTGCTTCGGCGCGAACTGGAGCGCCTGCGTGTAGGTCGCGTAGGCGTAGGGGTAGCCGAAGAAATGCCGGTCCGCGCGGCAGATGCCCACGATGCGCGCCTCCTTGTCATTCAGCTCGAAGGTGTCGCCCAAGCCGAGCGGCTTCGCGCGTCCGACGCTCAGGCGCTTGATGCCAAGCTCGTCGAGGATGATGGAGTTGGGCAGGCGCATGTCCTCGAGCCGGCCATGCACAATGACCGGCGGACGGCCCACGAGCGTGGTGTTGTCGAGGCCGACGAGCAGGATCGGCTTGAAGTTGCCGTCGGCGAGCTTGGCCGACTGAATCGTGATGTAGAGCGGCATGGCCCACGCGACGCCAGTCACGGAGCGCACACGGTTCACGTCGGTGTCGCGGAGGGCCTTGAGTTCGTTCGCCTGCTGGACGTTGCGGTCCACGACCCAGAGCTGCGCCCTCATGTTGCTCATGTGGCTGGTGGTCCACTTGAGGATGCCGCAGAACACCGCGCTCTGCTGCGTCATCAGCATCGTGGCGAAGGTCAGCCCGCCAACGAGCATCGCGTATTTCGCGCGGTCGCCGAGCAGCATCTTGAGGGCGAGGTGATACATCAGCGTGATGCGCGTGGCCGCCGAGGTGAGGAGGCGGATTTCTTCGGCGGCACTGGCCGTTCCGCCTCCTTACCTCGGCGGCTACAGGACTTGATGGCCGCGAGTGAGAAGCTCGTGATGTGGTCGGCGAGCTTCTCGATCTGCTCCGGCGAAAACTTCTGCTCGGGGAAGAGCCGGCTCACCACCGGCTGGCAGTGGTGGTAGAACAAACATTGGCTTACCACGCTGAAGGAACAGAGCCGCACCGTCTCGGGGTTGGGATCGCCGCCGAGCAGCTCGCGGACAATCCCGCCGAGATGCTGCGCCTGCGGACGGATGCGCTCGACCACAATGGCGTCCAGCGCGCTCGTGGGGTCAATCATCTCGCGGGAGATGAGTTTGCCATGCCATGCGTCGCTGCTGTGGTCGAAGATGCGAAGGAGGAACGAGCGCAGGAACGCCCGTAGCCGCTCCTGGGCGGGCGCGTCCGGTCGCACGCCGAGATCGAGCGGATACTTCTGAAGTGCGCGGCCCTGGTAGTAGGCGAGCACCTCACGGTAAAGCGCATCCTTGTCGCCGAAGTGGTAGTGGACCGCGGCGATGTTCGCCCCGGCCCGACGGCAGATCTCCCGCACCGTGGCGTTGTGGAAGCCGACCTCGGCGAAGACCGCGCCGCCCGCCTCGATGAGCGCCTGCCGGGTCTGCGCGGAAGAGGTGTCGAGCTTCGGTTCGGTGACGGCAGCCATTTCAAACGCATAATTCAAACACGCGTTTGAACTGTCAACCGGGAATTCTGCTCGACGGAAGCCGCAAGTGGGTGAGTTGCCGTCCGCTCAATGCAGCCGTGGCCGTCGCCAGAGGACAACGCAGCCGAGCAGCGTCGCCAACGAGACGCAAACCCCGATACGGAAAGGCCAGTCCACGTAGTCGAGGCGGATAGTGCTTTTGCCGGAGGGAACCATGATGGCCTGGAAAGCGTGGTTGGCCTTCGCCACAGGCTCAGTCTCCCCATTCACCGTGGCTCGCCAGCACGGATAATGATTTTGTGCCACCACCAAAGGCCGCCGCTCCATTGTGTCGGACTCTAATTCCAAACAGGTCGGTGAAAATCGAAGCATCCGGACAGAACCGGTTAAGAACGGTATGCGCTTCACCGGCGTGAAGTGAACGTCATCCGGTGCTTCGA
>JBEBFV010000573.1:0-3413 GCA_040081795.1 Limisphaerales bacterium | reverse complement strand
AGTGTCGGGTCGATGCCGGATTTCCACAGCGTCTCGCCCACCATGTCGCGCGTGAGCGCCCTTGGGCCGTTGGTCTTGCGGTCCCACACCACGTAGTCTCCCAGCTTCTTGTGCTGCTCGTCGGTGATGCCCTGCACCTTCTTGCTGGGGCCATCGGCGGGCAGCGTGCTGGTGTAGTTCGGAAACACCTCGCCGGCGCGGAGGCGTTTCAGGTTGTCGGCCCGGATGAGCAGCGGGAAGTCGGTGAAAGACTTCACAAACTTCTCGTCATACCACTTGTTGTCCATCATCACCCGCGTCACGCCGAGCCAGAGCGCGGCGTCCGTCGAGGGGCGGATCGGCACCCAGTAATCGCACTTGGTGGAGGGCGCGCCGTATTCCGGGGCGATGATGACAATCTTGGCCCCGCGCTCCATGCACTCGATGAACCAGTGCGCATCCGTGATTTTGTTCTCCACCAGGTTCTTGCCGTTCATGATGATGAGCTTCGAGGAGCGCAGGTCGTTGAAGTCGCACTCGGAGTTCTGCAGGCCATGCACCCACGGCTGGCCGGGGGCCTGGTCGCCGTGCCAGGTGTAGTTGGACCAGTTGCGTCCTGCCTTGGCCTCCTCGGGCTTGACGCCGCGCACATGCGCGTCGAGCAGCGCCATCGAGTTGCTCAGGCGATACATCCCATATTTGCCGAGCACGCCCAGCAGGCCCATGCCGCCACGGAACTTCAGCGTCCGGGTGCCGGCGCCTTCCATCATCTTGATCATCTCCGGCGGGTAGCCCTGCTCCGCGAGGAGCTTCGCGCCCGGCTCCCCGCTGTAGCGCGTGGCGATGGCCTTGAGCCCTTTGCCGATGTAGGCGTAGGCATCATCCCAGGGAATCTTCTCGAACTTGTCCGTGCCTCGGGAATCGAATTTGTATTTCGCCCGCAGCTCCTTGGTCAGATACGGAAACCCGTCGTCCGCCCAGCGCTTCCACCCACGCCGCACGATGGGATGCTTCAGGCGATAGGGTCCATAGACGATTCGGTGGAACGTGTAGCCCTTGGCGCAATGGCGGTTGCCCCAGTTGGCCGACGCCTTGTTGCCATAGAGGTCCGCGTAGGTGCCCACGTCGTAATGCTCGCCCATGCGGACGATGACGCCATTGCGCACATGGGCCGTGACCCGGCAGTTGTGGGTGTCGTTGGGCGCGCAGACCCACGAGAAGGCGTGGTCGTAGGAGTATTGGTCGCGATAGATTCTTTCCCACTCGCGGTTGGGGTAGTGAGCGAGCGGATTGGCGATGCCATCGTCGGGCGGCTGCGCCTGGAGAAAGCGCAGCGGCAGCAGGTGCGCGGCGGTGAGGCCCGCGCCCGCCAGTCCGCTGCGTTTGATGAAGTCGCGCCGGGAGAAATTGTCGGTGCTCATGGTAAAGTTTGGGCTGGGTTCAGGTGAAGGAACTCTCATGGGTCGAGGACAAGCTTATACCAGTTGCTGATTTCCTTGCGGCCGTTGCGGTCGCGCTGCTGCCCGTCCCACACGGCGAAGGCCACCGGCACGGGCTTGCCAACGCCGAGCCTCACATCATCCGCGTCCCGGGATTTCAGCTCCCGCGTGACGATGACGTTCCAAAACCCGTCGCGCCAGACGCCCTTGCCCCCGACGTTCTGGCTGGCGGCAGACTGTGACTTGAAGGAGCCGAGGCCGCGCGCGTTGGCGTCCTCGACCGGCGACTTGAGGGTGGGGCTGGCCTGGAGATTTCCCGCAGCCTCCGCAGTGCGAAAGAGGGCGCGGGTCTCGAAATACTTGTCCACATGGA
Source organism: Limisphaerales bacterium (assembly GCA_040081795.1). Classification (GTDB taxonomy): domain Bacteria; phylum Verrucomicrobiota; class Verrucomicrobiia; order Limisphaerales; family SXTU01; genus SXTU01. Next base: position 1,622 of record JBEBFV010000573.1, on the reverse strand, counting down.
GCGAGGGATGAGCCGTGTCCACATCCGGACGCGGGCCGTCCATGGCCTGCTGCCATCCAGCCTTCCACATCCAGATGTTGACCGGGTTGTTCGCATCGCCCATGCCCAGGAACGGCGTGGCCTCGGTCATGGAAAACTGCAACGCGACGGCATCCTGAAAATCCTCCACCCGGATCGGAGCGCCGTTGGCGATCCCGTCGCGCCATTGGAGCAGGATCGCAATCCGCTTGCCATCATGCACGGCCCGGACGGCGATTGCAGGGATCGTGTTCGGTTCCGGCCAGAGCGGATTCACAGGGATGCGCGCCGTGTCCCATTGTTCCCACGCCGGGTCCGTGGGGTCGGCGGGAAGCTTCTTGATCCTCGGGGCGTGAATGTGAGCATCTGGCGGCGGAAGCATGTCGTTGATCTCAATGTCCTTCCGGCGCAGAGATTGCACAAAGAGCACGACAGCCCAGCGGTCTCCGGGCGTCAGCACCCCCTCGCCAAACGGCGGCATTGGAGTTCCAGCCATGCCGTTGTTGATCCGCAGATACAAGTCGCGCCCCGTGTGCCCGCCGCGAAACGCGCCGCTGTTGATGTCGCGCGGCGGCAGGGGCAAGCCCCAGTTGTCCTTCAGCGTTGCGGCGGCAGGGCCATCCCCGGCACCCGTGTCTCCGTGGCAGGTGTTGCAGGCGAGCTTCGTGAACAATTCCCTGCCCTTGGTCAGCGCCTCGACAGTCACGCCCGGCTCAGGCGGGACGGTCACTGGGCGCTGCAGTTCACCCCGGGCCATGGCCGCGTCGAACTTGTTGATCCGCCTGCCTGTGGAATCGACGGTGGCAGTGAGCCACTTCACATGAAGCACCAGCTCGCGGCGCTGCTCCTCGGTGAGATACGAGAAGCTGGGCATGGAGCTGCCCGGCATCCCACGCGTGATCGTCTCCAGCAAGTCCTCGTCCGTCGGCAGCGAGCCGGCTGGCGTGGACTGCACCTTGAACAGCCCGGAGTTGAAATTGCGCGGCCTCGGGAACAGCCAGACCGTGGCCGGCCCATTGCCGTCGCCGTTGACGCCGTGGCACGCGGCGCAGTGCGTTTCATACAGCGCCCTGCCCGGAGACTGGCCCCTTGCCAGTGAATCCATCGCGCTGGAAGTTTTGGCCGGTGGAGCAGCGGCACCGGCCGAAACGGCGCTGGCTGCAATCAGAAAAATGAGCGCTAGAACTTTCATCTCTGGCGAGGCTGGCGCATCGATCGCGGGCCCACCTTGATCTTGGTCAAGAATAGTCAGCGACGACGTATTCGAGTCCGGGTGGGTGGATGTGAAGGCCTCAGCGCTGAATCGGATATCCTGCCCGTGTTTGACGACGCGCGACATAGCGGATCCAGCATCGCGGCCACGCGCCTCGCGTGACTCCGCCTCGGTTGACGAACGCTTACCCGTTTTTGCGCTCACCAAGAAGCACCCCTGGTCAGCGGGGGCAATGCCACACGGCATCTGATCATCTGGTCATTACCCCATGCCGGAACGTTGCAGTTGGAGACGCGCTCCCTTTAACGCGGGCGCAGAGGACGCGGAGGAACGAGAGAAGAGGATAGCGAAGAGAAGATAGAGAGGGCCGCGCCTCTGCCCGACTCTCCTC
>JBEBFV010000146.1:0-12810 GCA_040081795.1 Limisphaerales bacterium | reverse complement strand
TTCCTCAACGTCGCCGGGCAGATGCCGCAGGTCGGCTTCACATCGAGCAACGCCAGCAGCGACGACACAGTCGGCACGGTTAACATTCCCGTGACACTCGTGCTCCCGCCCGGCTCGAACTCGTGGCCCGCGAACCAGTTCATTTACTACTGGCTCGACCGCAGCGGCACGGCGGAATACGGGGTGGACTACAAAATGGCTGGCGGCAGCATCTCCTTCACGGGCGGCCAAGTTCCCGCGCCGTATTTGATTCCCCTCAAGATTCTCCCCACCGGCGTGCCGGGGAGCAAAACCGTCGTCATCAAGCTCGGCCCCGCCAGCTCCATCGTGAACATGGGGCCGACCACCACGTTCACCTACACCATCACGAACCCGCCCGCGCCGCCGCCGCCATTCACGTTGCCGAACCGCCGCCCGCAAGCGCAGCCGCAGTGCATGCTCGTCGCGCTGAACACCGCCTTACCCATCACCCTCGCGGGCCGCGACGGCGACAACGACCCGCTCACCTTCAGTATTACCGTGGCCCCGACGCGCGGTGTGCTCTCCGGCACCGCGCCCAACCTGACCTACACGCCAAACAGCAATGTCAGCGGGCCGGACTACTTCTGCTTCGTGGTCAACGACGGGAAGACCAACTCCGCGCCCGCCGTTGTCACGCTGGCCATCAACTCCAGCGCGAACCCGCCGCCGCTCGTCACGCTCCTCACGCCGGGGACCAATGCATGGTTCGTCGGCCCGACCAACATCGTCCTCACCGCCAGTGCGAGCGACGCCGACGGCATCTTCGCCGTCGAGCTCTACGAGGGCACCAACTCGCTCGCGCAGATTCTTACGCCGCCCTACACCTTCACCTGGACCAACCCGCCGCCCGGCGCTTACACGCTCATCGCGAAAGCCTACGACGCCGGTGGCCGCCGCGGCCTCTCCGCACCTGTGCACGTCCGCGTGCTCGGAGCGATGCCGACGATGATTTCGCGCCCAGCCACAAACGGGATGCTCCAGTTCGCTTGGCCGCTCGGCGTGAGCGGGGCGACGCTGGAGGAATCCACCAACCTCGTGAACTGGACGCTTGTCACGAACATCCTCGTGGACACCGCCTCCGAGCGCACCCACACCGTCGCGCCCGTGCAGCGCCGCTACTTCCGCTTTTCGGTGTGGTGAGGCGCGGCGTTCACGCCGCAGAAAGCCACGGCGGAGATGGGCGCTCACGTCACCGTATCCACCCACGCGTTTCTGCGGCGTAAACGCCGCGCCGGCCGGATGGTCGTCACCCGCTCCGGCATTCCGGCTTGATTGACTTCCCTTCCACCCGCGTCAGATTCCCCGACCATGCAAGCCCCGCTGTTCTCCCCGGCCATGAGCCGACGCGCGTTCATCGCGGCGTCCACGACCGGGCTGGCGGGGTTGAGCTTCGGGAGTTCCGCCCTCGGCACCGCGCAACTCGCGCCCCGCAAGCAGCCGGCGAAATCCACCATCCTGTTCTTCCTCTGCGGCGGCTCCTCGCACATTGACATGTGGGACATGAAGCCGGACGCGCCCAGCGAGTATCGCGGTGAGTTCAAGCCCATCCGCACCTCCGCGCCGGGCGTGAACATCTGCGAGCACCTGCCGCTGACGGCGAAGCAGGGACATCACCTCGCCATCGTGAACGGCCTCACGGACCACGGGCGCGCCACCGGCGACCACCACGCGGGCTATTACTACAACCTCACCGGCCACGCGCCCGACGAGACGTTCAAGCGCGAGGGCAACGACCGCCGGCCTTACCCGACCGACTGGCCTTCCATGGGCTGCGTCATCGGCGCGAAGCGTCCGCCGCACCCGAAGATGCCGCAGGTCGTCACGCTGCCCTTCAAGCCCAGCCGCGCGCCCTACACGCGGCCGGGGCAGTTCGCGGGTCGGCTCGGCATGGAGTTCGACCCCTTCTGCGTGGCCGGCAATCGCGAGCAGCCGCTCCAGTTCACCGCGCCCACGCTCACGCTCGACGCGGGCATGACGCACGCGCGCATGGGCGACCGCCGTGCGTTGCTGGAGGCGGTCAACTCCGCGCGCCGCGAGCTGGACCACGAGGCCATCGTCAACAACTACGTCCGCCAGCAGGAGAAGGCCTTCTCCCTCCTCGCCTCCAGCGCGACGGCGGGCGCGTTCGACATCGCGACGGAAAAGTCCGCGACACTCGACCGCTACGGCCGGACCATCAACGGCATGGGCCTGCTCATGGCGCGGCGGCTCGTCGAGGCGGGCGTGCCGTTCATCACCGTCTTCTGGGCGGAGAGCGATGAGAACATCGCCAAGAAATGCCTGAGCGGCGGCGGCTGGGACACGCACGGGAACAACTTCGCCTGCCTCAAGGAAGATTTGCTGCCCGAGTTTGACCGCGGTTACTCCGCGTTGCTGGAAGACCTGCACCAGCGCGGCCTGCTCGACTCAACGCTTGTGCTCGTCACCAGCGAGATGGGTCGCAAGCCCAAGGTCGGCGACCCGCGCACGCGTGGGAAGGTCGCCGCCGGGCGCGACCACTGGACCGCCTGCATGAGCGTGGTGATGGCCGGCGGCGGCATCCGCGGCGGCCAGGTTTACGGCGGCACCGACGCGCGCGGCGAGTATCCGGCGGACAATCCCATCGGCCCCGAGGACGTTGCCAAGACCGTCTATCACGCGATGGGCATCGAGAACCTCGAAGCCACCGACCTCCAAGGCCGCCCCTATAACCTGCTGGAGGAAGGCCGCCCGCTCGCACCGCTGTTCAGCTAGCTGCATTTACTTCTTCCTCTCCATTTGCGAAAGCAAGGAGAGAGGGCCGGAGTGAGGGCTAGCCGCGTCAGCACAAGCGGCCGCACCGCTCATCCGGTCTTTGACACCTTCTCCCCTCGCTCCGCGAAGGGAGAAAGCTCGCCGCGTGGCCTTCGGTTTCGATCAACGCGCACTTGATGGGAAGTGGCATCACACTTTGATCTTGCGCGGCCACTGCTGGTTGGCCTCCCAGTAAGTCTTCTTGAGCTTGATCGTCGGGTCGTCGGCAGCGGGCTGCACGCGGCCGTCGGCATCGGTGGCGCGGGAGACTAGAGTGTGCTCGCCGGCCGCGACTTCCGGGAGGTCGAAGGACCAGAACGTCCACGAGAACTCCGAGCGGTTCCTCGTGTCGAGCTTCACGGACTGCCACGGGCCGTCGTCAACTTTCAGCTCCACGGACTTGATCGGCGTGCCATCGCTCCACGCCGCGCCGCTGATGCGGAGTGTGCCGTTCTTGAGCTTGGCCACGCGCGCGACGACGCTCTTCACGTTCATCCAGCTCACGGAAGTTTCGCGCCAGAGGGTTTTGCCGTTCTGGGTTTCGCCGCGGATGGTCACGTATTCGCGCGCCATGTATTTGCTCATGAGCCGGCGGTCGAGCACCTCGATGCGCGTGAGCCACTTCACCCAGGCGATGCCATACCAGCCGGGCACGACGAGCCGCAGCGGGAAACCGTGGTCGCGCGTCAGCGGCTGGCCGTTCATCTCCCAGCACAGCAGCGCCTTGTCCTGCAACGCGTCCACGAGCGAGAGGCTGCGGGAGAAGCGCATGTCGAAGTCCTGTTCGCGGACCTTCTCGGACTTCTCGTCCGCGCCGAAGAAGAGAACCTCGGTGCCGCGCTTGAGCAGGCCGCGCTCGCGCAGCAGCGGTGCGAGCGGCGTGCCGGTCCAGCGGACGTTGGCCACCGCGCCCATGAACGCCGCGCTCGCGCCGTTGCCGCCGCATTCGAGCGTGGCCATGATTTCCTGCCGGGGGCGTTGCTTCAACTCGGCGAGCGAGAGGGTCACCGGCCGTTCGACCATGCCGCCGATGTCGAGCCTCCATTCGTCGGCCTTGATCTCGGGCTTGTTGTAATGGCTGACGACATAAACCTGTTCGTTGGGCGTGACCCAGTTGGTCAGCTCGTCCCACTGGATCATTGGGCGGTTGGGGTTGCGCGGCTGCGGCGTGAGGAAGCGCACGAGCGTCGCGCCATCCTCGAGTTCGGCGAAACCGAAGACGGACATGGGCATCTGCGAGAACGCGTAGGCGGCGAAGGCGACGGTGCCTTTCATGACCGAGCGACGGGAGAGGCGTGGCTTCATGCCGCGAGTGAAGCGCAGCGTTTCGCCCTAGTCAGCAGCGAAATGACGGGCCGTCGCGACCAGAAAGGAATTGTCTGCCCCCCGCCTTCGCGTAGTGTCCGCGCCTCTATGCGGCAGGTAAATCTAGGCATGATTGGCGGCGGCACCGTCGGTGGCGGTGTCTATGAAGCCATCCGGCGCAACGGTGCTTTGATGGCGTCGCGCCTGGACGTTTCCCTGAACATCCGGCGCGTCGCCGTGCGCGACTTGAAGAAGGCTCGCGCGGTCCACATCCCGGCCAAACTCCTCACCACGGACTGGCAGAGCGTCGTGGCCGATCCCGAGATCAATCTCATCGTCGAGCTGATGGGCGGCACCACGATCGCGCGGCAGGTCGTGCTCGCGGCGCTCAAGCTTGGCAAGCCCGTCGTCACGGCGAACAAGGCTTTGCTCTCCGCGCACGGCGAGGAGCTGTTCGAGGCGGCGCAGCAGCACGGGACGAATCTCTACTATGAGGCGAGCGTCGCCGGCGGCATTCCCATCATCAAGGTGCTGCGCGAGGGCCTCATCGGGAACCGCATCACGCGGCTCTTCGGCATCGTCAACGGCACGTGCAATTACATCCTCACGCGCATGAAGGACGAGGGCGCGGACTTCGCTGCGGCGGTCGAGGACGCCCAGCGTCGCGGCTATGCGGAGACGCCGCCGGACCTCGATGTGGACGGCCACGACGCCGCGCACAAGACCGGCATCCTCGCCAGCCTGGCGCACGGATTCTGGGTAAACCCTAGGCAGATTTACACTGAGGGCATCCGCAACATCACGCGGCAGGACATCGAGTTCGCGGCGAAGCTCGGCTACACCATTCGACTGCTCGGCTGCGTGAAAGTGGCCGATGGCGTCCGCCGCAAGAAGTCGGGAATCGCCAACCGGCAATCGTCAATCCAAGTCTCCGTCTATCCCGTGCTTGTCCCCAACTCGCACGTCCTCGCCAATGTCAACGGCGTCTTCAACGCCATCCTCGTGCGCGGCGACGTGGTGGGAGACACGCTTTACTACGGGCAGGGCGCGGGCCAGGACGCGACCGCCAGCGCGGTGTTGAGCGACTTGGCAGACGCCGCGCTCGACCTCAAGTGCGGCACGAAGAACCGCATCCCGCCCTTCGTCCCGCACGAGCGCGACGGCGCGGTGCTGCCGATGGACGACGTGGTTTCCCGCTACTACGTGCGGCTGACGGTGGAGGACCGGCCCGGCGTGTTCGCAAAGATCGCCAGCATCCTGGCGAAGGCGAAGATTGGCATTTCCTCAATCATCCAGCCCGAGGGCCACGACGGCGAAACCGTGCCGGTCATCCTGATGATTCACGACGCGCCCAACGCCGCGATGCGCAAGGCCCTCGCCGCCGTGGCGAAACTGCCCGTGGTGAAATCCGCGCCCGTGATGATTCGGGTGGAAAGCTTCGAGTAAGATGAGCCAGCTCCTTTTCCGCTCCACCAACGGCCAGTCCCCCGCCGTAAACCTCCGCGAGGCCTTCCTCGCCGGCCAGGCGCCCGACCGCGGGCTGTATCTGCCCGAGCGCTTCCCGCACATCACGCCGGCGGAAATCGCCGAGTTCGCTGGACTGCCGTATCGTCAGGTCGCCTTCCGTGTGCTGCGCAAGTTCACCGAGGGCGTCATCCCGGACGACGCCCTCGCCGCGATGTGCAACACCGCCTACGACTTCGGCGTCCCGCTCGAAGTTATCCAGCGCGGCGTGTATCTGATGCGCCTCGACCAAGGCCCGACCGCCTCCTTCAAAGACTTCGCCGCGCAGATGATGGCGCAGATGTTCGGGCGCTTCCTGCAAGAGGTCGGTGGCCAGGTCACCATCCTCACCGCCACCAGCGGCGACACCGGCGCGGCCGTGGCGCACGCGTTTCACGAAGTGCCCGGCGTCCGCGTCATCGTGTTGTTCCCCATCGCCGAGGTCAGCGAAAGCCAGCGCAAACTCATGACCACACTGCGCGAGAACATCCGCACCGTGGCCGTGGACGGGAAGTTCGACGACTGCCAGGCGATGGTGAAACGCGCCTTCGCCGACCCCGCGCTCGAACACATCCACCTCTCCTCCGCGAACTCCATCAACATCGGCCGGCTCCTGCCGCAGTGCGTGTATTACTTCTACGCCGCCTCGCGACTCGCGTGGCCCGGCCAGCCGATGGTCTTCAGTATCCCGAGCGGCAACTTCGGCGACATGATGGGCGCGGTCGTCGCGCGCGAGATGGGCCTGCCCGTGCGCAAAATCATCGCCTCGGTCAACGACAACGACTCCTTCCCGCGCTATCTGGCCAGCGGCAGCTACGAGAAAGTTGTTCCCTCGCGCAACTCCGTCTCCAACGCGATGAACGTCGGCCACCCGAGCAACCTCGCGCGGCTCGTCGCGGTCTATGGCGGGCACATGGACGAGACCGGGAAAATCCACCGTCCGCCCGACCTCGTCGCGATGCGCCGCGACCTCTTCTCCACCTCCATCAACGACGAGCGCACGCGCACCTCGCTCCGCGAGTTCTGGAACAAGTATCAGATTCTGCTCGAACCGCACGGCGTGGTCGCGTGGCAGGGCTTCCTCGACTGGTGCGCCGTCGAGCCGCTGGGCAACACGCCCGCCGTCATCGTCGAGACCGCCAACCCGGCGAAGTTCCCCGAAGAAGTCGAGAAGGTCGTCGGCTGGGCGCCCGACGTGCCCGCCGCGATGACCACCGGCTTGCAGCAGCCCGAGGACTACGACCGCATGGGCGCAGACTATGACGCGTTCCGTGCCTATCTCCTTAAGGCGCACGCTACAAGCTAGGAAGTTGCCGCGCCTGCTGATTCGGAGCTGATTCACGAGGGCGGGCGGCTATGGCGGGGAATCGCACTGCTTCGAGGCATCCAGACTGCCCGGCAAATGCCCATCAATAGCTGGTTGGCCTGCTTGCCGGGCAATACCTCATACGAAGGCGAACGATAGCTGGATGTGAGCTTGCTGGCTGCGTCCCACACTCAATGTCCGGGGTGCGGCTTTACGCGGGCACCCGGGAGATCACCGGTCGGACGGCCACCAGTCGCTTGCTGTCCTGGGCCAGTTCGATGTCAGCGTGGTTGGTCGCCCGCCAGCGCAGGGCGGCCTTGAACCAGGCTTCTGCGACAAGCTCGGATTTCATTTCAAAGAGTTTCGGGCTCATGCCGCCTTTTTTCACTGCCACCTCGATGCCGGTGATCGTGGAACCGTGGAAGTCGTGGTGTTTGCGGTCCAGGTCTTCAAGCGATGTTTTTCGTCCCGCAGCCTGCCATCCAAGCTCGCCGTCCCGCAGGAAGAGCCTGACCTCCGCCAGTTCTAGCTTGTTGGCGAAGAAGACAAAGTTTTCCCAAAGCTCCTCAGGGGAGCGGCAGCGTTCCGCCTCCATCTCCAGGCATTGCGCCAGCAGCATGGTGTAGCGGGTTTCGCGGCGGATGCTTTGCAGGTCGCGCCAGAAAGTGCGGATGGAATACCTGGAAGAAACGAGTCCGAAGGAGTGAACGATGTAAATGACCACGAGGAAGGAAATGCCCAGGAACAGCGGCACCAACCTGCCCTGAGACCAGAAGACGCCGAAGGCCATCAGCAGGAACAGCGTGGAAAGCACATACAAAGTCAGCAGGGTGCGGCGGTGCGAAAAACCGAACTCGACCAACCGGTGATGGATGTGCCGCCGGTCGGGGCGGAACACTGGCAGGCCCTTCAGGCCGCGCCGTGCGATGGCCAGCGCGACGTCAATAATGGGCAGCGCCAGCGCGAACACCGGGGCCACCAGCGCTGCGGCCACGGTGCCTTTCTGCGCCGTCACCAAGGTCAGTCCTCCGATCAGGAAGCCAAGGAAGTAGGCCCCGCCGTCACCCATGTAGATGCGCGCCGGCGGAAAGTTGAAATAGAGGAAGCCCAGCAGCACTCCGATCATTCCCACCGCCACCAGCAGGAGGAAAGGCGAGCTGCCCAGGCTGGCGTGGACGAGCAGCACCATCAGCATGAGGCTGATGCCGCCTGCCAGCCCGTCAATGCCATCAATGATGTTGATCAGGTTGGTCAGCGCCACCAGCCAGAGCACGGCGGCCGCCACGCCCCAGATTCCGAGGGAGTAGCCCGTGCCCGTGAGTGGATTGGTCACCATCTCGATGGTGGAGCCGCCCAGCGCCACAACACACGCGATGGCGATCTGTCCCAGCAGCTTCATACGCGCGCCGATGGGATGCAGGTCGTCCAAGATGCCCAGGCCGAACATTGCCATCGAGCCGAACACCACCGTCAGCAGCTCGCGCGACAATTCATCACCTGAGAAATACGCGGCGGCCAGGACCACCGCCGCGAATCCCGCCGCGAGCGCGACGCCGCCGAAGCGTGGGATCGGGCTTTTGTCGGTTTGGTGGAAGCACTTGTCGCGGTTTGCGCCACCGGCGCGGCGGCACACGTTCAAGATCACCGGGATCAGCCCCCAGGACACCAGAAAGCCGATCAGTGCACAGACAAAAACGGACGAGACAGTCATAACTCGCGAACCACGCGGCCATCGCCGCAACATCGGCTGCCGCGGAAAAGGCGACTGTGCATATGCCACGGCCTCGCGGGAAAACAAAGTCAAAACTTGGTTCTCCCCCGGCGGGCCAGAGGCAGGCTTCGGAGCGGACTCTCAGGGAAATGTTCGCTGGCCGCGGGCCGCGGCAGGCTCGCTGTCCTGCATTTTTCTGTTTGCCCGTCGCGGGGATTTGGTCAACATCGCGAACCATGCAACGGCTCCCGTTTTATCTGTCGCTCACGCTGGCCCTCGCCTCGATGGCCGGCGCGGCCGACTACAAGCTCAAGGATGGCACCACGATGTCGGGCGAGCTGATCGGGCCCAACGAAAAGGGCGCGATCATCAAAACTGCCGACAAGCTCCTGCCCCGCACGCCCTGGGCGAATTTTTCGCAGGAGGGGCTGAAGGAGTTCGCCAAGAACCCCAAGGCCCGCCCGTTTGTCGAGCCGCTCATTGACGAGCCCGCTCCCGCCGCAGGTGGCGCCGAAGCGGTCGTGCCCGAAGTGGCCGTCTCCAAACGCCCGCCGGCGAAATGGGCCGAGGTGAAGTCCAAGCCGGAGCTGCCCGAAAGCCCCGGCATCATCGGCGGCATCTTCGGCACCGGCATCGGCTGGTTGAGCCTGGTCATGTGCTACGCCGCCACGATCTACGCCGGCTACGAGGTGTCCGTCTATCGCCGCCGCCCCAGAAACCTCGTCATGGGGCTGGCCGCGATTCCGGGTGTGGGGGTCTTCTCGCCCATTGCCTTCCTCATCATGCCGCCGGTTCAAAGCGCCGAGGAGCGCAAGCCAAACGCAGTCGAGCAGGCGGCCCTGCAGGCGGCGGAGGGACACAAGCCGGAGGAGAAGAAAGGCTTCGTCCTCGGCAAGGCGAAGCCCAAGCCAGTCGCAGCGTCTGGTGCCAAACCCGTTTCCACCGCCAAGCCCGGAGCACCCGTCGCCGTGGCCGCGCCGTCACCCGTCAAGGCCCCCGTCGCGCCGGGCGCGCCCGCCGCTCCGGCGAGCCTCGAACCCGTCGTCTATCGCCGTGGCGAGACCAACATCAACAAGCGCTTCATCGAGACCAAGTTCGCCGGCTTCTTCAAGGCCGTCCCCGGCCCCGCCGAGAAGGACATGTGGGTCGTCTGGGTCACTGCCACCGGCGGTGAGCATTGGAGCAAGCGCATCGTCAGCATCAACCAGACCGAGCTGGTCGTGAACTGCCCGCAGGAAGGCGGCGGCTCCCTCGACGAGACCATGCAGCTTGTCGAGATTCAGGAAATCCACCTCCGTCCCCAGGAAGGCTGAACGCATGAAGCTACGCACGATCCTCCTCTTCGGAGCGCCGGGTTCCGGCAAGGGCACGCAGGGAAAAATCCTCGGCACCATCCCCGGCTACTACCATTGCGCCTGCGGTGACGTGTTCCGCAATCTCAACGCCGACAGCCGCCTGGGCCACACCTTCCTCGACTACTCCAGCCGTGGCGAACTCGTCCCCGACGAGGCCACCGTGGACCTCTGGCGCAACAACATCCAAGCCAACACCATGCTCGGCCGCTTCAACCCCGAGCGCGACACCGTCGTGCTCGACGGCATCCCGCGCAACGCCGCGCAGGCCAGGATGCTCCAGGGCACGCTCGACGTCCGTGGACTCCTGCACCTCACCTGCCCCGACCGCAACAAGATGGTCGAGCGACTCCAGCGCCGCGCGCTCCGCGACAACCGCCTCGACGACGCCAACCTCGATGTCATCCGCACGCGCCTCCAGGTCTATGACCAGGAAACCAAGCCCGTGCTCGATTTCTACGGCCCTGACGTCGTCCACGACATCAACGCCACCCAGTCGCCCGTGGAAGTCCTCACCGACATCCTGCGCATCCTCGCCAAGCTCTGACCGTGAGCCGGCAGTTCAACGAGTTCAAGGCGTCGGAACTCCACTGCCCCAAGTGCGGCTGCTCCCAGCCCGTGCGCGAACGCGCCTCCGCCGTCCCCGGCTCGCAGACAGTTGAGCTCCTCTGCTTCCGCTGCGCCACTGTCGTCGGCCACCACACCGTGATTGACCACAGCCTCGGCGGCAAACTCGCCAAGCTCGTCGGCAAGCTGCTCAAGTAGGGAGCCACAGATGAACACAGATTTGCACAGATGGAGCGCGGCCTCCGTCGGCATCTGTGTTCATCTGTGTCCATCTGTGGCTCTTGTTCGTGCATGACTCCTCCCGCCAACGTCGCCGAGTTGGAAGACCGGCTCAGTGAGCCGACTCCCGGCGTCATCGAGACCCTTCGCGCGTTGCCCGGCGACATTCTCTTCCTCGGTGTCGCCGGCAAGATGGGCCCCACGCTCGCCCGCATGGCAAGGCGCGCGTCCGACACAGCCGGTGTTCGCCGCCGCGTCATCGGCGTCTCGCGCTTCTCCGATGCCAGCCAGGTTGCGTCCCTCAACGCCCACGGCATCGAGACCATCCGCTGCGACTTGCTCGACGAGGCCGCAGTCGCCCAACTGCCCGAGGTGGAGAACATCGTCCATTGCGCCGCGATGAAGTTTGGCTCGACCGGCAACGAGTCGCTCACGTGGGCGATGAACACATGGCTCCCATCCGTCGTGTGCCGCAAGTTTCGCCGCAGCCGCATCGTCGCCTTCTCGACCGGCAACATCTACGGCCTCGTCCCCGTCAGCAGCGGCGGTTCCGTGGAGACGGACCTGCCCCAGCCCGTCGGCGAATACGCCATGAGCTGCCTCGGGCGCGAGCGGATGTTCGAGCACTTCAGCCGCACGCTCGGCATCCCCACCGCGCTCATCCGCCTCAACTACGCGTGCGAGCTGCGCTACGGCGTGCTTGTGGACCTCGCGCGACGCATCTGGACCGGCCAGCCCGTGGACCTCGGCATGGGCTGGTTCAACTGCCTCTGGCAGGGCGACGCCAACGCCCAGACGCTCCAGTCCCTCGCGCTCACCGCCACTCCGCCCTTCATCCTGAACCTCACCGGCCCCGAACTCCTCCGCGTCCGTGACGTGGCCGGCGAGTTGGGCAGCCGCATGAACCGCCCTGTGACCTTCACCGGCAGCGAGGGCGAGGCCGCGCTTCTGAACAACGCCAGCCAGGCCCAGGCCCGCTTCGGCCAGCCGCGCGTTTCCGCAAACGAACTCCTCGGCTGGGTCGCGGACTGGGTCATGCGCGGCGGCTCCGACCTCGGCAAGCCCACGCACTTCGAGAGCCGTGACGGCCGGTTTTGAAAGCCCACGGGTCCGGCTTTTTTCTTTGCGGCTCCGGGCCGGGCGGCTAGAACTCCGCGCACTTAAAACGAACAACTACCATGTCATCTCGCCTTGCCAACAAGTGGGTTCTCATCACCGGAGCTTCCAGTGGGTTCGGGGCCGCCGCCGCGCGCGCCTTCGCCGCCGAGGGCTGCAACCTCATCCTCGGCGCGCGTCGCACGGACAAGCTCGAGGCCGTCGCCGCCGAGGCCCGCAAGCTCGGCGCGCCCAGCGCCGTCTTCCACAAGCTCGACGTGAGCGACACCAAGAGCGTGAACAAATTCGCCGACGGCATCCCCGCGCTGACGCCGCAGATAGACGTGCTCGTCAACAACGCCGGCGGCGCGCACGGCATCGACACAGTGGCCAACGGCAAGGACGAGGACTGGGAGGCCATGGTGCAGGTGAACCTGCTCGGCGTCATGCGCGTCACTCGCGCCATCCTGCCCTACATGGTGAAGAACCCCGGCAGCTACATTCTCAACATCGGCTCCGTCGCGGGGCGGCAGGCTTACGAGGGCGGCTCGGTATATTGCGGCGTGAAGGCGGCGGAGATCATGATCACCCGCTCGCTGCGCCTTGAACTCAGCGGCACCGGCGTGCGCGTGGGCACGATTGATCCCGGCATGGCGGAGACCGAGTTCTCCATGGTCCGCTTCAAGGGCGACGAGCAGCGCTCGAACAAAGTCTATGAAGGCGTCGTGCCGCTGACGGCCAACGACATCGCCGAGATCCTCGTCTGGTGCGCCAGCCGTCCGCCGCACGTGTGCATTGACGAGCTGCTGGTCAAATGCACCGACCAGGCCGCCGTCCACAAAGTTTACCGCCGCCCGGTGGCAAAGTAGGTTCGCCCGTTGTAGCGGCGGTCTGTGACCGTCGAGTTTTTGGGGCAGCCCCGCGTTTCATTCGGCGCTCACAGAGCGCCGAATGAAACG
>JBEBFV010000572.1:0-3431 GCA_040081795.1 Limisphaerales bacterium | reverse complement strand
GAAGGTCCGTTCCTTTTTCCAGTTGCCCATGACTCGTTACGCGGCGGAGTGACATGTCCAGAGATCAATGAACTCTTTAATAAGGAGGCGCGCGGGGGCCCGCGCGGTGGTGACGACCTCTCCAGCCACAAGATTCCCGACTCCCTGAACACGGTCCCGTTCCTCGGCAAGTGGGGCGACTGGATGAAGCACCGGCGCGGGCTGCGCAAGGTCAAGGAGTGGCGTGCGCTGTTTCAGGAGCAGCTCGACTGGCTGGCGCGGTTCGATGAGTCAACTGCCACGGAGATACTCGCCACCTCGATTCGGAACGGCTGGCAAGGGCTGTTCCCGTTGAACGGCAAAGCGAAGGAGAAACGAAATGGAAACCACACCCGACACCCAAGCACCTGGTAGCCGCGCGGCGATTTGCACCGTCTGCGGCGAACCCTTCACCTACACCCCGCTCCTCTTCGAGGGGCAGGAGGTCTTCACCCGCCATGCCTGCCCGGCCTGTTCCGCCGCCGCAGCAGAGGCCCAGCGGCGCGCGGCAGAGGCCCGAGAGGCGGCGGAAATCGCCCGTCAGAGGGCTTTGGAGTGGCAGCGTATCTGTCCGCCGCTCTACCGCGACAGCGACCCGGCCCGGTTGCCGCAGGAGCCGTTGCGCCGCTTGCTGGCGTGGCCGCGCGGCCCGCGCGGGCTGATTCTCTACGGCGACTCAGGCCAGGGGAAGACCCGCAGCGCCTTCCTGCTGCTCCGCCAGCTCGTGGAGTCCGGCGCGCGGTGCGAGGCAGTCAACGGCGTGACGTTCGGCGACAAGATTTCCCGCATGTTCTCGCAGAACAGGGCGGAGGCGATGGAGAATCAGGTATGGCTGAATGGCTGTCTGAGGGCGGACGTGTTGCTCTTCGATGACTTGGGCAAGGAACCGTCCACCGACCGCGTTCAAACCGAGCTGTTCGGCCTGGTGGAGCGACGCACCGCGCAGTTCCCGCCCGATCATCGTCACTACCCAGCTTCCGCCCAACGAGCTGGCAGGCCGCTATGCCGAACACGTCGCTGACGCACTGATTCGCCGGCTGCGCGAATTCTGCGAGCCGGTGCAGTTCCAGTTCACGAGGACAACCCTCGGCATCTGAGTTCCCATGCCACAGGCACCGACGTTTGCACCAGCACTACGCGCGCGCGCGAGGAAGGGCGGCCGGCCAGCGCAAATCACGCTGGCAGTGGTGAAGGCAATTGGCGCACTGGTGGCCCAAGGGATGCCCGAGATGTCTGCCTGCCACGCGATGGTCCCGCCAGTCAATTACGAGTCATTCCGCGCTGCCAAGCGGCGAAACCCGGTGCTGGGCTTGGCCATCGCGCAGGCGCAGGCGGAGTTCATGTTCAGGGCGCTGAAAATCATCCACGAGGATGGGCCTGGGAGCGCGGGCTGCCGCTGGATTCTGGAGCGCAGGCACCCGGAGTATTTCTGCCTGAAAAGGGGCGGGCAAGCCGTCAGTGGGTGACATCCGGCAGCTTGTTGACCGCCGCGCGCTTGGCGTCGTCGGCAATCTTCGTGTAGGAGCGGGACACCGCCGCCGTCTCGTGCCCGATGATGTCCATTGCCACGGAATCGCTCACCCCGGCGGACTTCAAGAGGCTCGTGGCGCTGTGCCGCAGGCTGTGGAAGCTCACCTTGTTCGTCTCTCGCTTGGCGTCGCGGCCCTTGCCTGTGCCCTCGTGGTCGCGCGGCTGCGCCAGCCCCGCCTTGACCATGAGCTTGTGAAACTGATTCGACAGCCAGCTCGAATTCTTGCCGCACAGCGTCGGGCAAAGCGGTGCGTCGGGGTCGTCGCCGGCCAGGGTCGCCAGATGCTTCGCTAGTGGCTCGGCAATGGGGATTACCTGCTCGCGCCCGGTCTTCTGAGTCCGCAGGCTGATGAAGCTCTGCAACAGGTCAACTTCCTGCCATGTCAGCCGCGCGCAGTCCTGCAACCGCTGGCCCGAATAGAGGCCCAGCAGGACCATCGTGCGCCAGTCACTTTCCGCCACGACGAGCAGCAACTTGATTTCCGCGAGCGTGAAGGCGCGGCGCTGGGATGCGGTCGCCTCGTTGAACTCGACGTGTTCCGCCGGGCTGAACTCCAGTTGCCGCTTGGCGACGGCGCTGCCGAAAGCGCCCTTCAATACCTTCACGGCCTTGTTTACCGTCGAAGGGCCCACGCGCCCGGCCAGATGGGCCTTGAACTGCTCGACGTGGACCGATTGAACGGTTGCCAGAGGGCGCTCCGCGCGTGCGCCAAGGAACTTCACGAACAGGCCAACGATGCGCTGGTATTCGATGCGGGTGGCCTTGCTTGCGTCCGTCTTGCCCGTGAGCCACGTTTCGAGCCAGAGCTTCACGGTGAAGCTCGTAAGCTCACCGCCGGCCATCCTGACGAACTCCTCGACGATGGGGCGGAGTGACTTTTCCGCTGCGGCAGCCACCAGCGGCCCGTGCTTGGGATTCTCGGCGACGCTGGCCTTCGTCTCCCGAATTAGGCTCTGCGCCTTCTCGTTGGAGAGCTTGCCTTGGCGCGCGAGCTGGGAGGCCCGCTCGATGGCCGTGCAAATCGTGCTGGCGACAGCGCGGTTGCCCGTGCCGGCGGAGCGGAAGCGGCGGAAGCCTTCGGGGTCGTAGTAGGCGCAAAACCAGCAGGGTTTCCCGGATTGGCGGTGGATGCTTGACATGGCATAACGTCATCGCATAACGTGTTGCCGATGTCTAGTAAGTTTTCAATGCCTGTAAATGTTGCATTTATTGGCACTCGTGAAAACTCCAAGGGGGTAAAACGTCGTGTGGGTTCGAGTCCCGCCACCGGCACCACTAGAATAAGGAGTTTTGTGGAACTGTTTGACTTTGGGGTCATGTCAGCGCGTGAAAGCGCGCCGACTCCAAGTCGGCCTCGAAGCCTCGCGGAATTGCCGATGGCAACGTCTCCGTCCGAATCGTGCCGGAGAAGAACATCGTCAACGGATAGACCTACAAGCGGTCCCACGAGCGGTTATTTATTCCGAGGGCAACGAACGCACCCGCCGCCGCTTCCCCGACCTCGCCACGGCCAAGGCCGAAGCGAATCTCATCGTCACGAAACTCGCCAACCGCGAGAGCGAAGTGCTCAAGCTCTCGCCGGCCGGCCGCGCCATCTACATGCAATCCCTCGGCTTGCTTCGCGACCTGCAAGCCAAGCTCCGCGCGCCTGAGTCCACACCGCTCAACTACGCCGTGAAGGAATACGCGGAAGGCCCCGTCAGCCCCGTGAGCGGAGAAAATCGGCTTCACGACGCCGTCGTCGCCGCCCTCCGCGAGTGCCGGACCGCCCGCAAGGCGAAACTCCCCTTCCGCTGGAAACGCAACGGCCTTCGCCACGCCTTCTGCTCCTACCGGCTCTCCGTCACGCAAGATCTCAACCGCCTCGCCCTCGAAGCCGGCA
>JBEBFV010000571.1:0-3437 GCA_040081795.1 Limisphaerales bacterium | reverse complement strand
CCGACGGTGGGGTTCGACAAGTTTTACGAGCAGGGCGTGGACCTCATCACCAGCCCGCAGGCGCAGGCGGCATTTGACATCAGCAAGGAAGACCAGAAGACGCGCGACCTGTATGGCATGAACGACTTCGGCCAGCGCTGCCTGCTCGCGCGCCGGCTCGTCGAGTCGGGCGTGTCGTGGGTGACGGTTTATTCCGGCGGCTGGGACCATCACGAGGGCATCTTTGAGAAGCTGAAGGGCAACCAAGGCGTGAGCTTCGACAAGGGTGTCGCGGCATTGATCGCTGATCTCGACCGGCGCGGCTCGCTGGAGAACACGCTGGTCCTCGCGCTCGGCGAGTTTGGCCGGACGCCGAAGGTCAACGCGCGCACGGGCCGCGACCACTGGCCTTTCGCGATGAGCGTCCTCTGCGCGGGCGCGGGCGTGCCGCGTGGCACGGTCATCGGCGCGACGGACCCGAAGGGCTACTACGCGGCGGACAACGTGTATTCTCCCGAGGACTTCGCCACGACGCTCTACACGAAGCTGGGCATTGACGCACACCAGGTGCTCCACACGAACACGGGTCGCCCGGCGCAGTTGGTGAACGGTGGCCGGCCCATCAAGGAACTGTTCGCCTGACGGGCGGCAGCAGCAAAGGACTCCTATCGGCGCATGCGCGCCGCGCGGGCTTTCCCTGAACGACGCTCCGGAGGCAGGCCGCTGCGTTTGCCGCGCGGCTTCGGGCGCATCGGCGCACCCCCGACGGGACGGCGATTGAACTTCCGCACCGGCTCCACGGTCTTGGGCCGCGCCTTGGGAACGAGGATGATGGGACAGCCTTCGTAGCCGAACGCCTTCCGCATCTCTCCGGCGAGATGCTTCATGTATTGCGGTGAGAAAAGCTCGTCGCGGTTCACGAAGAGCAGGAACGTGGGCGGGGCCTGCCGGACCTGCGTGGCGTAGAAGAATTTCAGGAAGTGTCCCACCGAGCTGATAGGCTGGCGGCGCTCGATGGCGGAGTTGATCGTGCGGTTCAGGATGGACGTGGGGACCTGCTGCTGGAGCTGCGCGCCCACATACCGGATGGCTTCGAGCAGGCGGTCGAGCTGAAAGCCGGACTTGGCCGAGGTGAAAATCACCGGCGCGTAGTCGAGGAAGAAAAGCTTCTCCTGCACCCACGCACCGAACTCGCCGAGCGTGGTCAACTCGTCCGCCTGGCCTTCGCGCCGGTGCTTCCGTTCCTTCTTCCGGCGCTCAAGCTCCTCCTCGCGGGCGGCGCGCACGTTGTCCGCGATCAAGTCCCACTTGTTGATGACCACGATGCAGGCCTTGCGCGCCGTCACGATCCGGTCGGCGACCTTCTTGTCCTGCTCGACGATCCCCGTCACGGCGTCGAGGACGAAGACGACAATGTCGGCGCGCTCGATGGATTCCTCGGTGCGCTTGACGCTGAAGAACTCCACGCTCGTGTCCACCGCGCGGTTCTTGCGCAGGCCGGCGGTGTCAATGAGCACATACTGCTGCCGCACCCCCTCGGTCACGACCTCGAAGGGCACGTCCACCGAATCGCGCGTCGTGCCGGGGACTGGGCTGACGATGACGCGCTCGGATTTGGTGAGCGCGTTGATGATCGAGGACTTGCCGACATTGGGCCTGCCGACGATGGCGAGATTGAGCGGACCGGAGCGCACCTTGAAGCTGCGTTTGGCAGGGCCGGCCTCACTCGCTTTGGCATCAGCCTCGATGGCCGCCTCAACTTCTGCGGCGGCCTGCTCCTCAGTCACGCCATAGGGCGCATCGCTGTCCAGGTCGTCATCCGGGCTAGCCTCCGGCAGATAGTTGGCCGCCTTGTTCATCAGCCACTCAATGCCGCGCCCGTGGATGGCGGTGACGGGGAAAATCTGGTCGAAACCCAGCTCGGCGAACTCCGTGACGCCCGCCTCGGACTTGTAATTGTCCACCTTGTTGACGGCGACAAGCACCGGCTTGCCGGATCTGTGCAGGCGGCCTGCAACTTCCTTGTCCAGCGGCACGACGCCTTCCTGGACATTCACCACGAGGATGATGACGTGCGCGGACTCGACGGCGATCTCGACCTGGTCAAGCGCCGCGTTGATGATCACGTCCTCCACTTTCTCGCCGCGCAGCAGGCCGATGCCGCCGGTGTCCACCAGCGTGAAGGCCCGCCCGCGCCACTCGGCCTCCGCCGTCACGCGGTCGCGCGTGACGCCCGGCATATCATGCACGATGGCGATGCGCCGCCCGGCGATGCGGTTGAAGAGCGCGGATTTCCCGACGTTGGGGCGACCGACGATGGCGATGAGACCGGACATAGCGGCGCGCAGACTGCCTGTCTTTCCAACTCAACGCGACACAATTGAAAGGCTAACACGGTCGCTCAACTCAGCTCACCGACATCAGTGACACCCGCTCGTTCTTCTCGTTGCGGCTCACGCCCTGCGCGCGCGGGTCGAGCGTCGGCTGGCCATCCACGACGAACCAGTAGCGGTAGTGCCCGTGCGCGAGCGGCACCTGGCCTACCCAGCCGCCGTCCGGCGTCTGCTCCATCGGGTTCGACGCGGGGTTCCACTCGTTGAAATCGCCGGCGATGGAGACTTCCTTCGCCCCGGGCGCCAAGCAGAAGAAGTTGACCGGCTTGGTGAAGGATTTCCCGCTGTAGGGCTTGCCGTTGGCTGCGAGTTTGTAGGTCGCCATGGTTTGAGTCGCGTTATTGGGGCGAGAAGAAAGCAACTCCCCGCGTCGCGAACAAGCGTGAAAGTGCGCCGGGGTTTCGCCAGACTCCCCCGCGTGTCCAATGACCCGCTGTCCGCCCAGCCCGCCGCCGCGCGCATTGACCGCGCGCGGCTGGAGCGCGCACTGGCGACGACCCGCGCCGCGCTGCTCGCCGAGCGCGGCCCGCACGGCCACTGGGAAGGCGAACTGTCCAGCAGCGCCCTCTCCACGGCCACTGCGGTGACCGCGCTAGAACTCTGGCTGCGCCACGCGTCGGAGCGATCAGCGGTCAGCGATCAGCGGTCAGCCATCGAGTCGGGTCTTAAGTGGCTCGCCGAGCATCAGAACGCCGACGGCGGCTGGGGCGACACTGTCCTGAGTTTCTCCAACATCAGCACCACCGCGCTGTGCTGGGCTGCCTTCGGCGCGGTGCCGGGAGCGGAGGCGAAGTGGTCGGAGGTGGTGCGGCGGGCGGAGGCGTGGCTGGCGGGGAAGTGTTCAGTAATTAGTAATCAGTCATTAGTCCCACAGCCGTCCGAACCGCCCGGGACGACTAATCACTCCTCACTAATCACTAATTACTCTCCCCCGCCCCTCTCCCGCTCCGCGCTCATCACCGCCATCATCGCGCGCTACGGCAAGGACCGCACCTTCTCCGTCCCCATTCTCACGATGTGCGCGCTGGCGGGGCGGTTGGGCGAAGGCAAGGAGGCTTGGCGACG
>JBEBFV010000570.1:0-3442 GCA_040081795.1 Limisphaerales bacterium | reverse complement strand
ACTCCGCGCAGCGAACTCCGGCTCATGCGCAGCCGTGAGGAGGAAATCGCGTGAGCGACCCCGCCCCCACTCCGCCCGCTCGTCAGAAGCCGCGCGTCAACTGGTGGCGCGCTGCGTTGCTGGCGGTTGGCCTCGCCTACCTCGGCTGCATGCTGGTCTTCCCACGCGACTCCTTCGCCTTCGCTCATCTGGCCGTGCTTTCCTTGGCTCCGTTTGCACTTCTCGTTCTCACTTGGCGCAAGTGGTGCGGTCCTGTCGGCGAATCCGCCGAGGCTGGGTGGCTTCGTTTCCACCGGTTTTGGACGTGGGTTTGGCTGGTCGCAGCGCTGGCCTCCACGGCGCTGTTCGCGTTCGGCAAAGGCTGGCAGGGCGACTCCGTCACCGCGCTCCGACTCTCCCTCGCGCTCCTGCTGCTGTGGACTTCGCTGCTGCTACTTGCCATGCGGGGTATCTTCCGCGCGCTTGGCTGGCGAGCGTTCTGGCGTGTCGCCGTCCGCAAGTCCGCCTTTGCCGCCGCCCTGCTGGCGACCTTGGTGGCACTCTTCTACGCCGAGGAAAACTGGCGTGGTCGCCGCGCTTGGGAACGCTTCCGGGCCGACTGGGAAGCGAAGGGCGTGAAGTTCACTATCGCCGAAGTGATGCCGCCGCCAGTGAGGGACGAGGAGAACATCGCGTTCCACCGGCTGTTCAAACCGCTGTTCGAATACACCAAGAGCGAGGCCGGCCACGCAGTCTGGCGCGACGAGAAGGCTGTGCGACGGCTGCAAAGTCTCACTATCTACCCCTTGGATCTGAGGCAAGTTGCTCAAAGCCCTTTTCCGTGGCCTGGAACCTCTGGCGCACAAAACCGCACCAACGGTGTAGTGCTGGCTGACTTTGCGGCGTGGCAGCGCTTTTATCGGCACGACACCAACTTCGCTGCCACGACTCCCAGCGCCAGTGCCGCCGCCGATGTTCTTCGCTACCTCCAGCGCCACGACGCGTTGCTTGGGGAACTTGCGGAAGCCCTGAACCGCCCGCAGTGGCGGTTTCCTTGGCCGCTTACCAGCGAACTTCCCTATGACGTCCTCATGCCGCATCTCGCCAATCTCAAGCAGACTGCCACGCTGTTGAATCTCCGTGCCTCGGCAATGCTCGAAGTCGGCCAGCCAGACGCGGCGTTGCAGGACATGGAGCAAGCTTGGCAGCTCTGTCAGACGTTTGAGCGCGAGCCGGTGCTCATCAGCCAGTTGGTTCAGATTTCTGTCCAAGCCATTACGATGGGCACCGTCGCCCATGGCTGCGCCCAGCACCGCTGGGAGGACCGCCACTTGCAGCGCATCGAGGCCATGCTTCGGCCGGTGAACAAGCTGCGCAACTGGGAGTTGAGCGTCCATGGCGAGGCGGCGCTCCTCACGGACTTCATGTCCAAGCTCCGCCTCGACCGCGTCATGGCGGAGAAGGAAGTCACAAAGTGGGAAGACCTGTCCGCGAACGCACCAGAAGACTTGCTGCGTGGCCATCCGGCGGTCCGTCGAGTGGTGATGCGTTACGGGCCGGACGGGTGGTTTCATTTCATGCTGCGCCACGAGCTGGCGAACCTTCTCACAAAGAGGATCCCGGCCTACATGGACACCGAGGCGCGGCGGGTCCATTGGCAAAGCCGGCCCGGTTCCCAGCCCAAACCGTGGTTTCATTCGCTCTGGCCCTTCCTGAGTTCGGAAGAAGGCTTCGTGAAGGCTGCGGCGAAAGCCGCCCGGCTCCAAACCAACTTCGACCACGCCCGCCTTGCCATCGCCCTCGAACGCCACTGGCTCCGGCACCGCGCCTACCCGGAGCGGCTCGACGCGCTCGTGCCGGAGTTCCTCGACCGCCTCCCGCACGACCTCTTCGACGGCCAGCCCATGCGCTACCGGCGCGAGGGCGGGCAGGGCTTCGTCCTCTGGTCCATCGGCTTCGATGGCAAGGATGACAACGCGGGGCCGCTGCTGACCAAACCCAGCGGCACCACGCAGGTCGGCGAGGAGACTGGCGACTTGGTGTGGCGTTACCCGCAATCCCCGTAGCCGCCGAGGTCAGGAGGCGGACACAGGAGGCGGACTCTCGTAATCTTGCCGGCAAGGAATCCGCGACTCTGAAATCCGCCTCCTTACCTCGGCGGCTACGGGCTGTGATTGGTTCGCTCGACAGCCAACGCAGAAACTTCGATTCACGCTTCCGTTCCGTGCGCGCTCATCTTCGCGCGCATGAAAACAAATCCGTCGGCACAAACCTCCTCATCCTCCCGCCTTCACCTACCACGGGCTGCGCTGCTGGCAGCCGTCGCGCTGTTCGCCGCCGGTTGCCATGTCTTCGATGGCGGCACGCGGAAGCGGCACAACTCCAGCCTCGTGGATTATCTCTACCCGCGCGGCAATCACACCCAGCCCACCAAGCCCTCGGTGCCCACGCTCACGCTGCCGTTGAAGGTCGGCATCGCGTGGGTGCCGGAGGCCACGGGCGGCAAGGACCAGTATCGCCGGCAGGATTCGGTGCTGACGGAGGCGCGGCGCAAGGAGCTGGCGGAGGCGGTCATCCCACACTTCCAGAAATACCCGTTCATTAAATCCATTGAGATTGTCCCGACGGCCTACCTGACGCCGGGCGGCGGGTTTGAGAATCTGGATCAACTGAAGGCATTGCTGGGCGTGGACGTGGTTGCGCTGCTGTCGTTCGACCAGTTGCAAACCTCAGACCACACGGAGCTGTCGGTGCTCTACTGGACCATCGTGGGCGCATATTTCATCCCCGCCGAGGCGAACAAAACGCACACGATGGTGGACGCGGCGGTGTTCGACATAGCCAGCCGGCAGCTTCTCTTTCGCGCGCCGGGCATCAGCAAATCGCAGGGCATCGCCACGCCCATCCGCACGGATGAGCGGCTGCGCGCCAAGAGCGATCAGGGCTTTGTCGCAGCCTCGACGAACATGGTGGCGAACGTGCAGGTGGAACTCGCCGCGTTCCAGCAGCGCATCAAGGAGAAGCCGGAGACCGTCCGCATCGTGCGCTCGGCGGGCTACACCGGAGGCGGCGCGTTCGGCTGGGAACACGCGGGCCTGCTGGGCGGCGTGGTGCTGCTGGGAATGCTGCTGCAACGGCCGCGCGCGTGAGGACTGGACACCAACCGCAATGAAGACTGTTTCTGAACCACTAACCTGCACTGACCGGCACTAATGGAAACCTGCTTCTCTCGTGCTCTGGTGGAGTCCGCAACCCAACGACCTTCGGTCATTCCCGTTGGCCCGAACTCCGAGGCTGACGCTCCGAAGGAGCAC
The DNA here is from genome assembly GCA_040081795.1 of Limisphaerales bacterium. GTDB lineage: Bacteria > Verrucomicrobiota > Verrucomicrobiia > Limisphaerales > SXTU01 > SXTU01. The sequence continues at coordinate 149 of JBEBFV010000570.1, read as the reverse complement.
CACAAACCAGCCCGGGGCAACGCCCCGGGTTGCTCGCCCACGAGGCGCGAAGCCCTGAAAGAGGGTGTTCGGAAATTAGCTGCAAGTGCCTGGCCTTGGATGAGCTGGGCGGAGAAAACTGTATGGCGGCAGGAGCGCTGACATCGTCG
>JBEBFV010000569.1:0-3448 GCA_040081795.1 Limisphaerales bacterium | reverse complement strand
CTCAGCCTCCAGCCCACCTACCGCTACGAGTCGCACAATCTCTTCGACCTCCACGCCATCGGCCTGAACCTGCAACTGCGTTACTGAGCGGATCCCTCTTGAATTCTGACTCCATCTGCACAGCCATCGCGCTCTTCTCCCTCGCCCCCATCGGGGGAGAGGGCCGGGGTGAGGGGGCATGGCGTCCGAATTACTCGATCGCGTTTGGACTTCCGGGCAGCCCCCTCTCCCTAACCCTCTCCCCCAAGGGGGCGAGGGGACAGAGCGGCACGCGGTGCTTCTCCGGCTCGTAGTCCTGCTCCTCATGCCTTCAGCCGAACTCATCCTCGTCACCGGTTCCGCCGGACGCGTCGGCCAGGCCGTGGTGAAGGAACTCGTCGCGCGGGGCGAGCGAGTGCGCGGCTTCGACCGCGTGCCGACTCCCGGCGTTGCTGAATCGCACGTCGGCAATCTCACCGACGCCGATGCCGTCCGCCGCGCCGCCGAGGGCGCGCGCGCTGTCATCCACCTCGCTGCCACGCCGGACGATGCCGACTTCATGTCGGAGATTTTGCCGAACAACATCATCGGCCTTCACCACGTCCTCGAAGCCACGCGGCTCGCGGGAGCAAAGCGCCTCGTGCTCGCAAGCACAGGTCAGGTGAACTGGTGGCAGCGTGAGCGCACCGAGCACGCCATCCGGCCCGACGAGCCGACCACGCCGCGCTACTGGTATGCGGCGGCGAAGGTTTTCGCGGAAGGTATCGGCCAGGGCTACGCGGAGACGCATGGCATCACAGTCATCGCCGCGCGCCTCGGCTGGTGTCCGCGTCCGGGACAGGAACGCGAGGTCGCGTCGCTCGACTGGGCCAAGGATTTGTATCTCAGCCCCGGCGACGCGGGCCGCTTCTTCCACGCAGCGGCGACGGCTCCGCTCAACGTGCGCTTCGCTGTCGTGTATGCGACGAGCCGGCACATCATTTTGCCGCGCTTCAACCTGGAGCCCACTCATCAACTCCTCGGCTGGTCGCCGCAAGACCAGTGGCCCGACGGCCTTCCGCCCGAGTCCTACCAAGCAGCATGAGCGCGGACACGCTTCACGCATCGCGCATCACGCATCACGCCGCCGTGATCGTCGCCGCCGGCAGCGGCACGCGCATGGGGCCGGGCGTGGACAAGCTCTTCCTCGAAGTCGCGGGCCGTCCCATCGTGGCGCACACCTGGGCGCGCTTTGATGCGGCTGCGTGCATTGACGAGCTGGTGCTGGTGGTGCGCGACGGGATGCAGGAGGAGTTCTGCAAGCTGGCGGCGGAGTCGGGCTTCACGAAGCCGTTCCGCCTGACCGTCGGCGGCAAGGAGCGGCAGGACTCGGTGTGGAACGGGTTGCAGGCGCTGTCGGCGGATTCCGAGATCGTCGCCATCCAGGACGGCGCGCGGCCTTGCACGAGCCTTGCGGTCATCGAGGCAACTATCGCGGCGGCACGCGAGATGGGCGCAGCAGTCGCCGCGCAGCGCGTGACCGACACGATCAAGGAATCCGACGGCGGGACGCGCGTGGCGAAGCACATTGACCGCTCGCGGCTGTGGGCGGTGCAGACGCCGCAGACGTTCCGCGTCGATGTCATTCGCCGCGCACTGGCGGCAGTGCGCGAGCGGGGCGCGCTGGTCACGGATGACACGGCGGCGTGCGAGTTGATCGGACAACCGGTGGCGTTGGTGGAGAGCGTGGAGCCGAACCCGAAGGCGACTTCGCCGGCGGATTTGCCGTATCTGGAGCTGCTTTTGAAAAGAATGAACGGCTGACGCGGACGGCCAGTCCACTCCTCGGCCTGCGGTGAAGCCCTCACTTGCCAAGCATTTGGGCGGCTCCTAACGTGGGCCAACAGATTTATGAAGCGCCGTTTCTTCCTCAGCCTGCTCGTGGCCGTGCTCGGCCTGAACCTCTTCTTCGGCACGCGGCTTTACCTCTCGCACGCCGAGACCGCCGCCAAGGAAAACGCCTACGAGAACATCGAGCTGTTCACCCGCGTTCTGGAGACCATCCGGCAGAACTACGTGGACGGCGGGAAGATTTCATACCAGCAGCTCATCCACGCGGCGCTCAAGGGCATGGTCAGCTCGCTCGACCCGCACAGCGAGTTCATGGAGGCTCGCAAGTATGACGACATGCGCAAGGACACCGAGGGCGCGTTCGGCGGCGTGGGCATCGTCCTGAGCGTGCGCACCAACAGCCCCGGCAAGGGCGTCGCGCTCACTGTCACCGAGACGATGGATGACACGCCCGCCGGCCGGGGCGGCATCACCGCCGGCGACCGCATCATCAAGATCAACGGCCAGACCACGGAGAAGTTCAACCTCGAGGACGCCGTCCGCCGCCTGCGTGGCAAGGCCGGCACCGACGTGACCGTCACCATCTTCCGCCCCGCGACCGAGCAGGAGCAGGAAATCAAGCTCACTCGCGCCGTCATCAAGGTCTCCAGCGTGCGCGACCAAAACGGGCGCGGCGAATACCCGATGGACGAGAACAAGATCGGCTATGTGCGCCTTCGGCAGTTCGGAGAGCAGACCAGTGCCGAGCTGGAAACCGCACTCGTGAAACAGGAGAAGGCCGGCATGAAGGGCCTCATCATGGACCTGCGCGACAACCCTGGCGGCCTCCTCGACCAGGCCGTGAAAGTCTCCGAGAAATTTCTCCCACGCGGCCAGCTCGTCGTCTCCACCGAGGCGCGGCAGATCGCGGACATCGCCAAATACACCGCCTCCGGTCGCAACTCCCGCACAGTGCCGATGGTCATTCTCGTCAACGGCGGCAGCGCCAGCGCGTCGGAGATCGTCGCGGGCTGCCTGCAGGACTTGAAGCGTGCCGTGGTGCTGGGCGAGCAGACTTTCGGCAAGGGTTCCGTGCAAAGCATCCTCCCGCTCTCCGACGGCTCCGCGCTGCGGCTCACGACAGCGAAGTATTACACGCCGAGCCACAAGGTTATCCACGAGAAGGGCATCACACCCGACGTGCTTGTGCCGATGTCGGCTGAGGAGGAACGCTACCTCGCCATCAAGCGCTCCGGCGCGCCGCTCGACGCGCTCGATGCCAAGGAGCGCGAACAGGTGTCCAAAGCCCGCGACCCGCAGCTCGACCGCGCCACCGACATGCTCAAGGGCATCCTGCTCTACGACAAGCAGGGCAAGCCCGTCGGCAAGGTCGCCGCGCAAGCCGCCGAGCCGGCCAAGAAGTAGGCGCGGTGCTCCTCGCCCTCGAATCCTCCTGCGACGAAACCAGCGTCGCCGTCATCCACGACGGCCGCGTGCTGGCGAATGTCGTCTCCTCGCAAATCAAGCTCCACGCCGAATACGGCGGTGTCGTGCCGGAGTTGGCCACGCGCGAGCATCTGCGGAATCTGCTGCCCGTTGCGCGCGAGGCGCTGCGAGTGGCGCAACCTGTAGCGGCGGTCTGTGACCGCCGGTCCGAGGA
>JBEBFV010000568.1:0-3448 GCA_040081795.1 Limisphaerales bacterium | reverse complement strand
CCCCGGCCCTCTCCCCCGATGGGGGCGAGGGAGAAGAAGCTGCGGGGGCTTCGGACGCCTTCGCCTTCGCCGCCGCCCGGAGTTCCTGAATCTTCTTAGCGACATCCTCTTGGGTCTTCACCTCGGGGTAGATGGGACGAAGCATATCGAGCAGCACTGCGGGCAGTTGGACCTCCAACTTGTAACTCTTCGGATACGTCGCCAGAAACCACAGCACGATGTTGATGCCTAGAATCACTGTTCCGGCGCGGCGGAGGAAGAGCTTCGAACGGTCCCACATGTGGCGCAGGATGGTCGTGGCCACGGGGCGTTTGTAGGGCGGCAGCTCCATGATGAGCATCGGCGTCTCGCCCTTGAGCAGCGTTTTCTTGAACACCCAAGCCATCGCCAACGCCATCACGGTGCCGAGCAGATACATGGCGAGCAGGGTCAGCCCTTGCAGGCCGAGGAAGCTGAACACGTTGAACTTAACGAAACCGAGGTTCAGCTCGTAGCTCAAATCCCAGAGAGCCTTGGCCGGCACGCACGCGGCGATGAGCACGGCATAGACCGGCAGGCGCGCGGAGCAGCTCATCAGCGGCGCGACGAGGATGGTCACGAGCCGGTCCTTGGGCGTCTCGATGGTGCGCGTGGCCATGATGCCGGGGATGGCGCAGGCGTAGGAACTCAGCATCGGGATGAAGCTCTTGCCGTGCAGGCCGACCTTGCTCATGAGGCGGTCCATGAGGAAGGCCGCGCGTGCCATGTAGCCGGTGTCCTCCAGCAGGCTGATGAAGAGGAAGAGCAGCAGAATCTGCGGCAGGAAAATGACCACCGCACCGACACCGGCGATGACGCCCTTCACGAGCAAGTCGTTCAAGTCGCCCGGCGGCATGAGGCCGCCGACCCATTCGCCGAGGGCGTTCACGGCGGATTCAATCCAGCCCATCGGGATTTCCGCGAAGCTGAAGATGCCTTGAAACATCAGCGCCATCAGCCCGACGAAGATGGCGAGGCCCCAGAACTTGTGCGTGAAGACGCGGTCGAGCTTGTCGCTGAGAGTCTCGTGCGGGACGGCTTCCTCCCTGACGGCCGCGGCGACGATGTCCGCAATGCGCGCGTAGCGGGCCTCGATGGTGGCGGTGCGCCAGTCCATGCCGGCGGCTTCGAGGCGCGCGCGGGCGGCGGTGGCGGCGGCGCAGAGGTCGGCAGGGTAATGGGCGGTGTTGCTGGCGAGCGCCTTGTCGTCGGAGAGGAGCAGGAGGGCTTCGGCCTGCGGGGAGGTGAAGCGTTGGGGAAAGGCTCTTTCCAACGCGGCGGCGAGGGCGGTGAGTTCCGGGCTGAACGGCGCGGGCGGGGCGGCGAAGAGGGGCGTGTTGCGTGTCGCGTGTTGCGTGTTGCGGGCTGTGGCGGCGATGCGTTCGGAGAGTTCCTTCACGCCGGTGCCTTCGCTGGCGATGAGCGGGAGGACGGGCACGCCGAGTTCCTTCGCCAGCGCGGCGGCGTCCACGGTGTGGCCGTTTTGCTCGGCCACATCGGTCATGTTCAGCGCGAGGAGCGTCGGGTAGCCCAGCTCGATGACCTGCGTGGCGTAGTAGAGGTTGCGCTCCAGGTTCGAGGCGTCCACGACCACGACGACCAACGCTGGCGCAGGCACGTCCACAAGCCGGTGGAACAGGATGTCGCGCGAGACCTCCTCGTCGAGCGACTTGGGGCTGAGGCTGTAGGTGCCCGGCAGGTCGAGGATGGTGATGCCGTCCGCACCCTTGAGCGCGCCTTCCTTGCGCTCGACGGTGACGCCCGCGTAGTTGCCGACCTTGGCGCGCAAGCCGGTCAGGGCGTTGAAGAGCGTGGTCTTGCCGCAGTTCGGGTTGCCGGTCAGCGCGACGTAGAGTTGGGAGGGGGCGGGCATCGATTTCAACGCAAGGGCGCAAGGGCGCAAGGGCGCAAGGAAAGGGGGTGAACAGCAACGGAGGCGAGGGACCAACGCGTTTCAGTCCCTGCGCCTTTGCGCCTTTGCGCCTTTGCGTTGAAAAGGGGCGCACTCACTTGGGCCGCACAAGAATCAGCTCCGCCTCGTGCTTGCGGAGCGTGAGGTTGTAGCCGCGCACCTTGATTTCCACCGGGTCGCCGAGCGGGGCGAAGCGCACGAGCTCGACCGCCGTGCCCACAAGCAGGCCCATTTCCATGAGCCGGGACTTGTCGGCGGCAGGGACGTTGATGGCGGCAACCTTGGCGGTGGCGCCGAGGGCAAGCGATGTGAGCGGTTGTGGTTGGGCGTCCGGCATGGCGCAGGCAGGGGTTGAGGTTAGGTGGGGACGACGGACGGGGCTTGCGGCAACTTGCGAATTGTTTCCGGTGGCTTGCGCCCGGTCAGGTCGGCTTGGGCTTGGAGCCGGGCGCGGGGATTTGCTCGACCATGATGGTCTTGGCGAGCTGGGAGCTGATGCCGAGGCGGGCGTTGCAGACCTGGCAGATGATGTTCGTGTGGTTCATCAGCAGCTTGATGCGCTGCTCCTCGCAGAAGCCCATCTCGCGCAGGCGGGCGGTTACTTCCGTTGAGCCGTTGAGCTGTTTGATGCGGACGGAGACGCCGGGCAGCACGGAGTCGAGCGCGCACAACTCGGGCTTTGGACATTCCCCGGCGGGCGGGGCGGGAGATTCGTTTCCGCTGGTCACGGCGCTGTCAGTTAAGGCGAGTTAGGACTGCGATTCAAGGGGCGCGATTCAGCGGCCGCCCTTGTCGGCGCGCGCGAGCAGCATGGCGCAGTTCCAAGTCAGAAACTCCCGGACGACCGGCAGGTGAACGAGGAAGGCGAACTCCGGGTAGTAGCGCGGCGCGAGTCGCTCGATGCGAAGCGAAGGGTTCGCCCGCAGCGTCCGCAGGGTCTGGCCAATGGAGGTGTAGAAAAGGTTCTGCCCCGGCGTGTGCATCCGCGTCTTGCCCGTCACGCGTTCCCACACGCGCACGCCGCGCTCCACGCCGAGGTAGTGGAACGGCGAGAACTCATGCCCGCCCCACGGCGAAAGCCAGTTGGTCCAGCTCAGGTAACAGCGCCCGCCGGGCTTGATCAACTGCGGGAGGGCGGCGAGCAGGCGGTCGGGGCGCGGGAGATGTTCGAGGACGTTCGAGCAGATGACCAAGTCGTATTGGCCGAGCGTGGCGAAGTCGTCGCGATCAATGTTGAACTTGCGGAACGGCAAGTGGGCGTTCTCCGGCAGCACGTAGCTGTCGTCGTCGGACAAGGTGACTTGCGCGCCGGTCTTGGCCACCTCACCGCCCACGTCGCCGAAGCCGCAGCCGAGGTCAAGCACCGTGGTGGTCGGCTCAAACTTCACGCCTTGCCGCCGCATCCACCCGATCGCGTCGCGCGCCTGGAGCTGGTAGAACTCGGGGCTGCCGCCCTTCGCCTTCAGAAAGCCGTAAATCAGCTTGTGGATAATCATTCGCCGGGCCGGGACATTGGCG
>JBEBFV010000145.1:0-12916 GCA_040081795.1 Limisphaerales bacterium | reverse complement strand
GCGGCTTGCACAACCTCCGCACGACGGCACGGGCGACCACCTGAAAATAACGCCAATTCATTCATACGCCTTTTCACCTATTACGCATAGAGTCTAGTAATCAGTGCTTAGTAGATCCGACCGGACGACGGAAACTCGGTGGCGACTAATCACTAAGCACTAATTACTAACCACTCTCCCATGTCCGGCCCAGCCCCACTCAACGACTCCTTCGGCCGCACCATGCGCGACCTCCGGGTCAGCATCACCGACCGCTGCAACTTCCGGTGCATGTATTGCCTGCCGGAGACCGAGGAGGCCGCGAACTTCTATCGCGGCAAGTTCGATGCGCTCAAGAACCCTCAGCCCACGCTCACGCCCATCGTCCGCGAGTGGAAACCCAAGTCCGCGCTGCTCACCTACGAGGAGATCGAGCGCGTGGTGCGCGTCGCCGTCGGGCTGGGCATAGAGAAAGTCCGCATCACCGGCGGTGAGCCGCTGCTGCGTCGCGGCGTGCCGGACCTGGTCGCACGGCTCGCGCCCATCACCGGCATCCGCGACCTGGCGATGACCACGAACGGCTCGGAGTTCGCGCGGCACGCCGCCGCCTTGCGAGCCGCCGGTCTCAAGCGCGTCAGCTTCAGCCTCGACTCGCTCGACCACGACAACTTCAAGCGCATCACCGGCCGCGATGGCCTGCGCGCCGTGCTCGCAGGCATCACGCAGGCGAAGGAGCTGGGCTTCGCGCCGGTGAAGGTCAACGCGGTCGTCATCCGCGGCCTGAACGACCACGAGCTGGAGCGCCTCGCCGAGTTTGCGGGCGAGCAGGACGTGAGCTTCCGCTTCATTGAGTTCATGCCGCTGGACTCCGGCCGCGCCTGGCTGCGCGACCTCGTGGTGCCCGGCCGCGAAATCCTTGCACGACTTCAAGCGCGCTTTGAACTGCGGCCCGTCGTATCCGAGAACAAGTCCGAGACCGCGAAGCGCTGGACCTTCGCCGACGGTCGGGGCGAGATCGGCATCATCGCGCCGGTCACGGAAGCCTTCTGTGGCCACTGCAACCGGCTCCGCCTCACCGCCGACGGGAAAATCCGCACCTGCCTCTTCAGCCTGCACGAGCACGACCTCAAGCCGCTCCTGCGCGGCACCGCGAGCGACGCTGACCTCGCCGCGCGCCTGCGTGAGATTGTGCTGGGCAAGGAAGACCGTCACCACATCGGCGAACCGGATTTCCAACAGCCCGAGCGCACCATGAGCTGCATCGGCGGCTGATTCTCCGAGTCAGGCGGGCGGCTGCGGATGAACTTGCTTCAAGGCCGTCATCAACTCCTCCACCGAGAAAGGCTTGGCCAGCGTCAGGTGCGCGCCGAGCTTCTGCGCCATCGCCAGAACGGGCGGGCCGGTCTTGGGCGCGCTGCCGGTGATGGCGATGATCTTGATGTCAGCGTAGCGGCGGCGGACGTCGAGGATCGTCTCGATGCCGTCCTTGCCCGGCATATAAAGGTCCACGACAGCCACGTCCACCGTCGCCGTGCGCAGAATCGCCAGCGCCTCGTTGCCGTCCTTGGCGACCTGCACCTCGTGCCCGGCGATCGTCAGCGCCCGTCGCAAAAGCGTGCGGACGTCTTCCTCGTCATCGGCGATGAGAATTCTTGCCATGCGAAACTGCCTTGCTCCGACTCACCGCGCGGCGACGCGGTCAATGATCTCCTTGGCGTTGGTGCGAAGGACTTCGAGGCCGCTGAGGAGTGGCTGGTGCGCGGGGTCGGGGGCTGGTTGGGAGGAAACGAGTTCGAGCGCGAGGTCACTGGTGACGGCGACGTTCTTGAACTCGACCATGAACGCGCGCTCCGCTCCGCCGGCTTTCGCGACCACGTCAAAACCCTTCGCCACTGTCTTGTCCTGCAGCTTGATGTCGAAGACGCGCTGGCCGGGTTGGTCGCCGGCGAGCGAGGCGAAGTAGAGGCGCACAGTGTAGGTGGCGGCGGGTTGGCCCTTGCCGATGAGCGGCACGTCCGCGCGTGTGAGGCCGCGCGCGCCCGAGGTGAAGACCCACTGCGTGTCGGTGCCGGCAACTTTCGTGGAGGTTTCGTTCAGCGCGTAGAAGTCGCCGTCCTTCGCGAATTTCGGCTTGAGGTTCAGCGGCAGGTCAATGCCCGCGCGAGAGGACGGTCGCGGATAGCTCAGCCAGAGCTTGCCGTGCGCGTCACGGCGGTCCCCGGGCGCGCCGAGGTTCAAGGCCATGTGTTGCACCGGCAGCGTCGCGCCGCTCGCGCTGTAAACGCCCCACTGCATCCGGTCGCCGCGCGGCTCGAAGACGACGGTTGCCGCGATGGAGAAGAGGCACACGCAGCCCGCGCTCGCCTCCGGCACCATTACGAGTCCGTTGGCGGGGATGGTGTTGATCCAGCAGCCGAGCCGGTGGCCGGAGAAATGTTCGGTGCCCTCGTCCGTGTCGCGGTTGTAGAACGCGGTGAACTTCGAGCGGAAGAACATCATGTTCGGCGTCGCGGAAATCGCGCCGCAATGGTGGCCGGGCCGCGCGAACATCCACGGCGTCTGCTCGCCGGTCAGCGGATGCGTGCGCGTCTTCTGCTTGCCGGTGTAGAGGTCGTAGCTCCACGGCTCGGCGATGATCTCGTTGTCAATGATGATGGGCCGGTGGCGGTAGTTCGCGTCTTTGGCCCACAGTTTGTCGCCGGAGTTCGAGTCGAGCACCACGAGTCGGCGGCGCTTGAACTCGCCCGCGAGGAACTGTGTCCAGTAATGCCCGTTCGCATTCGCGCCGCCGAGCACGAGGTGGTTGTTGTGGTAAATCATCGTGAGGCTGCCACCGCCGTCGCCAATGTCGCTCGCGTCCGTCACGTCAACGGGCTTCGTCCAAAGCGTCTTGCCCGTCCGCGCGTCGAGGCCGGTGGCCATGCGCAGGTCGGCCTTCTTGATGCGCTCCTCGGCGAGCTTCTGCGCCGCGCCGGTGAGGTTCGCCAGCGCGCTCTTGTCCTGCCGCAGGAACTCCTCGCGCTGCGTCGGCGTAAGCGAGCTGTCCACGAAGAAAATCTTCCCGTCGCCCACGGCCATCGCGACGTGCGAGATGCTCTTGCCCTGATGCGCCCAAAGCAGCGTGCCGGTCTGCGTGTCGTGCGCGAACACCGTGTCGGTCGCGCCGGCGGAAATCTTTCCGCGCCGCTGCTGCTCGGCGGTGATTTGCTTGCGGTCGGTCGCGGTGCCGAAGAGCACGCCGTCCTTGAAGGCGATGTAGCCCCACTGGCGCGGGTCGTTCGCGCGCGCGTTGGGCAGACGATAGGTTCGGCGAATCTTCCCCGTGGCCGCGTCAAGATGGACGCAGGTGTCCTCGATGACCACGAACAGGCTCTCATCGCTCGCGGCCATGTTGCCCGGCTCGTAGGCGCGCTTGAGTCCGGCGCGCATGGCCCCGGGGTTTTTCCACTCCCACAGGAACTGGCCGTTGAAGGCGTCGTAAGCCATCACGGTCTCCTCCCCTTGCACGAACAAGCGGCCGTTCACCGAAATCGGCCCGACCGCGCCGGCGTGGCGGTTCACCATCGCGCCGGGGCCGGGGTCGCCATACCAGAGCACGCTCAGGCCGCCCTTGATGCGCTCGTCGTCGTTGCTCGAAGTGTTCGCCGCGTTGCCGTATTGGTGCGACCACGCGCCCGCGCCGGGCAACGCTGCGCGCACCAGCCGCGTCCAGTTGCCCTCGCGCGTGATGACGGCCTTCTCATCGGCGAGCTTCGTCGCGGCGAGCCACGTCGGGATGGACTGCCGCGCCTTTGCCTTCACCGCGTCGGACGCGTTGTCAGGCACGCCGAGGCAGAGCGCGCCGCCGATGGGTTTCAAGTTGCGCGCGACTTCCGTCGGGATGCCGGGCACTTCGCCCGTGAGCAGCAGGCTGTCCGACACGATGAGGTTCGCGAAGTAGCTCGCGTAGGGAATCTGCGACAAGTCCAGCCGGTCCACCGTGACGCGCGGGCCGTAGAGGCCGGTCTTGAGCAACGCCGCGCGCGACGACTGCACCTTCGCCTCGTCCGGCTCAACGCCGTAGATGACTAGCTCGCTGCGCTTCGCCAGCTCGTGCGCGAGCCGCCCTTGCTCGCTGCCGACAACCAGGCAGAAGCCGCTCCTGACTCCGGTCTGCTGGAGAATTTTCTCGGCTGCCGCGGCATACATCGGGGAGAGCGCGTCCTGTGGGAACGGGTCGGCAACAATCTTCGCCGTGGCCTCGACAGCAGGCGGGAGCGACTTGCGGCTCGCGTCCGCAAACGAATACACCTTGCCCTGCGTCGTGCTGACGACGAGATGGCCGTCGGACACCGCGAGACCGCGCGCCTCGCCCTCGACCGGAGATTTCCAAAGCACCTTGCCCGATTCGGCATCGAGCGCCGCGACTTCGTTTGTGCCGCCCACTACCAGCGTGCTGCCCGCGAGGATGAGCGCGGAATCGTGCGGCGACGCGAAGCGCCACTTCACGCCGATGTCCGCGACGTTGCCGGCCTGCTGCTTCGCCGCAGCCAGCTCGTCCTTCTTCTTCTGGTAGTCCGCTCGCTTCGCCTCGTAGCGCTTGCCGGCGGCGGCGAGCGCCTTCTCTTCCTTCACCACTTCCGCCTGTGCCGCCTTGTGTTCGGCGGACTGCGTCTTGCCGGCGGATTCGAGCGACTTGAGTTCCTCACGCGTGTCCTTCAAGTCCGTCTCCGCCTTCTGCACGGCCTTCAGCTCGGTCAGCGCGGGATGCTTCCGCAAGTCCGTCTCCAGCTTCTTCGCGGCCAGCTCCAGCTTGTGCCGCTCGCGCGTGCCCTCGGCGTGACGGACGAGGTCCACGGCGGTCACCGTCTTGCCACTCGCCATGTAGCCCATGCCGCCCGCGAGCGTCATCTGCCGGCCCTGAAACCAGCCGAAGCCGGACTTCCCCTTCTCCTGGTCGAGCGCAAGAACCTGATGCTCGCCCACCGCGAAAATCTGGTCGTCCGCGAGAAACGCCTGCGTGCCGCCAATCTGCCCGTCCGTGCGCCAGCCAGGTGCCGGCTTGTTGATGAACTCACCGGTCTTCCGGCTGAACGCCGACGCCAGCGAACGCCCGGACGGCACGAAGAGCGTGTCCTTCGTCGCGAGGAGATAGCCTTGCGGCGAGAGGTCATTGCGCCCCGCGTCCTCCTGGCTGATGCGGTCGTTCTTCCAAATCACCTTCCCCGTCGCGGCCTCGACTGCGTAGAGATAAATCGTTTCGTGCGGAAACACGCCCGCGCCGAAGAACGCCACGCCGTCGTCCACCAGCACGCCCGTGCGCACCGGCCAGCGCGAAATCATCCGCCCGCGCGCGAGGATGCGCTCGTCATTAGGCCCGGCGCGGATGTTCCAGACCACTTTCCCGCTCGCCGCGTCGAGGCAATACACATGGCCGTCATCCGACCCGACAAACACCCGCCCACTCACGACCATCGGCGCGAGCCGCACCGGTCCGTCGGTGGAGAACGACCATTCCTCGTGGCCCGTGGCGAGGTCGCGGCATTGCACCCGGCCGTCCACCGACGAGCCGAAGAACACGCGCCCGCCCGCGATGGCGACGTGAAACACATCATCGAAGCGGATGCGGTTCCGCGTCTCCAAACCCTCGAACACACGTCCGTCCTCACCCGCCCACGCGAGCTGCGGCGCGGTCGGCGAAGCGGACATCCAGCGCTGCACGAGCGGCGCGGCGAGCGGTGCAACGGTGTGGCCGACACGCGAGGCATCGTGCAGATAGGTGGGCCAGTCGGCACTCGCGGTGGCAGCGGCGAGACAGAGCGCGGCGACGGGCAGCAGCACGGGGAACGACGGGGAGTTCATGAGCGAATTGGACGGAATGCTTGCGTGAGCTGTTACAAAGGATTACCAGCACCATCTCCCACAATCAACCGTTGCAGCAATGAAATACTGCCCTGCAACGACACCGCATCTCAGTTTCATGCCGTCGGTCGAGAAGCGGCTTTCCTCCGGTTGTCGCCTGACGTTTCGGGAGAGAAGGGTTTATCAAACATCCGAAACTTGCGGCATCACCGCACTCGGTTCGAAGCCGTATCACCAGTCCGTCACCGCGCCGTCGCGATTGAACTCCCGCAGCACGATCTCCTGCTGGAACGGGTGCTTCTTCACCGCCTTCTCGTTGATGGTGATGCCCAGGCCGGGCTTGGTGTTCGGGCGCACGATGCGGCCCTTCTTCTCGACCGTGAAACCCTCCTGCACCACGTCCGCGCGCCACGGCACGTCGTTGTGGACGGTCTCGCAGATGATGTAGCTGGGCTGCGAGAAGCCGAACTCCAGCGACGCCGCCGTGCTCACCGGCCCCTGCGGGTTGTGCGGTGCCAGCGCGATGCGATGCGCCTCCGCTAGCGCCGCGATGCGCCGCGCCGCCGTGAAGCCACCGCAATGCGTCAGGTCGAGCTGGCAGATTTCCACCGCTCGCTTGTCGAACATCTCCTTGAACGCTTCGAGATTCGTCACGCGCTCACCGCTCGCCACGGGCGTGGTGAGCGCGGCGTTAATCTTCGCGAGGCCATCCACGCACTCGGGCCAGCACGGCTCCTCGAAGAAGTAGAGACCATACGCATCGAGCGCCTTGCCGAACTTCAGGCCCATCGCGGGCGATGGGCGCGCATGGCAGTCCACCATGATGTCAATGTCCGGCCCCACGGCGTCGCGCATCGCGGCCACGGCGGCCTCGGCGGCTCGCACCGGCTTCTGGCCTTCGATGGGCATCGTGCTCGGCACGGCCATGCTCTTGAACGCGGTGAAGCCGTCCGCCACCGCCGCCAGCGCGAGATCGGCGAAGCGCTTGGCGTTGTCCACCGGCGTCTCGTAAAAATCCTCCATGCGACCGCCGCCGAGGTGGCAGTAGGTCCGCACGTAGTCGCGCACCGGCCCGCCGAAGACCTTCGCCAGCGGCAGACCCGCGACCTTCCCGACGATGTCCCACAACGCGAGGTCAATGCCCGCGATGGCCGTCGCGCGCACGATGCCGTGCCCGTGCCAGAAGTGCTGCCGATACATCATCTGCCACAGATGCTCGGGTCGCGTCGGGTCCTCGCCCACGAGCAGCTCCGCGATGTCCTCGATGGCCCCGACGACGCTGCGCGTGTGCCATTCCAGCGTCGCCTCGCCCCAGCCGATGAGCCCTGGCTGGTCGGTGACGACCTTCACAAACACCCAGTTCCGCATCCGCGCGTGGCAGACGAGGGTTTCAATCTTTTTGATTTTCATGGTTTCAAGTCTTCGTAGGAGCCGACGTGAGGAGGCTCAAACATTCGAGCTCACAGAGAAGCCACTTTCTCACTCGCGCAAGCGGAGTCGCCGCCCGTCTTGAAGTGCGAGCCAACTCGGCATCGAACACCGCAGGCGAGCCGCAAACTGTTCCGGGTGGAACGGCCAACCTGGCCGTTCTCGGCGGCTCTCGAATCAAGTGGGGCGTTCTCGGCGCAGCACGAGCGGCGGGCGAGTCGCCCGCCGCAACGGGCCGGTGGCCCGTTCCACCCGGAGCAGAACTCACGCGCCCCGCTCATCCCATCGCCTCCATCCGTTGGGCCACGGTCTCGATCACCTGCTCCAAACTCCCCGGCGCGACCACCGCGATGGTCTCCTGATAAATCCCCGTCCCGTAAATCTCACGCGGCGGCAGATACGATGCGCCCCAGTCCGCCGCAATGGTCGCGACGATGATGGCCTTGCCGGGGAAGCGCCGCCGCAGCTCCATCTGGAGCGCGCTGTAGAACTCGCCTTGCACGCCGAGCCAGATTGCGTCGCCCATGCGCCAGAGCGTGACTTGCAGCGGGAACTTTTCTCCTGCCGGCAACTGCGACAGCCGGTGTAGCAGCCGGCGCTTCCGCTCCGCCATCGCGCGGCAGTCGGCGGCCTTCGCGGCGTCACCTGTGTCGCGGGCGGCCTCTTCATCTGCTTGAAACTGCTTCAACTCCGCTTCGACTTGCGCCGCCGTCGGCTGGCCGGGGCGATACGATAACGGCTCGTTCCACCGCTCGACCTGCCACGCCGACTTCGCCGCGAGTTCCTCCGCCGACAACGGCTCGTGCGCCCATGCACCGAGGGTCGCGCCGGACACCACCGGGCCGGTGTAACGGAAGCGCGTGCCCGCTGACGGAAGCGCGGTCAGAGCCGAGAGCGCGGCGTAGGCAAGCTGCCGGCCGTTGCGGTCCGCGACCGCCGTGTCGCCCACGAAGCCCTCGACCGGCCCCAACTCCGCGCTCGCGCCTTGCAGGAAGAGGCACGGCGCGCCCGTCTCGCGCTCGACCACTTCGCGCAGCGCGCCGATGTAGTCCGGGCTGATGAGCGTGTTGTCCCAAGCGAGCGTGGTGGGATGGCAGGCGTAGTTCACCACGCTGGCGAGCAGCTTGCCGTCAGCACCCGTCACGCGCGCGACGAGCACGGTGTCGTCAGCGGGTCCGGCGGGATTGAAGCCGCAGGCCCAGAGCTGGCGCTCGGCGTCCCAGAAGTCGCGGTGAGCCGCGAGATTGCAGCGGCCGTTGCCGTAGGTGATGGCGGCGGGTGTGAGTTTGGCCAACGCGTCTTTCACGAGCGCAGCCGCGCGTTCCGCCACGCTGCGGAGATAACCCGGAATCAAATCCCCGCCCGGCAGCGACGCACGTTCCAAACCCATCAAGCCCGCGCCATGCGTGTGTGAAAAGACGACGAGGATGCTTTCCCGCGCCTGCCCTGTGGCCAGCGCAATGTGCGCGACAAGCTGCCCATGCTCCACCGCGCCCAAAACGCAATGGTCGAGGGCAAGGAGGATTTGGCGTGGGGCCGTGCCGGCGGTTTGCAACCGCCGTCCGTTGCTTTCGGATGCTTCAGACGGCGATTGCAAATCGCCGGCACGGGCAGTGGCGTTGTCGAGCGCTTCAAAGACGGTGACGGTCGCGCGCAGCGGGCGATGCACACCCGTCGCCCGCTCGTGCTTCGCCGCGCCCCACATGCGGTGGTAGATGTTCGCGGGCGGCGTGATGTCGCCCCACGCGAGGGCGAAGCGGCAGCGGCTTTGTGGTGTTTCGACTTGGGTCATGGCTGGGAATCGGACTTGGCTGGCACCAGTGCTTGTTCAAACACGCTGCCGTCCGGCTTGAGCAGCCACCAGCAGAGCGCGCTACCAATGTAGAGCACCCCGAAGGCGACGAGCACCACGTTCCAGTTCTGCTCCTTGCCGAGCATCAGCGGCACGGCCAACGGGAAGAGCATCGCGCCGAAATTGCCGGTCATGTTCATCACGCTGTTCACGGTCGGCACGTGCTCGCCGCCCATGTCTATCGTGATGGTGTAGCCGCACGGCCCGGCCACCGCCGCGAAGAACGACCCGGCGCTGATGATGAGCACCGCCGCCAGCGCATCAGCGAAGAAGTAGGCGGACAAGGTCAGCCCCGCGCACAGTCCGAGCGAGCCGACCGCCACGCCCTGTCGCGCTAGCCGGCGACTGCCGGTGCGTTTCAGAACAGCGTCGGAAATCACGCCGCCTGCGAGGCTGCCCACCACCACGGCGAGCAATGGCAGCATGGTGAGAAAGCCGGACTTCAAGATGGTCACGCCGCGCGCTTCCTGAAGATACGTGGCGAACCAGCTCGTGAAGAACATGTAGCCTGCCGCGCGGAAGAACTGCTGGCCGCAGATGCACCACATCGCGGGGCTGGTGAGGAGTTGGAGCCAGGGAGTCGGAGGTGCCGCACCCCGTGCCGGCGATTTGCAATCGCCGTTTTGTTCGGCTGCATGGGCCACGGACGGCGGTTGCAAACCGCCGGCACGGGCTGCGGCACAAATCAGCTCCCGCTCCGCCGCGTTCACCGCGTCATGCTCACCCGGCGTCTCGCGGAACCAGCCCCAAAACCACGCCGCCCACAGCAGCCCCGGCAGGCTGTAGAGCACGAACATCCAGCGCCACCCAATCTCCACCACGAGCCAGCCCGTCAGCGCCGCGCCCACCGCGCCGCCCACGGACATGAAGCTGCCCAGCGCGCCGGTTGCGAACGCCTGGCCGGTCTTGGGAAACCACTTCGCCACGACGCCGGTGCAGATGGGAAAGAGGCCGGCCTGCGAAACGCCTTTCACCACGCGCATCGCGAGCACGTTCACGAAGCCGCCCAGCGCCGTCGCCGCCGTGGCGATGGACCACACGATGGCAAACGCGGGCAAGGCGCGTCGCGCGCCGAACCGCTGCCCGACCCACGCGCCGGGAATCTGGCAGACGGAATACGAGATGAAGAACGCGCTCATCAACCAGCCGGACTGCTCCTTCGTCAGTCCGAGGTCGCCGCGCACGGTGCTCTCGGCGACGGCGATGGCGTTGCGACTCACGTAGGACAGCGCAGCGGCGGCGCACAGGCCGGCGAGGACGACAAAGCGGACGTGCGTCGGAGTGGCGGCGGGCGTGCTCACGGGTGAATGACCAACGTCCAATTCCCAAGGTCCAATGAATGACCAATGACGAATGACCAATGCCCTTCCCAGCGCGCCCGCCGTCGGGCATTGGACATTCGGCATTGATTGGACATTGGGAGCATTGGGAATTGGTCATTCCAGCCCCAGCAACTTGAGGCTGTCCCGCTGAATCATCGCCTCGATTTGCTGCACGTCGAGGCGCGGCAGCTTCGTGCCTTCGAGCATGTCGTTGAGCGCGCGCAGACCGGCGATGCTGGCGTTGACCGTCGTGAACGGGTAGTCGGTGCCGAAGAGGAGCTTGGGCCAGACGCCGTATTCCTGCGCGAGCATCAGGCTGTGGTAGAGCTGGAAGGGCCGGTAGTGCAGCGCGCTCACGTCGGCGAAGACGTTGTCGTGTTTGCGGATGGTCACGAGGCACTCGGCCTCGTAGGGATGGCCGAGATGCGCGAGGATGATTTTGACGCCGGGGAATTTCAGCGCGACCGGCTCGATGAGGCGCGGCAGCGTGAAGGCCAGCGGTGCCTGCGCGACGAAGGTCGTGCCCGCGTGCAGCAGCACCGGCAACGCGTGCTGCTCGGCGTAGCGCCAGAGCGGGTCGAGACGCGGGTCGTCCATGCTGAAGCCGGCATACATGGGCAGCAGCTTGATGCCGCGCAGGCCCAGCTCCTCGCGGCCCGCGCGCAGCTCGCGCTCCCAGCCGTCCTGCGTCGGGTCCACGGAGAGAAAGCCGATGAGCCGGTCCGGGTGCGCGGCGACGTAGTCCGCCACGAGCCGGTCATCCACCCACACGCCGCTCAGGCGCGCTTTGCCGCCGAAGACGATGGTGCGCGTGTCCGCCGGCGCGCTGGCCGCGTAGTCCTCGAACCGCACGCGCAAATCCACTGGCTGCCCGCCCCGTGCGCGCTGCGCCTGGCGGATGAAGTCAGCGGAGAAATCCTCCGGGAACCGCCAGCAGTGGGAGTGGACGTCAATGGTCATGGCGAAAGGAACCATGAGTGGACAGGAATGCGCACGCGGGAATTCGGTGCGGCCCGGAGTGAACCGGAATGCCAGCCGGCGGATTGACACCTTCTGGACCAAGATTACAGTCGGGCGTATGACACTCCTTCAGACCCGGGTGGACGAGAAGACGGCGCGCAATTTCGTGCGCGCGGCGAAGGCGCGCGGACACACGCCCTACAGCCTGCTTCAATCGCTGGTGAAAGACGCCGCCGCCCAGCCGAAGCGGCGCACCTGGAAGAAGCACTTTGAATGGCTGGACAGCCTCGGCATTAAGCCCGTGCCCTACGGCATCGTGGCCCGGCAACGCGAGGAGGACGGCGAGCGGTGAGCTACGCCGACACCAGTTTCATCGCCGCCGCCTACGCGGTGGACGTGAACACGCCCGAGGCCCGCCGTTACATGGCCGAGGAGGAGCCGCGCCTGCCCTTCACGTTTCTCCACTGGCCCGAAGTGGCCAAGGCGCTCTGGACCAATCATCCCGCGCAGGCCGAGACCATCTGGGATGAACTGAAGGACGCGCTCGCCGACGGACAGACGCTCTACCGCGCCGAACTGGACGCCGACACCGTGGCCCAGCGCGCCGCCGGACTCATGCGCCACTACGCGCAACGCTGGCCCAAGCTCCGCGCGATTGACGTGATGCACGTCGGCGCCGCCGTCGAGTGCCACGCGAAGACCTTCCTCTCCTTCGACACGCGCAGCTACCAGCGCGTCCTTGCCCACACGCAGAAGCTCAAGGTCTGGCCCGCCCTCACCAGCGAGGAAACCGCGAAGCTCAAGTAGCTTGTCTGCGGCGCTCTGGCACTGCACCCGCCGCTGAATTCGACACTTGCAGGGCTGCCCAACGCAGCCAAGAGTGCGAGCTTGAAGTGACTCAAGCAGCTACCGTCGCACACAAGATTCTACATGAGTATCAACTACGCTGAACTGCGAGAGCGTGCTGAAAAGAGGAAGGCGGCTCACAAAGCACGAGTCGAGCGGGACCGGGCCGCCATGAAGTATCGTGGGCTTATCAACATCGATTTTACCCATCAGAATTCAAATGAGTATCAGAAGCTCTTGGCTGCGCTAATCGACGCAGGTTGGGCTTATTTGGAGACAAGCGCGCTCCTGATCGAAGGCGACCTCGCTACGGTTTTACACGCGTTGGAGATTGTGTCCAAACAGTGCCAAGATGCTGGAGTGCTCTCGGCGCTCACCATCCATGTGCAGGGCAGTTCGGATTTCACAGGCGTCCCTTACCCTGCCGCCAAGAACCATCCGTATGCGCGGCGAGATGTTCTCGCAAAGCAGTTTCCGAAGCCGTCTCCCAGAAAACCAACAACTTGACGGCCTCTTTACAGAGCCGAAGGCTCAATGATGGAATCCCCAAGCCAATCGCTTGAACGATACGGATGCCGACTGCCCTCTAATACCAATTCCTATTAGGTTTCGGTAGAATGGGTCAAGCAGTAGCGTTTGCTTGATCGTGGAGCCAGTGATGAACGAGCGACAAGGCCCGCGCCGGAGT
>JBEBFV010000567.1:0-3455 GCA_040081795.1 Limisphaerales bacterium | reverse complement strand
TTTCTGAACGGCGCGTTCACGGCTTTCTACACCCATGTGCTGAACCCCGGCTGGCTCCAGCGCGCGTGGGAGTGGGAGAAGGCCGGACTGGTCGCCTTGGGCAAGACGGAGCGCGAAATGGGACGGCCCGAGGCCATCGCGACGGCGTCGCAAAAGCTCGTCTTCCAGCTCCTGTTCGATCCCCTCGGCCAGATCATCATGGGCCTGATTCTCACGACCGCCATCGCGGCCATCCTGCGCCGGAAGCCGCCGGGGGGAACCTCCTGGCCAGCCGTGAGGGGACGGGACTGACAAAGCATGATTCGGCTGGCGAAATGCGCCGCTTTGGCGGATTCATTGGCGCATGACACCTGTTGGCTTTCCGGGAACAACGCATCTCCATCGTGGCCGTGGGCTGTTCACGCGCTTGCTGCTGCTGGCCATTCTTTCACTCGGAGTTGCCTCCGCCTTCGCCGCGCCGCGCCCGCCCAACGTCATCCTCATCATCAGCGATGACCAAGGGTGGCGCGATCTCCACTGTCTCGGCCGCGAGGAAATTATCACGCCGAACCTCGACCGGCTCGCGCGCGAGGGCGTGCGTGCGACGAGCTTTTACGTGACGTGGCCGGCTTGCACGCCGTCGCGCGGCAGCGTGCTCACGGGGCGCTACCCGCAGCGCAACGGCCTCTATGACATGGTGCGCAACGACATGGTCAACTTTGGCCATCGCTACTCGCCGGAGGAATACGCCGTGTCGCCGGAGATGACGCTGGGCCTCGACCCGCGCGAGGTCACGCTCGGCGATGCGCTCAAGGCCGCCGGCTACGCGACCGGCTGCGTGGGCAAGTGGGACATGGGCCAGGCGCGGCGTTACCTGCCGCTTCAGCGCGGCTTCGATTTCTTCTACGGCCACGGGAACAACGGCATTGATTACTACACGCACGAGCGCTACGGCGTGCCGTCGCTCTTCCGTGGCAACCAGCGCACCGAGGAGGACAAGGGCACCTACGTCACCGACGTGTTCCGCCGTGAGGCGCTGCGGTTTGTGCGCGAGCAGAAGGCGAAACCGTTCTTCCTTTACCTCGCCTTCAACGCGCCTCACTCCGCATCCTCGTTCGCACCGGACTCGGAGGGGAAGGCTGGCGAGAAGAAGGCCGCCGTCGGCGTGCAGGTGCCGGAGAAGTATCTGAAGCTCTACCCGAACCGCGACCCGAAGAACAATGTGACCCGTTACCTCGCCGCCGTGACGTGCATGGACGAGGCCATCGGCGAGCTGCTCGACACGCTGCGCGATCTCGGGCTGGAGCGCGACACACTCGTGATGTTCATGTCCGACAACGGCGGCAGCGGCAACGGCGGCAATGCGCCGCTCAAGGGCGGCAAAAGCTCAATGTGGGAAGGTGGCCTGCGCGTGCCGTTCCTTGCGCGCTGGCCGGGCCGGCTCCCTGCGAACGCGGTGACGGACGAGTTCCTCACGTCGTTGGAATTGTTCCCCACGCTGCTCGCCGCGACCGGCGCGAAGCCGCCCGTCGGCGTAAGGCTCGACGGCTTCGACATGACGGCGGTGCTGCAAGGCAAGGCGAAGTCGCCGCGCACTGAGATGTTCTGGGAGCGTCGCAGCGACCGTGCGGCACGCGTGGGCAACTGGAAGTGGGTGGAGTCCGCGCGCGGCGGCGGCCTCTTCGACCTCGCGACAGACCTCAGTGAGAAGACCGACCTCTCGAAGCAAAAGCCCGACGTGGCCGCGCAGGTGAAGGCAAAGTTCACCGCTTGGAAGAAAGAGATGGACACGAGCGAGCCGCGTGGACCCTTCCGGGATTACTAAGGTGGTGGGAGCGCGCCAGCGTCTTGGAGTGCGGCAGTCCTCTGCCGCTTTTCATCGGACTCGTTTCAACACCACGGTCAAAGCGCCAGAGGACTGGCGCAGTCCAAGACCTGGCGGAGCTCGGAAGACCTGCGTCTGTCACTGCTTGAGCAGCCGCTGTTTCACCTCGGCGGGCAGCGGCGCGGTGGTGATCCAGGCGCGGGCGGCGGCGGGGTCGGTTTGGAGCCAGCGCACCGCAACACTCTCGGCCAAAGGGGTCCGGAATTGAGGCGGCAATTTGTCCAATCGCCCGACCAAAGTGGCGGCGTCTTCGACCTGAATCACATCCACAATGCCTCGATAGGCTACTGGCTGTTCGACGGCCGACAACTGACTTGCCCATCGCAGGGCGTCATCGGGGTCATTCTCAGTCCAGTTTGATGCGACACTCTGCAACAAGCTCCACATTAGTTCCTGATCCGGAAGTTTCGCTACGGCGGCCGCAGCCGCTTCCGGCGCATCACCCGCCCATACTGTGACGGTCGCTTCCATCGCAAGCTGCCGGGCCTCCCCAGGCAGTGCCTGCGCCCATTTGAAAGCCGCAGCCGGATCGGCCGTGGCCCACTGGTTGGCGACGGCGGAGTATAGGGATGTCTGCGTCTCGCCGGGCGGGAGCGTGGCGGCGAAGTCGGCGGCGGCGCGAGGACTTGCTTGCGCCCATTCATGACTGAGGTTCACCAGAGCGTTCTCCTTCGCGCGGCCGGGCGGAAGCTGCTTCACCCACGCGAGCGCGCCGTCGAGGTCCACGGCGGCCCAGCGGGAGGCGATGTTGGCGAGGGCTTGATTTTGCGCGGGGCCGGCGGGGATGGAGAGCGCGAGCTCGACGGCGGCTTTCGGGCTGGTGGCGGCGAGTTCGCTGGCGACGTTTTGCACCATCTCGCGCTTGCCTTTGCTGTCGGGCTGCTGCGCGAGCCACGCGGCGGCAGCGGGGGCGTCGCTGTTGGCCCAGGTGCTGGCGATAAGTTGCAGGACGCTGTCGCGCTGGCGTCCGGGAGGAAGCTGCGCCATGGCCTGCGCTGCGGCTGTGGCGGGATCGGTGCTAGCCCAGCGCTGGAAGATGGCTTCGGGCAGACCGGAGTTGGGATTGGTGAGGCCGGACTTCTTAAGCTCGGCCAGCGCGCCGGCGGGGTCTTTGTCCGCGAGATGGGCAAGGGCGGTCTGCAATGCCTCGTTGCGAGCGGAGCCGGGCGGGAGAGCCTGCGCCCACGCGAGCGCGGCGGGGTTGTCGGCTGCGGCCCAGACATCGAGGACGGCGGCGGTCGCGGACTTGCGCTCGGCGGGACGGGTGAGCTGCTGGGCGAAGCGGAGCGCGGCGGGGGCGTCCGCTTCCGCCCATCGGGTGACGAGAGAGTTCAGCAGGGAATCGCGTTCGTCGCGGCGGCCGAGCTGCTCGAAGAGGTGGATGACGCGCGGCACGTCGGCTGGGGCGATGCGGTCGGCGAGTTCGAGGAGTTTGGCGATACGATGCTCCGCGTTGGGTTCGCGCAGCGCGGCGGCGAAGGCGGTGGCGAATTCCTCCGCTGTGAGCGGCGGCGTGGGCGGCTCGAATTCGGGGAGCGTGGTGCTGGTGCTGGTGCGGCGTGCGGGCGGGCGGGCGGCGGCGGGGAGCTTG
>JBEBFV010000144.1:0-12925 GCA_040081795.1 Limisphaerales bacterium | reverse complement strand
GTGCTCGCTGATGTGCCCGCTGATTACCGCGACCCGTTGCCGTTCAAGTTCAACGCGGGCGACAACGTGGCCATCCTCGGCAACGGCCTGCCCGACCGGATGCAGCACGACGGCTGGTTCGAGACGCTGCTCCAGAGCCAGCTCGACAGCCAGCAGGTGCGCTTCCGCAACTTGAGCGCCAGCGGCGACCGCCCCAATTCCTACCCGCGCAGCAGCGGCATCCCGTCCATCACGACCTACTTGCAGCAGGTGAAGGCCGACGTGGTCTTCGCCTTCTTCGGCTACAATGAGTCGTTCGACAACAAACCGGAGGATTACCAGAAGCAGCTCGTGGACTTCGTGCGCCGCACGCGCGGCTCGAAGGCCAACGGCAAGAGTTTCCCGCGCATCGTCCTCTTCAGCCCCATCGCGCACGAGGACACCCGCAACCCGAACGTGCCCGATGGCAAGGCGCACAACGCGCAGCTCGATGCTTACACGAAGGCCACCGAGGCCGCCGCGAAGGAAGCGGGCGTGGCGTTCGTGGACTTGTTCCACCCGTCGCTCGCGCTCTTCAAGGCCGCGCGCACGCCGCTCACCATCAACGGCATTCACCTCACCGAGGAGGGCAACCGCCAGCTCGCCGAGGCCATCGCGAAGGCGCTGTTCAACAAGTCCGTGAGCGCGTCCGGCTCGATGGAATCGCTGCGCGCCGCCGTGCTGGAGAAGGACACTTACTGGCACGCCCGCTACCGCTCGCGCGATGCCAACGATGTGTTCGGTGGCCGCTCGACGCTGTCCTTCGTGGACGGCCAGAACAATGCGGTGGTCCTCCAGCACGAGCTGACGATGTTTGATGTGCTGGCCGCGAACCGCGACGAGCGCGTGTGGGCGCGCGCGGTGGGCAAGGACAAGAACATTGATGACAGCAACGTGCCCCGGCCCGTGCCCGTCGTCTCGAACGTCGGCGGCAAGAGCAAGAGTTCCAGCGCGGTGAAGGAAGGCGCGCTCCGCTACATCAGCGGCGAGGAGGGCCTCAAGCACATGGCCGTGGCGAAGGGTTTCGAGGCGAATCTCTTCGCCGACGAGGCGCGCTTCCCTCAGCTCATCAACCCCGTGCAGATGCAGGTGGACGCGAAGGGCCGGCTGTGGGCTTCCGTGTGGCCGACTTACCCGATGTGGGAGCCGCTCAAGCCGATGAACGACGCGCTGCTCATTTTCCATGACGACAACAACGACGGCAAAGCCGACCGCATGACGGAGTTCGCCAAGATTCAGAATCCGCTCGGCTTCGAGTTCTGGGGCGGCGGCGTGCTCGTGACGTGCCCGCCGGAAATCGTTTTCCTCAAGGACACCGACGGCGATGACAAGGCCGATGTGCGCATCGTCATGCTGCAAGGCTTGGATTCCTCCGACACGCACCACGGCGCGAACAACCTCATCATGGGGCCGGACGGCGGCATCTATTGGCAGAGCGGCGTCTTCATGCAGCACAACCACGAGCATCCGTGGGGCTCCTCGCTCCAGACCGGCGCGAGCGCGATGTATCGCTTCGACCCGCGCCGCTTCACCATCGCGATGCACGCCGGCAACTCGCCGAACCCGCACGGGATTTCCTTCGACGGCTGGGGCTATCACTACGCCACCGACGGCACGGGAGGTCGCGCGTTCCAGGTGCGCCCCGATGCGAAGGGCTTCAAGATGACCGAGCTGTTGAAGAAGGAAGTTCGCCCCGTGACCGCGAGCGAAGTCGTCTCCAGCACGCACTTCCCCGAGGCGATGCAGGGCGACTTCCTCATCTGCAACGTCATCGGCTTCCTCGGCATCAAGCACTACAGCCTCACGCGCAATCCCGAGACCGGCGCGGTCTGGGGCGAGCCGGCGGGCGACGAACTCACGGTGACGAGGGACAACGCCGACGGCACCAAGACCGAGGACAAGTCGCGCGGCCTGCTCATGAGCGGCGACAAAAACTTCCGCCCGTCCGACGCCATCTTCGGCGCCGACGGTGCGCTCTACGTGGCCGACTGGCACAACGTCATCATCGGCCACATGCAGCACAACGTCCGCGACCCGAACCGCGACCACAAACACGGCCGCATCTACCGCGTCACTGCGAAGGGCCGACCGCTGCAAAAGCCCGTGGCCATCGCCGGCCAGCCGATTCCCGCGCTGCTGGAGAACTTGAAGCACCCCGCCGACGGCGTGCGCCACCGCACCCGCGTCGAGTTGAGCGGGCGCGACACGAAGGAAGTCATTGCCGCCGCGCAGAGCTGGCTGAAGCAGTTCGACCCGACGAAGGCCGAGCACGGGCACGCGTTGCTCGAAGGGCTGTGGGTCCATCAGCAGCACAACGTCCAGAACGCGGCGCTCCTTGACCAAGTGCTCAAGTCCCCCGAGCCGCACGCGCGCATCGCGGCGAACACGGTGAAGCACCTGTGGTTCAACGTGGAGGCCTCCACGCGCGGCGGCGTCATCGCGGGCTTGCAGGAAGTCGCCGCGCAGAAGTCCGGCATCCTCTCGGACACGCCCGCGCTCACGACCATCCGCATCGGCACCATCCCCGAGCGCATGATGTATGACGTGAAGCAAATCGCCGTGAAGCCCGGCAAGAAAATCAAGCTGACCTTCGCCAACCCGGACTTCATGCCTCACAACATCCTGCTCGTGAAGCCCGGCAAGGGCGACGAAATCGGCCTCAAGGCGATGGCCCTCGGCGCGAGAGGTTTCGAGGTCAACTACGTGCCCGAAAGCCCGGACATCCTCTGGGCGAGCAAGCTCATTGACCACGGCAAGGAGCAGGTCATCGAGTTCACCGCGCCGAAGACAGAAGGAGCTTATCCCTACATCTGCTCCTTCCCCGGCCACCACCTCATCATGCGCGGCGTTCTCATCGTCGCGGACAACCCCGCCGAGTTCCTTGCCAAGAACCCCGAACCGACGGTGAAGATTACCGAGTGGAAGCCCGCTGACTTCGCCGACGACCTGAAGCGCGTGGGCCAGCACCGCAATTTCGCGCGCGGCCAGCAGCAGTTCGCCGCGCTCGCGTGCGCGCAGTGCCACCAGCTCGGCAAGGAAGGCGTCGCCTTCGGTCCGAGCCTCAGCGACGTGGTGAAGAAATACAAAGGCGACGCCAAAGCCGTGTTGCAGGAAATCCTCGAACCCTCGAAGGCCATCGAGGACAAGTATCGCAACGTGACCCTCGAACTCGGCGACGAGAACTCCCTCTCCGGCCTCATCCTCGCCGAGGACGCGGCCAGCGTGACCATCCAAACCGGCCCCACCGCCGCGCAGGTGCAGAAGGTCGCGAAGAGCGCCATCAAGTCGCGCAAGCCCTCCGCGCTCTCGCTCATGCCTTCCGGCCTGCTCAACGCGCTGGATAAGGAGCAAGTGCTCGACCTGCTGGCCTACTTGCTCGCCGGTGGCAGCGCGGACCACACCGCCTTCAAGCACGCGCATTGACGGTGGAGACAAGCGTTCAGTAATCAGTGTTCAGTGTTCAGTCGGCGAACGCGCCCGCGCGGCCGGGCAGACTGAATACAAATTACTAAACACTAATCACTCCCCATGTCCTGGCTCCGTCTCGAAGTCTTCGAACGTCGCGGGCTCCTCGCGAGCTACCTCGCGCTCGGACTCGTCTTCGTCTGCTTCTGGCTCCAATGGCTGGTGGACGAACGCCGCTTTGCGATGCTCACGCTCACGGGCTGGCAACTGCCGGGCCTGCTCACGCATCCGTTCATCCACGGTCACAGCCTGCACCTCGCGTGGAATCTCCTGCTGCTCCATGTCTTTGGCGGACTGGCGTGCAACGCGCTCGGACCGCTGCGTTATGCTGGCGCGTGGCTGGCCTTCACCTTCGCGGGCGCGACCGGCCATCTGCTCACGGGCGGCGGACAGGCGGCGGGGGCCAGCGGCGTGCTCTGTGGCTTCGTGGGCTTGGTGGTGGCCGGACGGCTGGGGGGCAATGTCACGTTGCTCGACGCGGCGGTGCGCGTGCCGGTCGTCTGGCTGGCGCTGGCGCTCGTTGCGAAGGACATCCTCCTCGCCTTCCTGCCTGGCATGAGCGTCTCGGTGGGCGGGCATTTGGGAGGTTATGTCGCTGGCGGGCTGGCGGGTTTGCTGTGGCTCAAGCGTCGGTGAGAGCGAGGGCCACCCCGAATTGCTGCGAGACTAATCACTAATCACTGCTTACTCTTTTCTCCTGTGACTCTGCATCCCAACATCACTTCGGAAATCCTCGCCGCCCTGGGCGACATCTTCGCGCGCAACCAATACGCCGAGCAAACGGTGGACACGCGGCTCAAGGCCAACCGCAAGTGGGGCGCGCGCGACCGCCGGCTGTTCGCGGAAAGTGTTTACGAGAATGTCCGCTGGTGGCGGCTGAACTGGAGCCTCGCGGGGCTGCCGGATGCCGAGTGCCTGCTGCCCGAGGCCATCACGGACGAGCGCCTGCGGACGTTGTGGGAGGCGTATTGGGCGCGGCACGAGGCGTCGTCCGAGGGGCAGCCCGTCAGCCTGGGCGAAGACCTTCCCCTCGCAATTCGCGCGTCCATTCCCGACTGGCTGTTTGAACTCGGGGCCAAGGAATTCGGTTCCGAGTGGCCGGGCTTGCTCGCGGCGCTCAACCAACCCGCCGACGTTTTCTTACGTGCCAACGCGCTGCACACGACGGCTGCCGGGTTGAAGGCGGACCTCGCCCTGCAAGGCATCGAGGCCGAGGAAGTGCCGGGGCTGCCCGATGCGCTGCGCCTCAAGGAACGCCGCAAGCTCGGCAACTCGACCGCCTTCTGCAACGGGCTGTTTGAGATTCAAGACGCCGCTTCCCAGCACGTCGCGCCGCTGCTGCAAGTCGAGCCGGGGCAGACAGTGATTGATGCGTGCTGTGGCGCAGGTGGAAAGACGCTGCACCTCGCGGCGTTGATGCGGAACAAGGGCCGTCTGCTCGCGCTGGACGTGCGGGACAAGCCGCTTCATGCCCTCGCCGAGCGCGCCAAGCGGGCCAGCATCTCCATCATCGAACTGGGCGTGCTCGACAAGGAGCAGGTGCATTCCGATTTGTTCGCCACCGCCGACCGCGTGCTGCTGGACGTGCCATGCTCCGGCCTCGGCACGTTGCGCCGGAGCGTGGATGGGAAGTGGAAGATGACGCCCAAGGAAATCGCGCGGCTCGTGCGCATGCAGGCGCGCATCCTCAAGGACTATTCGCAGTTCGTGAAGCCGGGAGGCAAGCTGGTCTATGCCACGTGCAGCTTCCTGCCTGATGAAAACGAGCGGCAGATACAGGCCTTCCTCGCCGAGCGCGGCGCGGCATGGACCCTCGAACAGGAACTCCATCTGCGTCCGGACCGCGAGGGCTTCGACGGCTTCTACGCCGCAAGGCTGAAGCGGAACATCTGAAGGAACCCAAAGATTTGGGACGGACAAAGAGGAGGGAATTTGGCAGGAAGATTAAGGGCAGGAAGATTTCCTCTCCCAATTTTCCTGCCCTTAATCTTCCTGCCATTGAGTTCCAGATTCAGGGACTTGGCTACGCCAGTTCCCCATCTTTGTCCGCCCCAAATCTTTGGGTTCACTTCCCAGCCGCCACCCTTGACGCGTTCAACGCGTGGGTGACAGCCTGCGCCGGTTGGGGAGGCTCGCACGCCTCATGTTCGACGAATTATTTTCGCGTCTTCGCCACGCTCCCGCCGCGCAGGGCCTGCTGCGGCGTGTGGAGTCGGGCGGCGCGTTGACTTTTGGCGGTATCACCGGGTCCTCGCATGCGTTTCTGGCCGCGTGTTTGCACAAGGAATTCCCCAATCGGCCCATCGTGCTCGTGGCCGAGAATCTCAAGGCGCAGGAGACGCTGCATCAGGACTTGGAGACGTGGCTCGGCGGCAGAGGACAGAAGATAGAGGATAGCGGAGAGAGGATAGAGAATAGCCGTCCGGAGGCCGGGAGCGCCACGAAACCACAATCCCCTCAATCCTCTACTTTCCATCCTCTATCTTCTAATCACGCCCTGCTCCTCTTCTTCCCCGCGTGGGAAACCCTGCCGCACGAGGACAAGCTCCCGCACGCGGATGTCATCAGCGAGCGGTTGGAGACGCTGGTGGCGCTGGCCGCGTGCCGGATGGAAGTCCGCAAGGTTCTGGACTGCGCCAGTCCTCTGGCGCTTTCGGCTGGACCACCGCCATCGGCAAAGCGGCAGAGGACTGCCGCAGTCCAAGACGCTAGCGAGCGATCCCAAGCCCCCTTTGCTCAACTCGTCACCACTTCCATAACTGCCCTTCTTCAACGCACTTTCCCACCCGCCATGCTCGCGGCCCGCACGCGCACGCTGCGGCGCGGCGACCGCTTGGACCCGCTCGACCTCATCGAGTGGCTGGAGGACAACGGCTACGATTCCGAGGCGCAAGTCTCGGCGAAGGGCGAAATCGCCCTGCGCGGCGGCATCGTGGATGTGTTTCCGCTGACGAGTCCGTGGCCGGTGCGGCTGGAGTTCTTCGGCGATGAGCTGGAGTCGTTGCGCAGCTTCGACCCGGTCACGCAGGTGTCGCGCGAAGGCGGGGAGTTGGAAGTAGTTATCCTGCCTCCGGCGGGGGAGTTGGGCGTGTTGAAGAGGGAGGTGGGGCGCGGGCTTCAGCCCGCTTCAACTTCCGAAGTTCCGACAGGTCCGTCCTCTTCCGAAACACAAGATGTCCGCACGCTGAAGCGGCCTGAAGGCCGCGCTCCACTTGCGACGCTGCTCGATTACCTGCCGAATGACACCATCGTCATCCTCTGCGAACCGGAGGCCATCGAGCGGCACGCGGAGGAATATGGGGAGCTGGTTCCGACCAATGACCCGTTCATTGCGAGCTGGCAGGAGCTACGCGGGAAATTGCTCGCCCGGCAAATAACGGTGGTCGCGTTGATGGAGGGGGAATTGATCGAGATGGACGACGAGGTGGGGCGCGTCTGTCCCCAGCGCGCCGCTGATGTGTCCGACCGCCCAACCGGCGCGCTGGGACAGACGCGCCCTACCCACGTCGAGCCGTCGGCTGCTTCGGTCCGCCCCCTCACCCCGGACCTCACCCTCGATGGGGGCGGGGGTGAAGAGGCTGCGACGCCTCCGCATGCAAAACTGAATTCTGCGCTCATCAACGCATCACCCATCACCCATCACCCATCATTCTCCCTAACTTCTCTCTACGCCTTCCGCCCAATCTCCGACCGAATGCCGGAGCAGGAAATTGCCCTGGCCCTGCGCCAGGATTTCTTCCATCAGCTCGCCAGTTGTCTGCGGCAGGGTTTCCATGTTCAAGTGGTGTGCAACAACGACGGCGAGGCACAGCGTTTTCAGGAGGTGTGGCAGGAGACGGTTCTGAAAGGGGCTGGCGAAAGGAAGTCAGAAGGCGGGCAGGATGCCCGCCCTACTTTGCACCTCGGCACCCTTGCGCGCGGTTTCCTATGCGAGGCGGCGAAGTTCGTCGTCGTGACGGACGCGGAGATTTTCGGACGCTACAAAGTGCAGCGGCCCCGGCGGATGAAGTCGGCGCACGCGATTGCCGCACGCTCGGCGCTGGACATTGACTTCAGCGAGCTGGAGGAAGGCGATTACGTCGTGCATCTCCAGCACGGCATCGGGCGCTACAAGGGGTTGAAGTTGCTGCCCACGAACAAACCCGGGCGCGAGCGGCATCACTTGGACCCGGAGCAACTGCGGCCCGTGGGGGGGACACTCCTGTCCCCCAGTCCGGGTTCTCCCACCACCCGGCCCGGCGGACAGGAGTGTCCGCCCCACGCCGAAGAAGGCATCGAATGTCTCGTGTTGGAATACGCGCCGTCCGACACCGACCGCGAGCCGCCCAAGCTCTACGTCCCCGTCACCGAGGCGCATCTCATCAGCAAATACGTCGGCGCGGGCAAGATGCGTCCGCCGCTGAACACGCTCGGGGGCAAGCGTTGGGAGAAAACCAAGCAACAAGCCGAGCGCGCGGTGCGGGATGTTGCGGCGGACTTGCTCAAGATACAGGCCCAGCGCGCCACGCAGCCCGGCCACGCGTTCGGGCCGGACACCCCTTGGCAGCGCGAGTTCGAGAGCTCCTTTCTCTACGAGGAAACGGCCGACCAGGTCCGCGCCATCGAGGAGACGAAGCACGACTTGGAAATTCCCAAGCCGATGGACCGCCTCATCTGCGGCGACGTGGGTTTCGGCAAGACGGAGATTGCCATCCGCGCCGCGTTCAAGGCCGTGATGGGCGGCAAGCAGGTCGCCATCCTCGTGCCCACGACCGTGCTGGCGCAGCAGCATTACAACACCTTCCGCGAGCGCATGGCGGACTACCCGGTGCGGGTCGAGCTGCTCTCGCGCTTCCGCACGCGCAAGGAGCAGTTGCAAGTCGTGGAGCAGCTCGCGGCGGGGGCGGTGGACATCGTCATCGGCACGCACCGGCTCGTGCAGAGCGACGTGACGTTCAAGGACCTTGGCCTCGTGGTCATTGACGAGGAGCAGCGCTTCGGCGTGATGCACAAGGAGAAGTTCAAGCTGATGCGCACGCACGTGGACGTGCTGACACTCTCGGCGACGCCCATCCCGCGCACGTTGTATCTCGCGCTCACCGGGGCGCGGGACATGAGCACGATTCAGACGCCACCGCAGGACCGGCTGCCGGTCGAGACCATCGTGGAGCACTATGACGACCGCGTCATCCGCGATGCCATCCGCCGTGAACTGGAGCGCGGCGGGCAGGTGTTCTTCCTGCACAACCGCGTGACAACCATCGAGACGATGCGCTCGAAGTTGCAGCTCCTCGTGCCGCACGCGCGCGTCGTCGTGGGCCACGGGCAGATGAACGGCGACGAGCTGGAGGAGGTCATGACGAAGTTCGTGAACGGCGAGGCGGACGTGCTGCTGTCCACGACCATCATCGAGAGCGGCCTGGATATTCCGAACGCGAACACGCTCATCATAGACCGCGCGGACCGGTTTGGGTTGAGCCAGCTTTACCAGCTGCGCGGGCGCGTGGGCCGTTACAAGCACCAGGCGTTCGCCTACCTGCTCCTGCCGCGCCACGCGCGCCTGCTCACGGATGTGCGCAAGCGCATGAGCGCCATCAAGCAATACGCGCAGCTTGGGAGCGGCTTCAAAATCGCGATGCGCGACCTGGAGATTCGCGGGGCGGGCAACTTGCTCGGCGCACAGCAGAGCGGCCACATCACGGCCGTGGGCTTCGAGCTTTACTGCAATTTGCTCAAGCAAAGCGTGGCCGCGCTGAAGGGCGAGAAGGTGAAGCAGCGGACGAATGCAGCGCTGCGGCTGGATTTTCTGGTGATGAATCCGGTGGCGGAGGAGCCGGACGTGTTGCGTGTTGCGTGTTCCGTGCCCGAAACCAAAGGGCAGCGAACGCCCTCACGCAACACGCAACACGCAACACGCAACACGCCCTCCATCTCGGTCCCGCGTGACAGCGATGTGTGGATCCAAGACTCGCATTCGCACTCAGACGAACCCGAAATGCAAAACCAGAAACGCGAAACCAAACGGGGCGGCGCGTTTCTCCCGCCCGCCTACATCACCGAACCGCAGCATCGCATCGAGGCGTATCGCAAGCTCGCGCAGGCGGAGTCGAAGGCGGATGTGGATGCGCTGGGCAGGGAATTGCGGGATCGTTATGGCAAGTGGCCCAAGCCGGTGGAGCTGCTTCTGGTGGCCACTGAACTGAGGCTGCTCGCTGGAGAGCGCGGGCTGGATGCCATCGAGACGAAGGGCGACAAGCTGATGCTCCACCGGCGCGGCGATTACATCCAGCTCGGCGGCAAGTTCCCGCGCTTGATGAGGACGGAGCCGCTTGCGGTGCTGAAGGAGATCAAGAAGCTGCTGCTGTCGTTGTAAGAGCAGATTTAGTGTTGGACTTTGAGGTGTCGCACGGAATCATCTGCGCCGTTCAGCGGCACCCGGTTTCATCATGCGCACGCCCCGAGTTTTGATCGTCGAGGACAGCCCCGAGATGGCCGACCTGCTGGCAATTTCCCTCCAGACCGACGGTATCGAGTCCGACACCGCCGGCGAGGGGCAGAAGGCGCTGGGGCTGGCGCGGTCCAAGGTGCCCGACCTCGTGCTGCTCGATCTCGGCTTGCCGGACATGGACGGCCTCGACGTGCTGGCCGCGCTCAAGGCCGACGCGGCGCTCAAGCACATCCCCGTCATCGTCCTCACGGGGCGCGAGCGCACGGAGGACAAGCTGCGCGCGTTCAACCTCGGCGCAGTGGACTACGTCAACAAGCCGTTCAACTTCCTCGAGGTCCAGGCCCGCATCATCGCCACGCTCAAGCGCAAGTCCGCCGCCGATGACGCCGAGCAGGCCGTCGCGCAGGAACGCCAACGAACGCACGAGGAGATGCTGCGCATCAGCAGAGCGGTGGACGCCGCAGGGGACGCGATTGCGATTTTGAATCCGGAGGGCCACGTCACCTACGTCAACGAGGCATACGCGGACTTCTTCGGGTTGGGCGCTCCGGAGCTTGGGGTGTCCGAGCGGCACCGGCGGCTATTCCAAAAGTCGGAGCTGTGGGACGATATCTGGCGCACTTGCGAGGAAGGCGGCTCGTGGAGCGGCGAGGTGGAGATGCGCGCGACCGGCGAGCGCATCGCGCCGACACTTTGTCGCGCCGACGCCATCCGTGACGAGCGCCGGGCCTTCCTTGGCGTGGTGCTGATCTTCACCGACATCACGCAGCGCAAGCGGCTGGAGGAGGATTTGCTCTACCTCGCCAACCACGACCCGCTCACCGGCCTGCACAACCGCCGGTTCTTTCTCGAAGTGCTGCAAAGCGCCGTGGACAAGGCCGCGCGCGGCGCGCACAGCTTCCTGCTCTACCTCGATCTCGACAATTTCAAGGTCGTCAACAACTCGCTCGACCATCAGGCGGGGGATCGTCTTCTCGTGGACGTCGCGCGGACCTTGCGCGACCAGCTCCGGCCCGGCGACGAGTTGGCGCGGCTTGGTGGTGATGAATTCACCGTGCTGCTCCACGGCGCGGATGAGGCGGCGGCCACGCAGTTCGCACGGCTGCTCGTGCAGATTTTCGACGAGTCGAGGTTCAAGGAAGGCGGCAAGACTTTCTGCTGCACGGCGAGCATCGGGCTGTCACGGATTGATGGCGCGGTCACCGCAGAGGACGCGCTCTCGCACGCGGACTCCGCCTGCTACTACGTGAAGACCCACGGGCGCAACGGCCACGAGGTCTTCCGCCCGGACAACCAGGCCATCGCACAGCTCAGCACCGAGGCCGGGTGGTCCATCCGCATCAAGGACGCCCTACGTGACCACCGCATGGAGATGTGGCTTCAGCCGATCCTGCCGCTGCGCGCGGATGGGCGCGCGTATTTCGAGGCGCTCGTGCGGCTGCGCGATCCCGACGGCAAGATCATCATGCCGGGGCAGTTCCTTTCCGCGGCCGAGAACTTTGGCAACATGCAGCAGATAGACCAGTTCGCGCTATACGAGTCCATGAGCCTGCTGGCGGCGCACCCGAAGCTCTCGCTCTCCATCAACCTCTCCGCCCGCACGCTCAACAACGCGCACCTGCCCGTCATCGTTGAGCGCCTGCTATCCGTCTCCAACATCGCGCCCGACCGGGTGCTCTTCGAGATCACCGAGACGGCGATGATCCAGAACCTCGCGCACGCGCGGCAGCTCGTCACAGCCATCAAGCAGCTCGGCTGCCGCTTCGCGCTCGACGACTTCGGCGCGGGCGCGTCCTCGATGCTTTACCTGCGCGACCTGCCGGTGGACGTGCTGAAGATTGACGGCAGCTTCATCCGCTCCGTGGACGTGGACCCGATCAACCGCGCGCTGGTGAAGTCCATCAACGAGATCGCGCACATCCTTGGCAAGCAGACCGTGGCCGAATACGTCGTCAACGCCGGCGTGCTCCAAGTCCTCAAGACCATCGGCGTGGACTACGTGCAAGGCTGGCACGTCTGCGAGCCAGCCCCGCCGGAGCATTTCTTCAAGCTGGGCCTAGAGAACGTCACGCTGCCGAAGGCTTGAGGAGAGTAATCCGTGTTCAGAATTTAGATCGGACTTGACGCTGCAGGCAATGGGGCGTCTCGTCGGCTCATGCCCGAGAAAACCTTCGTCCCGCAGCCCGGCGCGGTTGCTAAGCGCGCGGCCTTCACCCTCATCGAACTGCTCGTTGTTATCGCCATCATTGCAATTCTGGCCGGCATGCTTCTGCCTGCGCTGGCCAAAGCGAAGGGCAAGGCCAAACAGGCAAGCTGCCTAAACAGCCAGAAACAGCTCGGGCTGGCGCTGACGCTTTACGCGGACAACAGCGACGACAGAACGCCTCCGTCCACCGCGCAGGTGGACAACTTCGCCACCACCACGACGCCGAACTATCTCGGCGTGCTCCAGCCCACCGTGGGGACGAACAGCAAAGTTTTCTCCTGTCCTGCCGCCGCGGACTCCGATCCGACACTGGCCGCCCTTTACCTCCCGAACGCCCAGAACTCCACGAGCTATCTGGGCAACGCCATGGTGATGGCGCGGCGCGGCTCGCAGATACCGCAGCCGACAGACATGGTGTTCTTGCAGGAGGGCGCATTCCGATCCCAACGCGCCTGGCAGCGGCCAAACCGGTCCGGTGCCAACTACATCAACTGGCACTACACGCGCACGCCACTGAGTCCCCAAGGGTGGACCGAGCAGTATAGCTCGCTGCACAACAATGGCGGCAACCTCATCTTCATGGACGGCCATGCCCAATACTACAAAGGCACCGACCTGCGCAGTTCCATGTGGGGCCTGACGCCGGGCAACCACACTTGGGCTGATGACTGGCAGTTGCAGTATGCGCCTGCCTTTTGAGCGGCTCGCTGTTCGCTAAGGCGCGAGGAGACAAGTGTTCCGTTTTCAGTGAGCACGCGTGGAAACCGCTGAAATCTGAACGCTGATCAACTTTCCCCTCTCACCCAGAC